>PMCH01000201.1:0-2811 GCA_003154055.1 Acidobacteriaceae bacterium
GCTTTTGTTCTGCTCTCGATGATCGGAATTGTCTCCGGCTTCTTCCCGGCGCTGAAGGCAGCGCGCATGAATCCGATCGAAGCTCTCCGCTGCGAATAAGGCATTGATGATTGATGGTCGATTGAACCGGGCACCTGCGCTGCTCTGTCCCGCAAAGGCTCTGGCCCCTGGAGGGGGTCATTCGACAATCCCAAATCAACAATTAGCAATGACGTTACTCCCGTCCCTTGACGATCCACCGTGCCAGCCCGGATACTTTCATAGTCTCCCAACAATAACTCCGCTCATTTTTCAGAAGAGGAACTGAATTGCCTGGCACTCCCATCATCACTCTCACCACCGATTTCGGAACGAACGATCACTTCGTTGGCGTCATGAAAGGCGTCATCCTCGATATCACGCGCGACGTTCATTTTGTGGACATCAACCATTCGGTACAGGCCTTCGACGTTTTGGATGGAGCAATCACCATCTCGCAGTCCTATTCCTGTTTTCCGTCGGGGACGATTCACATGGTCATCGTGGATCCGGGAGTGGGCACGGCGCGGCGTCCTATCGTGCTCACCGGCGATCGCCATATGTTTGTCGCTCCCGACAACGGAGTTCTCTCGCTGGTCTATGACCGGGAGGAGCGGATCTCGGTGCGCCACGTTACGGCCGAACACTACTTTCTGCAGCCGCCCAGCAATACTTTCCATGCGCGCGACATCTTCGCGCCGATCGCGGCGTACCTGGCCAAAGGCATCGACCCACAGCGCCTCGGCGAAGAGATCACGGATTACGTGCGCTTTGCGGCGCCTCGTCCCAAACCGATCGATGAGAATACCCTGCGCGGCGTGGTCCTGAGAGCAGATCGCTTCGGCAATCTCACCACCAACATCACCCCCAAGGACGTACCCATGCTCTTCGAACCCACACCGCCCCCATTCAAGATCGTCGTGGGGAACAAGGGACAAGCTACCCGCATCTGCTCTAATTACGCCGAGGGCGCTCCGGGAGAGGTTTTCGCCATCATCGGGAGCATGGGATTCGTGGAGATTGCCGCCAATCGAGGCTCGGCCAGCCAACTTCTGGGCGCGGGCAAGGGCAGCGAAGTCAACGTGGTGATGGAAAAACCCTGAGGCGGAGGGAGAGTGTCCCCCTACGCAATCTCACGAATCCTTTGCGACCAGCTTCTGGTACTGCGTGGGTGAGTAGCCAACGAGCGATCGAAAGTCGTTGATCAGATGCGCCTGATCAAAGTACCAGAGGTCGAGCGCAACCTGAGGCCAGTCCGGCGGTTCCCCGGCATTGAACCTCTCGATCAACTCGTGCAAGCGATACCGTCGAATCACCCACTTGGGACTGACCCCGACATATTCGTTGAAAATCCGCTGCAGCGACCGCTTGCCGATACCCGTCCGGTTCACCAGATCCTCCACCGTTTTGATGTCGGGTTCCCGGAGAATGCGGTCGACAAGCCGGCCGGCTAGCGCAATCGTCTTGTCCGGTTCAGGCACGCGTTCGCGGAAGAACGCATTGGCGGCTGCGACCTTCTTGTTCTCGTTGCATGACGAGAGCAATGCCGCTTCCAGCGCCTCCACATCCTTTCCGAAAATGCGTTTCGCGGGGATGATTCGATCGGCGGGCTTGGAAGCGGAAGTATCCAGGAACGGGCGGAATCCTCCCGGCCGGAATTTGATTCCGAACACCTGCGCTTGGCCTTCGAGCACGCGCGAGAACTTCGAGGTGTGCACGCCGCAGACCACCGAAGTGCCCTGCTCAAATATGACATGGAAATTCGGGTGGGGCAGGCTCTCCGCCACGTGGGGCTCGCAGCCGCGCAGATCCCAGCCAATGATCCAGTAATGAGCGATCCAGGGCGCCACATCAGCCGACGGACTCCTTCGCGAATGCCTCAACTTTCCAGCCGGCAGAGGCCGCCTCAGCATTCCCCGGGCCCTGCCAACTTCCGGATCGAAGACTTCCTCAATCTCGGCGGCAGGCCGCTGTCGCGTTTTTCCAATCATGGCATCCACTCTTCTATCTATATTGTCTCTGAGGACAAGACGCCCGTGAACGAACTCGTGACCCGCCAAACCATCGAAGTGAATGCCCCGGTGAGCACACTGTGGAAGATTCTCACCGACAACGAATTCATCCAGCAATACATGTTTGGCTGCTACGCCGAGACCGACTGGAAGCCCGGCTCTCCCCTGCTATGGAAGGGCGCTGCCGACGGCAAACTCTACGTGAAGGGTCGTGTGGTCTCGATTGAGCCGCCTCATCGCCTGGTGTACACGGTCATCGATCCCAACTCGGCAATCGCTGACATACCCGTGAACTATCTAACGATGACCTATGACCTCAAGGAGCGCAAGGGCGGCGGTTCGGTGCTCGAAATCACGCAAGGCGACTTCGCGAAAGTCGAAAATGGCCAGAATCGATACAACGATTCGCTCGGGGGCGGGGATTCGATCCTGGTCGCCATCAAGAATCTGGCAGCGGCGCAAGGAAAAGCGAAGTAAATCGACCGAGGTTTCCCGGGCCGACGATTACCTCCTCCCGGGGTCACGGTTCTAGGAACTCTTTGCTTTGGGATGGACGTAACGATCCATCTCGCCCGTCCACTTCAGAAAACGCCACAGGTTGTGGCGCTCCGTCCAGAGAAACCCCCAGAATTCCAGGAAACCGATCTGGGTCATCTTCACGCCGGTGTAGGTCTCGATGCGCCAGAGCAGGTAGGGACTGCGCCAGGGAGCGATCCGGTGGCCGCGGGTGGAATTCCAGAGAAAGCGGAGCATCTGCCGCATGCGTTCTTAGTATAGCTGG
>PMCH01000201.1:2868-3578 GCA_003154055.1 Acidobacteriaceae bacterium
GCGGCCAATACCTGGTGAATGTATTCGTCCTCATATTCGCGCAGGCTCACGAACTGCTGCCCGGTGGGAGAAACGTCGAGGCCGGATTCAGGAGTAATTTCGGTTTCGGGTGACCGGTACTCACGAATCTCCTCGGTAAGAAAGGTGGCGTCAATATCGCCATCCGGCGCCAGAATCATGGTCCGCTCGATCACATTCTTCAGCTCGCGGATATTTCCGGGCCAGGGATAACTCTGGAGCAATTCCGCAGCCTGCGGCGTGAAGCCGGTGAACGCCTTGTGCAGCTCGCGGTTGTAGTGCTGGATCATCTCCAGGGCAAGCGCCAGGATGTCCTCTCTGCGTTCGCGCAGCGGAGGGATGGACAGGGGCACCACGTTCAGGCGGTAGTAGAGATCCTCGCGGAACTGGCCTTTGCTGATGGCATTTTTCAAATCCGAGTTCGTGGCCGTGACCAGCCGGACGTTGATGGTAATCGCGCGCGTGCCTCCCAGTCGCATGAAGGTTCCTTCCTCCAGCACGCGGAGGAGTTTGGCTTGTACGGCGGCGGACATGTTGCCGATCTCATCCAGAAACAAGGTTCCGCCGTGGGCCCGTTCCAGCAGCCCTTCCTTGCGGCGTCGCGCATCGGTGAAGGCACCCGGTTCATAGCCAAACAGTTCGCTCTCCAGCAGGGTCTCGGGCAGGGCGGCGCAGTTCAATTCCAGCAGCGG
>PMCH01000319.1:0-9074 GCA_003154055.1 Acidobacteriaceae bacterium
GATGTATTCCGTCGGCCGAGCGATGTTGCGTTCCCCGGGCGCTACCCAATGCCCGACAACTCCGGCACCGAGCATGTCGCCGACGAGTTCGTAGTGCGTGCCGTCCCAGACAAAGAGCGTTGGACAGGAGGAGCCGCGGCGGTCGATCTCCAGAAAGTTCTGCACTTTGTTGGCGGCAACTTCGATTTCGTCCTGCAGAACGCCGGTGGGCCACGTCAGGCGCACCACGTCGGCTTCTTTCGCCTGGCCGAGACCGATCGTCAGGTAGGGAGAGTTCTGCCCGAGATAGCCAGACGATCCGTAGACTTCGAATTTCTGCCGCAAGCCGGCGGAGAAAACCTCGACTTTCGTGCCAATGGCAGTCTTGTTGTCGTTCAGGCCTTTGAGGGCGAGACGCAGCGAGTTGTTCTTGTTGCCGCCTTCGTTGCGAAGGAGTACGGCGGGACCGTGATTCTGCGTGATGAGGAGATCGACTGCGCCGTCGTTGTCGTAGTCGCCGGCGATGATGGCGCGAGGTTCTTTGAGTTGGATCTTGTCGAGGCCGACGTCAGCGGAGACATCTTTCCATCCGTCGGGGCCAAGGTTGCGGAAGAGGCGGACTTCACCTTTGCCTTCTTTGGTCTCGCCGACGGCGACGAGTTCAACCCAGCCGTCGTTGTCGTAGTCGATGGCGGTGACGCCGTAGGCACGGACCCAGTCGACTTTAGGAAGCGAGACCTGCTCGAAGCTTTTGCCCTGTTTGTTCTGCCAGAGGGTAATGCCGGGAGTTCCCCAGTGCGTGAAGGCGAGGTCCATCCAGCCGTCGTGGTTGAAGTCGAGGACGGCAAGGCCTGCGCTCGAAGCTGACATTGGCGACGACCAGGGATCACGTTTGAGGAATTGCCCCTCGCGCGGGTTCTCGTAGACAGATGTTCCTAAATAGGTGTTTGGTTTCCCGTCCTGACTACCCACTGACCAACCCGCGATTGCGAGGTCAACAGCGCGGTCGTTGTTGTAGTCAGTACCAACCGCCGCGACACTTGGTGTTGCCCCACTGAGGCCGGTCGATTGAGTCACGTCAGTGAAAGTGCCGTTGCCATTGTTGCGCCACATCACGTTCAATCCCGTCGGGAGAACACCCGCTACGTCCCAGTAGGTCGGAGTTCGCGGATCAAATTGAGATGCGTCGCCATACCGGGTGACATACAAATCCACATCCCCGTCGTGATCGTAGTCGACAAAAGTTACCCCGACATTCAGGCCGTTGCTCTTGATTCCAGCAGACTCGGTGACATCTTTAAAAGTCCCTTTCTTTTCGTTGTGCATCAGTAAAACCCGGCCGTTGAGACTCAGAACAATGTCCGTGAAACCGTCGCTGTCGTAATCGCCAGCGGTGCAACCGATGGCGTGCAGCGATGGGTCGAGTCCGGCCTTCTTTGTCACGTCTTCGAACTTGCCATCCTGGTTGTGGAATAGAGCCAACCCTCCTTCTGGCCCATTGTCAGCAAGAAGCACGTCAATTCGGCCGTCATTATCGTAGTCAAGAAAGCATGCGCCAGGGCCAAGGAATGAAGCGAGGTCTTTGCTATCACTTGCTGAGGGTTTCGATACGACTCCCGCGCTCTGCGTAACATCCACGAACTTCACCGGAATCTGCGGCAGGACTTTCTGCACCGCTACCGGCGACTCTTCCGCGCGCGAGTACTTCCCTTGCTCGCCGTACGCCAGGCTGATGGGGGCGCCCAATTTGTTCTGCGTGATGTACTGGAATTTCTTCAGGTTCTCTCGGGCCTTATCGGCTTGTCCGGATTGCTGGTAGGCGCGGGAGAGGCCGAACTGGGCAGAGGCGTGGAGCGGGTCGATTTTCAACGCATGCTCGAAGGCATCCAGCGCTTCGGGAAATTGCTTGAGCTGCGCGTAGGTCGAGCCGAGGAAGTACCAGGTGTCGGCGTCGTTGGGATCGATTTCTGTGACGTGGCGGAAGGATTCGATTGCCTTCTCAGGAATGGACGAATTCTTGAAGAAGAGACCGAGGTTGTACCAGGCGTGCGCGTCTTTCGGGTCGTCTTGGGACGCTTTCTCGAGCAGGGCTTTCGCTTCGTCGACGCGCTGCAGGTTCAGCAGGGCCACTCCGCGGTTGAGTGCGGTCACTTTCAGGTTCGGGTCTTTGGCGGCGGCACCTTCGAAGGACTTCAGGCCCTTCTCAAATAGCTGCTGGTTCATGTAGGCAACGCCGATGTTGTTCAGGCGGGCGGCCTCGGCCGGATCGGGCGGAGCGGCAGCGCCGATGAGAGCGACAGAGAGCGCGAGTAAGAATGCAGTGATGAGGGCGATACCGATTGTCTTGATCATCGCGGGTTAGGAGTGATTCTATCTGAGGGCTGGGCCAGTGGTCGAAATGCCTCGGAGCTGCATGGGGCGATTAGGGAGTAGGGGTCCTTCGACTCCGCGAAAGCATCCGCTTCACGGATGTTCTCGCTCCGCTCAGGATGACACCCGTTAAGAGCATCGCGTTACGCAGACCGTTATTTCTTTCCGTACGGGTGCGAGGCGATCACGCCCTTTGCTTCCTGGACGGTAACGGTCTGCCCGGACGCGATGTTTGAGAGCTTGTCGACCTGGCCGCTGGGCCATTGGACTTCGATTGTGTCGGCTTTCGTTTTCGATCCGAGACCGAAGGTCAGGACCAGTTCGCTTTGCGAGAGGTAGCTGGAGCCGGATTTCAAGGTGAGCCACTGCTTGTCGCTTCCGGCGGTTACGCGGACGACCGCGCCAACGCCGTCGCGGTTCGATTTCGTTCCCACCAGTTTCATGCGAAGGCTCTGGTTCGTTCCGCCTTCGCTGCGATAGAGGTGGGCGGGGCCGCCGTTGGTGGTGAGCAGGATGTCGAGTGCGCCATCGTTGTCGATGTCAGCGTAGGCCGCTCCACGGGCGACTTTTGGAGCGGCGAAGCCGGCGCCGACTTTCGCGGTCACTTCTTCGAACTTGCCGTTGCTCAGGTTACGGAACAGGTGTGGCGGCTCGGCGTAAGTCACGCGTTTCTGCACGCGTTCGATTTCGTTTTCGATGTGGCCGTCAGCAATCAGGATGTCGGGCCAGCCGTCGTTGTCGTAATCGAAGAAGAAGCAACCGAAGCCGAGGGTGACGAGCGAGGCGCGGCCGACTTCGGAACGAGGCGCTTCGTCCACGAACAGGCTGTTGCCTTCGTTGTGATAGAGCGAGAGCATCTGGTTGGAAAAATTTGTGATGATCAGGCTGGCGTGGCCGGACCGGTCGTAGTCGGCGGAGTCCACGCCCATGCCGGCGCGGACGATGCCGTCTTCGCTGAAGGCGATCCCAGCCGAAACGGCACGCTCTTCGAATGTGCCGTTCTTCTTGTTCAGGTAGAGCTTGTTGGGCTGGGTGTCGTTGGCGATCAGGATGTCGGGCCAAGCGTCACTGTTGTAGTCGAGGATGGCGATTCCCAGCCCCTTCGATGTCGGATCGTAAAGTCCGGCTTTCTGGGTGGAGTCTTCAAACTTGCCGCCGCCGAGGTTGTGCCAGAGGCGGGCCGACGTGCCTTTATAGGACTCGGGCGTGCAGTACGACTTGCGCGCGCCGTCGAGCGTGCAATAGAGGTCGCTCTGCTCGGACCACTGCACATAGTTCGAAACGACGAGATCGAGTTTGCCGTCGCGATCGTAGTCCACCCAGGCGGCGTTGGTTGAAAATTCGTTTGGGCCCCAGAGACCGGCAGTCTTTGTAACGTCCGTGAACGTGCCGTTGCCATTGTTGTGGAAGAGATGGCTCTGGCCGAGGGCGGTTACGAAGATGTCGTCGAAGCCGTCGTTGTCGTAGTCGCCGATCGCAACACCGAGACCGAATATCGAAATGCCGAGGCCCGACTTCTGTGTGACGTCGGTGAATGTGTCGTTGTGATTGTTGTGGTAGAGCTTCAGTGTGGTGGCACCGCTCTTGGGATGACCGGGCCAGTCTTGTCCATTGATAAGCAGGATGTCGGGATAGCCGTCGTTGTCGTAATCAATGAACGCGCAGCCGGGGCCCATGGTTTCGGGCAGCCACTTTTTTCCAAACGCGCCGTTGTTGTGGGCGAAGCGGATGCCAGCCTGGGCGGTGATGTCGCGGAAGGTGATGGTTTGGGCAGGGGCTAACCAACTTGCCACGATCAGCAAAGGCAACGCCCACCACGGAGACACNNGACGGGCGAGGGCGCCCGTCCCTACGTGTTTCGTGGTGATGCGCGCAGCCTGTACAGATTTCGTGGTTCCCAACGTAGGCAGCGCTACCGACACGTGCTCGTGAATCGATTGGCGCTCGTTGTTGTCTTCGGGATTGAGTTGGCGGTAGGGGCCGGTGATGGCCTGAGCGGACTCATCGGCCTTGAAGCGCAGGTAGCGCGCTTGATGTTCCTTGGCCATCTTCTCGTCACCCAGCCCGTTGTAGCAGAGCATCAGGTTGTAGTGGGCCTGAAGATCCTCGGGATCGATGGCGAGCACCTGCTGCAGAGTCTTCACTGCATCCGCGTACTTGCGCTGGAGGAACTGCACGCGGCCGAGGTTGTTGATCGCCACGCGGTCGCGCGGGTACTGGGCAAGCACTTTCGCGAGATGTTGCGCGGCGCCGTCGTAATCCCCGTCCTGGCGCAGAACGCCGGCGTAGAAAAAGTGAGCACGGGCAAGGTTCGGACTGAGCGCAAGCGCCTTCTCGAGCACAATGCGGGCGCGGGCAACATCGCCTTCCTGCAAGGCGGCGCGGCCAATGTTCACCCAGCCATCGGGATTCTGCGGATCNNAGGCCGATGCCGTAATCGTTCCAGCGCTGCCAGTCTCCTTTCTTGAGATCGATCCTGGGCTGAGGCGCGGGAGCGCTGGCGGGAAGAACGTCGATCGTGACCTCGTTGTGCGCCACCGTCACGATGGGCAGGTCGGGAATTTTCTCGGCCTTCGCGGAAACACCCTGGAGTGAACCGGTAAATACGAATTTCGTATCGTCATGACCGGGCGCGATCTCCGGCTTGGTCTGACTGGAGTCTGGAACTCCGGCAAATGCGAACTGCGTGTTCCACCAGGCAAACTTGCGGTAGCACAGACGAGCCGTCAGGGTAATTTTGCTGCCTGTCTTCTCCGGGACCTTCATGCGGAAGTGGACGGTGTCGGCGGCGCCGGGAGGAATCAGGCGCACGTAAACCACGGCGCGGGTGGCCCAGGCATTGCGCTTGTTGATGGGATTGCCGTGGCCATCCACCTGAAGCGAGCGGTAGAAGTGGGCGCCCTTTTCCACCGGGCCCTTGCCGTTATCGGCGGTCATGCCGCTCCAGAAGATGGTCTGGCCTTTGTCGTCCACGCCCTTGAGTTCGAGCCAGGTGTCGTAGGCGTCGACCGTGCCGCCGGGAAAGAAATGACCGACGCGCTTGGTACGAACCACAACATCCACACGCACGGTATCGCCGCGGCGGATCGCTGGCTGCACGCGATCAAGAGGCGCGGTGACCGGAGCAACATCGCCTCCCGCTCCGGGCGCGATCTTCGCCTCGGCTTCTTCTCCGACTGCAAACGTCGTCGACACTTCGTGTTGTGATGTGGCCCCCGCTTTGATTTCACGGGCGGGCGAGAGAGCGAAAATGTCCACGGTCAGAGCGCCATTGGTGAGGAAGTCTTCGGTGGCCTTCAACTGTTCAGCATCTTCGTTGGCCGTGGGCAACGCGGTGTTGGCTGCCGGGAAGCGGTGCGAGTGCACGTTGCCGGCAACGTTGCCCATGTCTTTCGAAGGCTCGAGCGGCATGTGGCAGTCGGCGCATTGCTGGGGCTTGGCGGGATAGTAGAACGAACGCGCACCCTGTCCAGAAACACCGCTGGCTTGCCAGTTGTCGTACTCATTGAAGCCGCGAATCCAGCGGTAGTGATTTACCGGGACATCGAGGTGCACCTTATGGCACGACGAGCAAAATTCCGCCGTCTGATTCTTCATGAACGGCTTGAGGAAAACGCGGCGGTGCGGCTCCGGATTCAGCTTGGTTAAGGTGTCGTGCAGGTAGCGAATTATCGGGTTCTTGCTGGCCGCCAGCTCGTGAAGCCTAGGATATTCAAGAAAGAAGTCGCCCTGACCCATCGAGCTTTTCACATCGGCGATGGAGTGGCACATCATGCAGCCGAGTCCGGCCTGCGCTTCGGGCGTGTGCACGATCTGCTTGATCGGGGTGTCCATTTTGCCGGCGTAAAGTACGGCCGGATCGTGGCAGCCGCCGCACCATTTCGAGGGCTTGGTACCGACCGTATCCTGCATGTACTCGATACTCTTGCGGTACCACTGATTGTTGAAGGACGAAAAATGGTGGGCGGAGCTGTACCACTGGTTGTAGACGTCTTCATGGCAGCGCTTGCAGGATTCCGACTCCATGAAGAACTTGCTGGGAATCTTCTGGCCACCATAGACCTGGGCGGAACTGGGGAAGAACGCGCCCGACGGTCCGTCGCCTTCGCCGTCCATGGTGGCCGGGGGCAGGGACGGGTTCTTGATGACGTAATAGCTGAGCCAGCGAGTCTCGCGCTGGTAGCGCGCCGCCCAACCGATTCCGGCAAGCACCGCCAGGCAAATCACCGCGCGGACGACGGCGTTGGAACTCAGCCAGCCACGGCTTCCGATCCACTCGGCCAGCAGGCAACCAATGCCGACGACGCTCACGATGATGTGCGCGTAGAGCCACTTGTATTCGCTATGGGGCGTGCCCGTGCGGAGAAGAACAAGACCGAGAACCGCTCCGACAGCAACCAACAGCCATCCCAACTTCCAAACGAAATTCCCTTCCTTCATCAAGCGCCACAACAGCAGGGCAAGCAGGACGCTGGCCAGGATCCCGCCGAACACGTGAAGTAGAAGGACCACGGGATAAAGGAGGTTGGCTTGCGGAAAGGGATACAGATAGGCCGCGGAGGCGACCAGGATGATTACCGAGACGCGCAGTAGCTTCTGATTGGTCGAGAGACTAGAGCCTGACATATCTGGTGACGCCCCACAAAACGCCATCCGCCCCACGTCGAAACGGCGCCACAACGGGCAAGTTCATCAGCCTAATGCATCGGCGTGGCAGGGATAATAGTACAAAACTACTATGGGCAACTTCACTCTGAAGCGATTCGAGGCTGCTGCCACGGACCGCACTCTTTTTCGAGCGCCGCCGCTATTGCGAGTACCAGTTCTTCCTCCCACGGACGACCCACAATCTGCACGCCGATCGGAAGGCCGTCTTCGGAGCGGCCCATCGGGACCACGACGGCGGGAAAGCCCAGCAGATTGAACCACTCGCAATAGCTCCAGGCGTCAAGATACTTCACGGTCTTTCCTTCCACTTGCCACTCGCGTTCACCGTGACAAAACGCGGGGATCGCAGCAGTGGGGCAGATCAGGATCGGGTATTTCCGCATTTGCAGGAGTACTCGCTCGCGTACATCATCGCGCGCGAGCCAGGTGGCGAGCAGCGATTCGCCGCTATGAGGGGGCTCGGCCGCCGTCCACGAGGAAAACTCGCGCAGCATCGGGCTCAGTTCCGATTCGTGGCCGTGCAGCATGGGGCCGAGAATCATGCCTCCGGCAGTGCCGAAGAATTTCCACCACAACTGGCGCGCGTCTTCCAAGCCTTCGGGGCGAAAAGCATCAACCTCAAATTTCACTTCTCGCAGGAGAGATGCCGCACGGCGAACAGCTTCGCGCGTCTCTTGAGTGACGGGAGTTCGTTCGTCGTCCTCGAAGACGCCGATGGTGACCGCGCGGAGCTCGCGATCCGCAATTTCTCGCAGCGCAACCGGCGCGGAGCATGGATCACCGTCGTCCGGGCCTGCCATCACTTCGAAAAGAACCCGCACATCTTCAACCGTGCGCGCCATCGGCCCGACGACGCCCAGCAACGCGAAGGGACCGCCGGATTTCGGAAAATGCCCGGTGGAGGGGATGCGCCCGGGCGTAGGTTTCAGTCCGCAAATGCCGCAAAAATGGGCGGGTTCGCGGATGGAGCCGCCACCGTCGCTACCCACACCGCCAGCCGAAAGTCCGGCGGCGATGGCAGCCGATTCCCCACCACTCGAACCGCCAGCCGTGCGGGTCAGGTCCCAGGGATTATTCGTCCGGCCGTAGAGCAGGTTGTCCGTCTCCCACGCCATGAGCATTTCGGGCGCGTTGGTTACGCCGAGGATTACAGCTCCCGCCGCACGTAGACGGGAAACGAGAGGGGCATCCTGGGAGGCGATGTTTCCGGCACGCAGGCGCGAACCCGATTCGCAACGATGTCCAGCGACGTCGATGGAAGACTTGATGGAGAGCGGCACACCGTGCAGCGGCCCGACTTCGTCGCCGCGCATGATTGCTTTTTCCGCATGATGCGCCTGGGCGAGTACAACCTCGGGCTGCCAATCCACGAAAGCGTTGAGTTTGGGATTGAGCTGCGCGATGCGGTCCAGATGAACGCGGGCAACGTCAACCGGGGAGACGGCTTTCGCGCGGATCTCCGCTGCAAGGCGAGTGGCTGAAGGCAAAGTTGATTGCGGCATGACTTCGAGAGGGAAACCGGAGTCTATCACGCGGGATTCGTTGAAGTGCACGGAGAGAGCAAGAACTAACCACAGGGGGCACAGAGGAACACGGGGGAAAGCGGTCGACTACGCTCCGATCAACTTTTCGAGCGCCGCCTTGTTGCGGATCAGCAGAGTGGAACCGCGCAACTGGGCAAACTCCTTATCACGAAACTCGCTGAGCACACGGGTCACAGTCTCGCGGGAGGTGCCAATCAACTGCGCAATCTCTTCGTGGGTGAGGGCGACCTTGATCCGAATCCCCTCTTTGGTGACCTCGCCGTCGCTGGCCCACTCCAGGAGCAGGCGGGCTAGCTTCTCCGAAACGGAGTGAGAGAGGCCGAGGGAGCGGATCATCTCATATGCACTCTGGCAGTTCTGGCTCAGGTGCTGGGCGGCGTTCAGGCAGGCATCAGCGTGGCCTTGCAGGAATTTCAGGAAATCGTCGCGCTTGATGAAATCAAGCTGGCTGGGCTGCAGAGTCTCGGCCGTCAACTCGTAGGGCTTTCCCGAAACGGTACCATGCAGTCCGAG
>PMCH01000319.1:9081-16382 GCA_003154055.1 Acidobacteriaceae bacterium
GCGCTGGCGTACTTTATTTTTTCCAGGTATTCCAGAGACGGTTTCGGAAGATCGCAGAAGAACCCGGAATTGCGGAGCTTGCAGAGAACACAGCTTTCGGTAATCTGCAATCCGTAGGGTGAACTCATGCCCACAACCATCAATGCTGTTGAGATAGTACCATTCACACGGTATCCGGTAAAGAAAGGTACAAAGAGAGAAGCTACAGGAGGATTGGGGCTACGCCACTGAAAACGTGTACTTTGCTGTATAGGCTTCTTATTCGTTGCATGCCTTCCTGTCCAATTCGCGATACCGAGGGTCGGAGCGCTCAACAGTTGCACTGCTGGCTGGTGGCGGTCTTCCTACTACTGACGGTTCCGGCCTGGGGCGCGGGATCTCACCGAAATCGTTCGAGCCACCCCGCCCCGGCTGATCCCGGATACGTGTTGGCGCTTGGCATCGCCAACCGGTTCTTGTATGCCTGGCAGATGGGCGATCTCGAAACCGGGATGGTTCTGCTGAGCGACCCGGTGCGGCACTCGCAAAACCCCGAAAAGCTGGAGCGTTTTTTTGCCGCCGGCTCGAGCCGGAGCTACGAAATCGCGCGCGGCAAGGGAAATCGAGGGCGCTATAGCTTCCCCGTCGTGCTCGTCACCTCGCCCGGATCCCAGGTCCGCCGCCGGACTTCCGAGATTATCGTTGTCAATACTGGAAAGGACGACTGGGTGGTAGATAAACTTCCGTAGGAACAGTCGCTTGTCGTTGGTCGGTGGTCGTTAGCGATTGATCGGAGACCGCCGTCGGTTGCGGTTGATCCGGCTTGCATTGTTCGTTGATTCCAGATTTCCTAATCGTTCGTTTATTTGGAGTTCGCACTCATGAAACGGATCCACAAAGTTGCCGTTCTCGGCGCGGGTACCATGGGCGCGCGTATCGCCGCACATTTCGCGAATGCGGGAGTGCCATCGCTCCTGCTGGACATCGTTCCGCCGGATGCCGATGGCGCGGCCCGCAACAAGGTTGCCGCAGCCGGACTGGAAGCACTGAAGAAGTCGAAACCCGCGGCATTTTTCGAACCGTCGCTGGCGCGCCTGGTGACCGTCGGCAACTTTGAGGATGATCTGAAACGGCTGGCTGACGTGGACTGGATCATTGAGGCGGTCGTCGAGAATCTGGATATCAAACGAGCCCTGCTGAAGAAAGTGGAGGAGATCCGCAAGCCGGGAACGATCGTCACCACCAACACCAGTGGGCTACCGGTCGCACAAATCGCGGAAGGCTTTTCTGACGACTTCCGGCGCTGCTGGTTCGGCACGCATTTTTTCAATCCCCCGCGCTACATGAGGCTCCTGGAGCTGATTCCTACTCCCGACACGGACCGGGCACTGATCGACGCGGTCGCGCACTTCTGCGATGTGCAACTGGGCAAGGGCGTAGTGGTCGCGAAAGACACGCCGAATTTCATCGGCAACCGGATCGGGACGTTTTCGGTGCTGAACGTGATGCGGCTCATGCAGGAAATGGGCATGAGCATTGAAGACGTGGACGCGCTCACCGGTCAGGCGGTCGGCTGGCCGCGCTCGGCTACGTTCCGCACGATTGATCTGGTCGGGCTCGACATCCTCGGGCACGTGGTCGGGAACATGACGCAGAGTGTTCGAGACGAGCGGGGCGATCTGCAATTGCCTGCATTTTTTCGCCAGATGCTGGAGCGGAAATGGCTGGGCGACAAAACCAAGGGCGGTTTCTACAAGAAAGTGAAGAGCGCAGAGGGCGCGGAAGACGAGCGCATGGCGCTCGACTGGAAGACGTTGGAGTACCGCGCGCAGCAAAAGCCGAAGTTCGCCGCGCTCGATGTGGCCAAGAACATCGAGTCTACTGGCGCCCGCGTGCGCGCTTTGCTCGGGCTGGAGGGCGCCGGTCCGCAGAAGGGCGATAAAGCGGGGGCGTTCCTGTGGTCGGCACTGTCGGACCTGTGGACTTACTCGGCAAACCGCATTCCGGAAATCTCCGATTCGGTGGTCGAGATTGATCGCGCCATGCGCATGGGCTTCAACTGGGAGCTCGGACCGTTTGAATTGTGGGATGCGGCGGGAGTGGAAGCGACGATCGCGCGCATGCAGAAAGAAGGGCGGCCGGCTGCGGCCAATGTCGAAAAGTTGCTCGCGTCAGGTAAGAAGTCGTGGTATGCGGACGACCCGAAGACTCCTTCGGCACGCGCGTATTTCGATCTGGCGTCGGATGGACTAGCGCCGGTCACAGTTTCTGCCGGAGTGTGGTCGGTCGAGGTGGCGAAGAAATCCCGCGGCGTGGTCAAGAAGAATTCTGGGGCTTCGCTGGTGGACCTGGGCGATGGCGTGGGCTGCATCGAGTTCCACTCGAAGATGAACGCGATCGGCGCGGACATTGTTTCGCTGATCACGCAGAGCCTGAAACGCGGCGGGGCGGGCGACAACTTCGACGCGTTCGTGATCACCAACGATGCGCAGAATTTCTCGGTGGGCGCCAATTTGATGCTGCTGCTCATGTCGGCTCAGGAAGAAGAATGGGACGACATTGACCTCGCCATCCGCCAGTTCCAGGGCATGACGCAGGCAATCAAGTTTTCGCCGAAGCCGGTGGTGATCGCTCCCTTCGGGCTCACGCTCGGCGGAGGTTGCGAGATGTCGCTGCACGCCGCTGCACGCCAACCTCACGCCGAGCTTTACATGGGGCTGGTGGAAGTCGGCGTCGGCTTGCTGCCAGGTGGAGGCGGTTGCAAGGAGATGCTGCTGCGCGCCGTCGACAGCGCCCGTTTCATCCGCCCGGACGGCCGCGGCGAATCGGTAGAAATGATGGAGGCGATAAAGAAGGCTTTCGAAACGATCGCCACTGCGAAAGTTGCGACCTCGGCGCACGAAGCTCGCGGACTGGGGTTCCTTTCCGATCCCGACCGAATCACCATGAATCGGGAGCTCGTGCTCTCCGACGCCAAATCGCGCGCGCTCGAACTGGTGCGGGCGGGTTACGAGCCTCCGGTCATACGTGTGGACATCCCTGCGCCCGGCGCAAATATTCTTGCGACACTCAAACTGGGCGTTCACCTGATGCGGCAGGGCGAGTACATTAGCGAGCACGAACAGAAGCTGGGCACCAGGATCGCGGAGGTGCTCTGCGGCGGGAATGTGACGCCCGGAACGCCGGTGAGCGAACAGTACCTTCTCGACCTGGAGCGTGAGGCGTTCAAGTCGCTGTGCGGCGAGAGGAAGACGCAGGAGAGGATTCAGTATACGCTGAAAACCGGCAAGACGCTTAGAAACTAGAGTTTATACATGGATTTGTACATCACAATTGACATAACGCTATACATACAATATCATGTCTGCTAGTCGGGGGTAGCTATGGCATATGTGGAACCGGCCACGGTCTGGGCACCAAAGGCATCGATTCGTTCGGTAAAGGTGCTTTACAACGCAGGGCAAGGCCACTGGTCTGTGGCTCGAGTAGTTTGGGAGGGCACGGAGCGGATTGGTATCCGGTGGAACGGCAGTGATGATGGTCCTGGCATCGGCAGTCCGCAATCGCGGGGAAATGCTACCTGGTTCATCCTGCCAGAGGACGTGGAAAGTGCTGTCCTGGACAAGGTTGAGGAACTTAGCCACACCGGACCCGGTGGACTGGCGGAGCAATACGCCGAGATGAGCAAGGACGAGAGTCGCGAACGCGAGGCGGAAGAGTGGTCGGAAGGGCTGATCGGTGATGCATCCGCGCCGAGGTGAGGTGTGGTGGGTGTCGTTCGATCCGTCGCTCGGCGGAGAGATTCAAAAGACCCGCCCCGCCCTGATTCTGAGCAACAATGCGGCAAATGCAGTTCTAAACCGAGTCACCGTGGTTCCGTTGACCAGCCAGACGGCTAAGGTTTATCCGGCGGAAGCTCTGGTTACGCTGAACGGAGAACAGCGAAAGGTTATGGCGGACCAAATTATGACGGCCTCCAAGCAAAGACTGCGGGACAAACTCGGCAATCTCTCCCCAGCCGATATGCTCGCGGTGGAGAAAGCGGTCCTTCTCCAGTTGGGCATTCGCCACTAAGCGCGCAGGCTCGTTCTCACGATGGGCTCATGCGCCCGCTATCGTACTTCCAAGTTGCTGCCCGATCCGCGAAAATACTGAAAACGCTTTGACGACTCCGCCCATCGCGACTGCGCCGCCATCCGGCTTCGGTCATCACATCAAGCACATCTCGCATCAGTCATCGGTCTTCCTGCTCGGAACACTTTTCACAACGGGCGCCGGCTACTTTTTCAAGATCTATCTGGCAAGAGTCCTGGGTGCGGAAGCACTGGGAATCTATGCGCTCGGTATGACGGCCGTTACTCTCGCGGGCGTTATTGCGGCCATGGGTCTGCCACAATCCGCGAGCCGCTTTGTTGCCGTGTATACGGCGATCGGCGAACCTCGGAAGCTCGGGCGGTTTCTGTGGTCATCCACCGCCACATTACTCGTTTCGAACATCCTGGTCGGGATCCTTCTGTTCGCTGCGAGACCGTGGATTGCAGGACGTCTCTACCACACGCCCGCGCTCGCACGGTACATGCACTACTTCGTCCTAATCATGGTCACCGGCGCGCTCACCACCTTTCTGGGTCAGGCGCTCGCCGGATTCAAAGACGTCGCCCGGCGCACGGTGATCACAAATTTCATCGGCCAGACGCTGACCATGGCATTAACCATCATCCTGCTGACGGCTGGCTTTGGATTCAGGGGATATCTGGTTGCGCAGGTTGCCAGCGCAGTGGTTGTGTTGCTGCTGCTCGCGCAAGCCACGTGGAAACTCAGCCCGGCGGTGGCTCGCAGTCCCTCGGTCGGCTGGCCGATCCTGGAACCGGAAGTCGTCTCATACTCTGCGGTCTTGTTTGGCATACAAGCGCTGGAATTTCTCGGGAGTCAATCGGACAAAGTGCTGCTGGGCGTCTACCTAAATGCGCGTGAGGTGGGGATTTATTCCGTCGCGACCGCTCTGGTGGGCTTCGTGGCGATTCTTCTCCAATCAACGAACCAGATCTTCGCCCCGACGATTGCAGAACTTCACGCCAGCAATCAAAACGAACTCTTGCTCAGGATTTATCAAACGCTCACGAAGTGGGTGCTGGGGTTCACGCTTCCCCTGGCGTTCGTGATAATGATCTTCGCTCGGCCGCTGATGGAAATTTTCGGCCGTGAATTTGCCGGTGGCTGGCTGGTGCTAGTGATTGCCACCTTTGGTCAACTTGTCAATTGCGGCGTGGGATCGGTGGGACAGTTGCTGGTAATGTCCGGCCAGCAGCGTCGGATGATGCGGGGCCAGGTGATTGCGGTGCCAGTGAGTCTGGCGCTGAATTTCCTGCTGATTCCGCGCATCGGCTTGATCGGGGCGGCGGTGGCGGCCATGGTGACGAACGCGCTCCTGAACCTGCTGTGGTTGCGTGATGTGAAGCGTACGCTGTCTCTGGTTCCGAGCCGGCATGGCTACACGTCATTGCTGGTTCCGGCCGCGGCGACTCTGGCCGCTGTGTGGTTCACGCACTATGCCTTCCGAGGAACGAGCCACTACTTCCTCTCTATCCTCGCTGGATTGGCAGTGGGGTACACCGTCTTTGTTCTGTCGGCGTTCGCTCTGGGATTGGATTCCAACGACCGAATGCTCGCGCAACGTGGGTGGGAGCAGGTCCGCCGAAGTTTTAATTCCGATAAAGCGTGAGTGCGTGCAGATTTGTGCGCATCGTTCACCGAAATAGAATCGTCACCACATAGAATCGTCGCCAGCATGGCTCTCGAACTTTTCACGTCGAAGGATTTGCCGACCGCGGTCCGGCAGGAGATCGTCGCCTTTCTTGACAGCCAGGATACGGGCCATCCATTTCAGTTCCCTCAGTGGGCGGGCGTGAGCACGAGTTTCGCGGTGCTGCGACAGGCTGGGCAAATTTGCTGGTTCGCGAGTTGCGGGACGCACTTCCCGCTAGGCAGGAGATTCCAGGCGTTTCGCGCGTTGATGATCAATCGAGGTCCGGTCTGTGATGATCGCACGCGCTGGCAATCGGGATTGGAGGAACTTGTCCAGCATGCCCAAGAAGCTGGATTTGTTTTCCTGAAAGCGGCGCCGGACTGGTTACACCGGCAAGAGAATGACGCCACCCTCGACTTCGGCCAGGAGTGGGAACAGGATGGCGGAGAGCGCGCGTCGCTGCGCCTGGATTTGACGAAGAGTAATGAGGAATTGCTCGCCGGACTCCGTAAGAACACGCGCTACGAGGTTCGGCGGGCGGAGCGAGTGAATGTAAAGGTTGAACCGGCCACACAAGATGCCGACCTTGAAGAATTTTTACAACTCTACGCGGGAATGGCGGAACGCAAAGGATTTTCTGCCGATCCACCGGAACACGTTCGAGGCATCGTTTGCTGGTTGATGACGGAGCCAACGAGGGGAGCCCTCTTGCTTGCTCGCGATCAGGCGTCGATTGCTGGCGGGGCGGTGATCGTGCGCTCCGGGAGACGTTGCTGGTACGTCTGGGGTGCAAGCGAGAAACACGATCAATTCAGCGCCGGCCATGCCCTCCAGTGGCGCGCGATTCAGTGGGCCAAAGCGCGCGGCTGCACCGAATATGACTTTGGCGGATACACTCCCGGCGCGACCTCGGGCCCGGCGTGGTTCAAAGAGGGCTTCGGGGGCGAGGTTGTGCATTTTGTTCCCGCCCAGCGCAGAGTCATCCGGCGTGGACACTATGTTTTCGTCAACACTCTATCCAGGTTGCGCTAACCCACGTTCGTTCCAGCAAGCCACTACACGGCGAGACACGTTGCCTTTTACCTCGACAGCGCCCGGTCCGCCGAGAAGGCTCCCGCGCCACGCAATAGCAGGGTGGCCGCGATGGCAAGCGCCAGCAAGTGGTATTCGTATCCCTCGCCTTTCTGGGTGCCGAACCAGTTCATGAAAAACCCGTTGTGAATGTGGACCATGAAAATCGCGCCGACCATCAGGCCAGTCACGCCGAGAGTTGCGATCCGGGTGAGTAATCCAACAATCAGTCCCAGCCCGGCGAAAAACTCTGTGATGATCACCATGAAGGCGAGAGCGGCCGGCATCCCCATGTGGGTGAGGAATCCCATCGTCCCCGTGAAGCCGTAGCCGCCGAACCAGCCCAGCAATTTCTGGCACCCGTGCGCCAGGAACACCACGCCCAGGATCAGGCGCATGAAGGTCAACGTCACATCGTTAGTAGTGGAAATCACTCTTCTGAACATCATATTCTCCTCGCAACTCGCGGTAGCGGACAGTATTCGTTATAACGACTATATCGGAT
>PMCH01000002.1 GCA_003154055.1 Acidobacteriaceae bacterium
TTACTAGAAACAGGGGCGCCCCGGATTGGCGATTCCGAGCACTCAATCCGTCACCGGAGGCCCGCTAAGAAATTTCTTTGTCAACTTTGCAGAAATGTTGGTAAAGTATGCGCAAAATTACTCTTGGCAACGGAGAAGCAATGTAAGGTCGCACTACAATTTGTGCTCAATCAGTCGATCGAAATCCACTCCGGAGGGTGCTATGACGCATTTAGTTAAGACGGCGAAGTGGTCGGCATTCGGTCTGCTTTTGTTTGTAGCTGCAACCACCCTGCAGGCCCAATGGACAGACGGCAACGTGGCGGGCACGATCACCGACGCCACGAGCGCGGCGGTCGCAGGCGCGACGATCAAGATTTTGAATCAGCAGACCGGCCATGTGAATGAAACCCAGGCGGATGCGATCGGGTTTTATCGTGTGGCCCATCTCCAGCCTGGTAGCTACCAGGTGCGCGTAGAAGCTAAGGGTTTTAAGCTGTCGGTCGTCGACAACGTGGCGGTCAACGTCAACACGACAACTCGTGTCGATGCAAAGTTACAGGTGGGTGCGGTCCAGGAGATCGTTGAAGTCGCAGTGGGCGCGACCCTTGTGCAGACCGAGGAAGGGCGACTCTCTGACACGATCAGTAATCGGCAAGTTCAAGAACTTCCTTTGAATGGCCGTGAGGTGTACCAACTTGTTACACTTCAGCCGGGTGTGACGGCCACAAATGCACCAGTCGTTTCCAATACTGCTTCCCCGAATTCTCCGGTCACCTTTGATTTCGGTTTCATTTCGAATGGCTCGACGCCGCGGGGCAACAATTTCCTTCTCGACGGCAACACTAACAATAACGAATGGCTTGGCGGAACGCCCGTCATCTTTCCCTCGGTGGACTCTATTCAGGAACTGCAAGTTCAGACTTTGAATTTTTCCGCCGAATACGGCCGCAATAACGGCGCAATCGTGAATGTCATCACGCGTTCCGGCAATAACAATTTGCGTGGATCTGCATTTTACTTCCTTCGGAACACGGCGCTGAACGCCAGCAATTTCTTCGATCGACAGCAGAAATCCCCGTTGTTGCAGCATCTTTTTGGGTTCTCGTTGGGCGGTCCGATCGTAAGGGGAAAGACATTTTTCTTTGTTGACTATGAGGGGTCGCGACGCAAAGACGGACAGCCGCGCGTGGTGACGGTGGAGACTCCGGATTTCCGCGCACTGGTGCATTCGCAGCGGCCGGGCAGTATTGCGGACATATTTTTTACGAATTTTCCGGGGCCGGCTTGTGGTGGCACTCCGCAAGATGTGGGCGGCCTGCAAGACCTTACCGGCGATCCTTTTGTGGACCCGCTTCTCGGCCCCGGTCCCCCTGATGGTGTGCTAGATATTTGCAGTGCAACCCCAACCCAGGTTCAGGCAAGTCGCGCGGATCAGTACCTGGTCCGCCTGGATCACCAATTCTCCAATAAGGATCGCGTCTTCGTCCGTTGGGTTGCGAATGACGCCTTCGCAGACGTTGGCCGGCAGGAACTGTTTGGTGCGGCTAACGTCCGGGGATTTGGGGCCCCACTGAATGGGTATTTTGCCGATCTGGGGGCTGACTATAGTCACCAGTTTTCCTCGAATGCACTGAATGACTTTCGCTTTGCCTACTCGCGCAACCACGGCATCATTACTTACAACCTTCCTGCTGGTTCAGTTCGTGATCAGCTCGCCAGTGCCGGGACACCCGACTTCTTCGCCCACCTTTCCTTTGACGATGGACTGGCCGGCATGGGCGGGCCTGTATTCATTCCACGCAACATGCAGTTCAATACGTTCTCGTTCGCAGACACGATGTTTCACACGGTCAAACGTCATGCCCTCAAGTATGGTTTTGAGGCGCGCAACATCAGGGAAGACAGCAACTACCAGCTCGAGACCCGGCCCTTTTACGAGTTCAACAGCATGTTCGATTTTGCGAACGACCAGCCTTGGCTGGAAGAGGCACTCGTGAACCGGGATCCCTCCAGTCCCAATTTTGGGAACTTCACCGGCACTCCGCGCAAATTCTCCTGGTGGCAGTGGGCACTCTTTCTCCAGGATGACTGGAAGGTACGGAAGAATTTGACGTTGAACCTGGGCTTACGCTACGAGGTGTTCCAGAATCCGACCGAAGATCAAGGACGGCTCAGCAACATCGTTCTCGGGCCCGGGAGTGATCAGCCTACCCAGATCGCAGGCGCGACAGTGGCCCGTGTAAAGCAAATTTTCAAGACTGACCGGAACAATTTTGCTCCACGACTTGGTCTCGCCTGGGACCCAACTGGCAAAGGGAGGACCTCTGTCCGTAGCGGTTTTTCTGTGGCCTATGTTGAGCCATTTTCGAACTTGTACACCAACTCCTCGCGATTCGACCCCCCAGACGCCACTTTCCTGGATGTTTTCCCGGTCTTTGGCGTCGGGACCAATATCAATTATCGGTTCCCGTTCCAGCCCAGCCCGGACTTTACCAATCCGGTGACCACGAATGGAGGCGCGGCGGGACTCAACATTGCTCCTAACGGCGTACTGCCCAACCTGCGCTCTGCCTACTCGATGCAGTGGTTCTTAGGACTGCAGCAAGAATTTCTGGGTTCGTACGTAGTGAGTCTGAATTACGTTGGCACGCGGGGCGTTAAGCTCTACACACGGACGGACCCCAACCGCTTCAGGGGCGATATCTGCAACGCTGATACCTGCGATTTCACCATCAATCGGTTGAATCCCGGGTGGGGACAGCTCTTCTACATCACGAACGGGACCAATTCGACATACCACGGCTTCAACCTGCAGGTGAAGAAGAACTACAGCCACAACTACCTGATGGTGGCCAACTACACCTTCGGAAAAGTCATCGACCTCGTGAGCGACGGTGGTCTGGGTGACTATTCCAACGTCGGGCAAAGCACGCCACAATTCATCACCGGGACCGACACCAACCAGCCGCGCCTGGATCGCGGACCTTCGGAATTCGACGTCAAGCATCGTCTTACGCTGATGGGCGTTTGGGATCTGCCCTCCCCCAAGAGGAGCGGCATTGCGCAGAAGGTCCTGGGTGGTTGGCAGTACAACTGGATTGTGGCGGTGCAATCAGGTCGTCCTTTCAGCGTGTATTGCTCGTTGGCGTGGTTTGCCGGTTGCGATTTCAACATGGATGCAGAGCAGAACGACCGGCCGAATCGCCCCGCCAATCTCAAGACCAACGGTTGGAGCACAAGTCAGTTTGCCAACGGAATCTTCCAGGTAACAGATTTCTGTCCGAACGGGCTTGTCCCGTTCTTCTTGGGTACACCGTGCGTGCCGGTGGGTACCAACGGCGATCTTGGCCGCAACGTCTTTCGCGGTCCGATGTTTGCTTCCGTGGACATGGCCTTCTTCAAGAACACTCAGATCACGGAGAGGGTAAAGCTGCAGTTCCGAACCGAAGTATTTAACACTTTCAATCGGGCTAATCTCTATCAACCCATCGGGGATATGGCCAGCCCGAACTTCGGCAAATCGACGGCTGCCTTTGCCCCGCGGCAAATTCAGTTCGGGCTGAAGTTCCTCTTCTGATGTGACAGGCGAGCGCACCCGATTTTGCGCTCGCCTCCATTCCTTGAGGACAGATA
>PMCH01000217.1 GCA_003154055.1 Acidobacteriaceae bacterium
GCTGGATGGCCGGGGACGGCTGTCCCTAAGTGATTCCTGGAGGCACTATGTACGCGGTGATCCGCGCAGGTGGCAAGCAGTATAAGGTTTCCCCGGGAGACGTGGTCCGGGTGGAGAAGGTCAACGGCACCGACGGCCGGGTGGAGTTTGCCGACGTGGTGGCCGTTTCAGCCGAGGCGGGCAGCGTGGTGCGTCCGGGAGCGGAAGCGCGTGTGACCGGCGAGATTGTCGATCAGGGACGCGGCGAGAAAATCCTGGTCTTCCACTACAAGCGCAAGAAGCAGTACAAGAAGCTGCGCGGACACCGGCAGGACTATACGGCGGTGCGCATCACCGAGATTGCCTTTGACGGGCAGTCGTTCAAGGCGCCGGAGCTTCCGAAGAAGGAAAAGAAAGTGAAGAAGGCGGCGGCTGAGGGCACGGAAGTGAAGGCGTCCGGGAAGACCGCGAAAGCTGGCAAGAAGAAAGCGGCGGCCAAGAAGGCCCCGGCGAAGAAAACGAAGAAGAAGTAATTTTGGGTAGGGGTCCTTCGACTCCGTAAGCGACGCGCAAGCGCATCGCTTATTACGCTCAGGATGACAAGGGCTTTGGGTTTACTGGCAACTAGCCACTAGCGATTGGGTTTTGATATGGCGCATAAAAAAGGACAGGGAACATCACGAAACGGGCGCGATTCGAACGCGCAGCGTCTTGGGTTCAAGGCTTTCGGCGGGCAATTGGTGCCGGGCGGAACGATCATCGTGCGGCAGCGGGGCACGCGGGTGAAGCCGGGGCTGAATGTTGGCCGGGGCAAGGATGACACCTTGTTCGCCAAGATCACCGGGCGCATCAAGTTTCTCGACAAGGGCTCGATGGGCAAGTTCGTCATGGTCGANNGGCGGTGTTTGCCTCGGCTACGGTCGGGGCTTTTTCGTTTCGCGAAGAAAACCAAAAGCAACGGCGGCGGACAAGAGTGCCCGCCCCACACAAAGCATGTTCATTGATGAGGCAAAAATCCGGGTGAAGGCGGGCGACGGCGGCAATGGCTGCATGGCGTTCCGGCGGGAGAAGTACGTGCCGCGGGGCGGGCCTTCCGGGGGCGATGGCGGTAATGGCGGCGATATCTGGATGGAATCGAGCGAGCGCCACAACACGCTGGTGCATTTCCGGTTCAATCCTGAATACTCGGGGGAACGCGGCCGCCACGGCGAAGGCTCCAACAAGACTGGAAAGGCCGGCGGGGACATCGTTCTGAAGGTGCCGGTCGGCACGATCGTATATGACGCCGATACGGGCGAGAAGGTGCATGACTTCGCCAACCCCGACCAGCGGGTGGTCATTGCCCGCGGCGGACGCGGCGGACGCGGGAACGCACAGTTTGCGACTTCCACACACCAGGCACCGCGCGAGCACGAAGATGGACGTCCGGGAGAGGAACGCACCTTCCGGCTGGAACTGAAGCTGCTGGCTGACGTCGGGCTGGTGGGATATCCAAATGCGGGGAAGTCGACTCTGATTTCGCGGATCTCGGCGGCGCGGCCAAAGATTGCGGACTACCCGTTCACGACGCTTGAGCCGAACTTGGGAGTGGTGGTCGTGGGCGACGCCAGAGAAGAAGTCAGCTTCGTAGTGGCCGATATCCCAGGGCTGATCGAAGGCGCGCACACCGGGGCCGGACTCGGCACTCAGTTTCTACGGCATATCGAGCGCACCCGCCTGCTGGTGCATCTGGTGGATGTTTCGGATGCCAGCGGGCGTGACGACGTGGTGAAGGATGTCGAAGTCATCATGGGCGAGCTGTCGAATTTCGGCGCGGATCTCGATAAGAAACCGGTGCTGATGGTGGCATCGAAAATCGACGTCGCGAATCCGGAGAAAGTCACCAAGCTCAAACGCTGGTGCACGCGGAAGAAGCTGAAGCTGTATCCGATTTCCGCGGTGACGGGCGAGGGGATCGAGAAGNNGGAAGGCGGCGAGAGCCGCCTCTTTCTTTTGCTCGGGGGATGTCTCTCTACTTTCCGATGCAGAAGGTGCCGAAAATCAGGTTGAGGATATCGTCCGTGGTGGTGGCGCCGGTGATCTCGTCGAGTGGACGGAGCGCGTTGTAAAGATCAAGCAGTAGCATCTCGTGCGGGACGCGGGCCCCCACGGCGGTCCTTGCGTCGTCGAGTGATTCGAGCGCGTCGTGGACCAGTCTGTTGTGGCGGACATTCGTGAGGAAACCAGTCTCTATTTGCGCACCTGCCTCTCCACCGACATGGCGCAGGATTTCGGCCCGCAGTTCGGAGATGCCGGCACCGGTGAGAGCTGAAGTCTGCACCTTGGGTAACTGAGAACCGAGAACTGAGAACTGGGAACTACCAAGATCGGACTTGTTTTCGACCACGATCGCGGGCCGTCCTTCTACCTGACTCAATAATTCGCGGTCTTCCTCGGCGACTGGCTGCGTCGCGTCGAGCACGACCAGCACCAGGTCGGCGTCCGCCAGGGCTTCCATGGATTTGCGGATGCCGATGCTCTCGGCTTCATCAAGAGCGCGGCGGATGCCGGCGGTATCCACGAGTTCCACTGGAATTCCACCGATGGCGACGGTTTCACTGACCAGGTCGCGCGTGGTGCCGGGTTGGGCGGTAACAATCGCGCGTTCACGTTCCACCAGGCAGTTGAAAAGGCTGGATTTTCCAACGTTGGGGCGGCCGACGATGGCCAGAGTCAGGCCCTGATGGACGATCTTGCCGTAGGTGAAGCTGGCGGCGAGCTGTTCGAGCGGGCAGCGGACGCCGGCGATGTGGTCGAGGATGGCGGCGTCGGGAGCGATGGAAATGTCATCTTCGGCGAAGTCGATCCCCGCCTCGAGCAGCGCGATCAGTTCAACGAGCCGTTGCTTGATCGGCTTCAGACGCTTCGAGAGCGCGCCTTCCAGTTGTTGGGCCGCGACTTTGGCCTGAAATAGAGTNNGTGAATTCGCCGGGCTCGGCGAGCCGCGCGCCGCTGGCCAGGCAGAGTTCGACGACGTGGCGGAGGACGACAGGCGATCCGTGGGCGGAGATTTCGACGATGTCGTCGGTACTGTAGGAATGAGGCTTGGCGAAATAGGTGACCACGACCTCGTCGATCCGGGCGCCTGGGGGTACCTGAGCCCGCGTAGGGGCGGACGCCCCCGTCCGCCCAGCCGAGCGCAGCTTGGCAGCAGAATCAGCGCCGCCATCTGCGGAGCTTTGCGCCGCAGCCCGGACGAGGGCGTCCGGGTCTACGTGTTCCGAGGAGGGTTCGACCAGCTCTCCGAGCACGGCCCGCCCGGGTTCCAGCGCGTGCTTGAGTCGCAACATGGGCTCGGCGATCTTGCGTGCTTCGGGGCCGGCCAGGCGGACAACGCCAATTCCGCCGCGTCCGGGCGGGGTGGCGATGGCGACAATGGTGTCGTCGAGGTTCATGAAAGGCGGTTGTTAGTGACCAGTGGTTAGCGGTCAAACAGCGCAATTGTAGCCTCTGTGCGTTTGCCGGGGATACGCACCGTCATTTATACTTTACGTTTGCCTTTAGGCAGTTGAACCAATCAGGAGCTGGGATTTTTCATGCCGAAACGTACATTTCAACCCAACCGGCGGAAGCGCTCGAAGAAGCACGGGTTCCGCACCCGTATGAAGACCAAGAGCGGAGCCAAGGTGCTGTCGCGCCGCCGCGCCAAGGGACGCAAGCGCGTCTCGGTGAAGCCGGGTTTCCGCGAGTAGTCTTCGAGTTATCTTCATTATTCTTACTTGGGCCTATCCGCAGGTGGGCCTCGGGGCCCGTGATTGCAGGGAGCGTGAGGTGGTAAACGCAGACGCTCCGAACCGGAGTGCAGAGGAACCCGCAGCGCGCGAGGGGGCGACATTTCCCCGCGCCGCGCGGCTGCTCAAGCACGCCGACTTCGACCGCGTTTACAAGCAGGGACGGCGTCACTTTTCCTCCCATATCACCGTGTTTTACTTGCGGCAGGCGGAGGGTTCTTCGCCAGAACAATGCGCGCGCGTGGGATTTACCGTCGGCAAGGTGCTGGGCGGCGCGGTTGACCGGAACCGTATCAAGCGGCGGCTGCGCGACGCGGTGCGGCAGCGGCGCTCCCTTCTCAAGAGCGCGGTGGATGTAGTGATCAACCCGAAGAAGTCGGTTCTGAAGATGGAGTTCGCCGGGTTGCTGGATGAAGTCGGACGGGCATTTGAAACGATCGCCCGGAAGCTGGTGGAAAAATGAAGTGGCTCGCCCTCTGGCTGTTGCGGCTCTACAAGCGGTGGATCTCTCCCGCGTTTCCGCCCTCTTGCCGGTACGTGCCGACGTGTTCCGAATATGCGATGGAAGCGGTAGAGCGCTACGGTGTGATGCGCGGGGGAGCGATGGCCGCGTGGCGGGTGCTGCGGTGCCATCCGTTTGTAAAGGGTGGGCATGACCCGGTGGTAAAACGACTTATGACGAGCGACCGATTTGGCAGAATTTAAGAACCCTCAGCAAGAACCCGGCATGGAGCGCAGACTGCTTCTGGTCTTTGCGCTGACGTTCGTCGTCATCCTGCTGTTCCAGCCCCTCCTGAAAAAGTACCTCCCCCAACCGCCGGCGCCGAAGCCGGAGGCTGCGCAGCCACAAAGTCCGCAGGCGCTTCCCGATCAGGCCCCCCTGCCCAGCGCGGCCAAGGTCGTGTCCGGCACGCCGGTTGCGGGGAAGAAAGTGGCGGCGGCTCCCTCGAATAAGCAGGCGGAGACTGAAGCAGAGACCGTGATCGAGAACGATCTGTACAAGATCACGTTCAGCAATCGCGGTGGGCGGGTGAAATCGTGGATCCTGAAGAAATACAAAGACAAGCCCAACGGCCAGCCGCTGGACCTGGTGAACTCCGCGGCCGCCGGGAAGTATGGGTATCCGCTGACGCTGTGGACTTATGACGAGGGCCTGCGGAATAAGTTGAATTCGGCGCTCTATGTGACGGCTAGCACCGGAACCAGCGCTCCTGCTGAAATCTCCTTCGATTACTCCGACGGCGAGCTGGCGGTTCACAAGAGCTACAAGTTCGATCACAGTTACATCGTGGAGGTCCACGCCTCGGTGGAGGTGAACGGCGCTCCCGTTTCGGCGTTCCCCATGTGGCCCTCGGGATTCGGAGACGAGACGACCGCATCCGCGTATGCCGCGGGCCAGATCGCTTACCAGTACGACGCCAACGTGGAGCGGCTGGCGATGAAGAAGATCAGCGGCGGGGGCACCGTGCCCGGGCCGTTCCAGTGGGCGGGAGTCTCCGACCAGTACTTTGCAGCCGTTATCATTCCTGGGAATTCCCAAAGTGCGGCGTTGGTCACGCTGCGCAACCAGATCGAGATTCCGCACAAGCCCTCCGATAAGAATGACAAGCAACTGGACAAGGTCGATGTGCTGGGCATAGCTGTGGGCAGCCTGAAGGGCCCGACGGCGGTTCGGATGTACGTGGGGCCGAAGACTCTGGAGTCGCTCCAGTCGGTGCAGGTGCCCGGCATCACCGGGGCGGAGCCGGACCTGCGGGGAATTGTGGATTTTGGCTGGCTTGGCCTGATTGCGCGGCCGCTGTTCCTGTGGCTGAAGTGGACTTTCAAATACGTCCACAACTGGGGATGGGCAATCGTCATTCAGACCATCATTATCAACCTGGCCCTGCTGCCGCTTCGGCTTTCGCAGATGAAGTCCATGCTGAAGATGCAGCGCGTGGCGCCGCAGATCAAGGCGATCCAGGAAAAATATAAGAAGTACAGCCTGCGCGATCCGAAAAAGGCGGAGATGAACGAGGAGATCTCCGCGCTGTACAAGAAAGAGGGAGTGAACCCGATTGGCGGATGCCTGCCGCTGCTGATCCAGATGCCATTCCTGTTTGCCTACTACCGCATGCTGGGGGTGGCCATTGATCTGCGGCATGCGACCTGGCTGTGGGTGCCTGACCTATCGGCGCCCGACCCGATTTACATTCTCCCGATTGCGATCGTGATCACCATGTTCCTGATGCAGCGGATGACGCCGCAGGCGGGGATGGATCCGGCGCAGCAGAAGATGATGAACTTCATGATGCCGGCCATGCTGGGCTACATCAGCTT
>PMCH01000253.1:0-16346 GCA_003154055.1 Acidobacteriaceae bacterium
GTCTTTGACTGCTGTCAGAACCCGGCCCTGTTCCAGACCGGCTGGTTCGTGGAGTCGCTCTTCACCCAGACGCGGATCATCCACATCATCCGCACCAACAAGATCCCATTTCTCCAGAGCTGGGCTAGTTGGCCACTCATCCTCACTTCGATAATCATCGTCGCGGTGGGCGCCGGGCTGACAGTTTCGCCGCTGGCCGGTGCTCTCGGGTTTGTCGCACTTCCATCCCGGTACTGGTTGCTGCTGGCAGTGATATTGGTTTGTTATGTGGTGCTGACCCAGTTGATCAAGACCTGGTTTTACCGCAGGTTTGGCGAATGAATGCCGACTTGATTGTTCTGGGCTCTCATGGGCGCACGGGGCTGGGGCGCTTCCTCCTCGGCAGTGTTTCTGAAGCCGTAGCCCGCCACGCGCGCTGCTCTGTGCAGATTGTGCGGATTCCATCGTAAGCGCCGCAGCCCATCTTGCCGGGGCACGTGTCTGTTTTCACACGGCAGAATTTGGACTTGGTCTCTGAAACGAATCGACAATTAACGGAAGAGAGAGAAGATCGTCCCGAACCACGCACCCAAAACCACAAGAATCAGCCCCGGAATGATCTGCAAGGCAAAGCGTTTGCCACCACTGCTGATGGCGACAACCATCTTGGTGACAGTATTCGTGGTTAGCCCGGCAAGGATTGGAAGCGCGCTCTCCTGAGCACTCAGCTTGCCGGACGCAACCAACGACGCTACCGACACGGCGGCGGAATGCGTATCGGCGAAGCCGGCAGCCGCAGCCGCAACGACCACTCCGGATCTGCCGAACTTCGCGTCGAGCGCAGCCGCGGCCAACTGTACCAGAGCGATCGTACCCGCAAATATGAATGTCGTCTTCAGACCAAAAAACCTGCCGACCTGCATTGAATCTGGCACGCCTTGTCGAATATTCCTGAACGTGAATAACGCCCCGTAGATGATCGCCGCAAGTCCGGCCCCAACAAGGGAGATCTTCAGCACCGAAAATGCAGGCCAGCTGGTAGCTGCCAACACCACAGCCAACTGAATCACCGTGGCCACCGTGGAAAGCACAGCTCCGGCGACTGCAGGCCGCGAAACCACCGGATCCTTTCGTGCACGTGCCCCCATCGCCGCAATCGTGGCCACACTCGACACAAAACCAGAAGCCAACCCCGCCAAGGGAAGCCCGAACCGAGGCCCGAGTAAACGCACAGCGATATGGCCCCCGGCGCTGATCGACATGATCAAAATCACGATCTTCCAGATCGTCCGAGGATTAATGGCGTTGAGCGGACCAACGTACCGATCAGGAACCAACGGAAGTACCACCAGCGCGGCAGCAGCGAAGATAAGAGCATCGGTGAGTTCCTCTTCGCTGAGCACATCACGTATGAAGTGGTGAATACGGGTTCGAGCCATGAGCGCGATCGCTACCGTCACCGCCAGTGCCGAAGCGGTCACCGGCTCTTTCAGGGCAAATCCTCCGAGCAATACGGTCAGCAAGAGAGCGGTTTCGGTGGTCAGACCAGGATCCTGCTCTTCGGTGCGCATGTAGCCGATTGCAGTCAAGCCAGCTACTCCGAGAAAGGTTATCGCGAGCAGTGGCACGCCCCCCAATGCCAAGCTCACTCCGCCTGACAGAGAAGCAATCATGAACGTCCGTATACCCGCTGGGGAGCGCGACGGCCCTTCCCCTTTTCGTCGCTCCCGCTCCGCACCGATGAGCAGCCCGATTCCGAGAGCGGCGGCAAACCGGTAGGCAAGGTCATAGACGCCGGGCATAGATGAAATGTTCATCGCTAAACATTTTCGGCTAGGCAGGCCAGCCAAGCTAGACATTTCTTCCTTGAACACGAGAATAGAACCCGGCGCACCGCGACAGGGGTTCTGAGGTGATCAACCGCCGCAGTGAGCAATTTTGAACAGACGCGACCCCGAGAAGGTCTCTAGATTTCAGACTGGAGTAGATCCCGGCCACTAGAGTTTCTCGACCGGAACGTCAGTAGCCATGGCCAGGCACAAAACGACATCCCAACGGTTGGCTCGCCCATAACTGGGCACGCCCTCAGCATTTGCAGAGTGAATCATTTTCGTAGTTCATCCAATTCCTAATCGAACAAAAAGGAGACATTATGGCAACCATCGCAGAAATCGATCTGGCGCGCGAAACAAGAGTTTTGGCGGCAGACACTCTTACGGGCGATAAGGTCGTGAATCTTCAAAAAGAAGATCTCGGAAAAATTGAGCATTTGATGATCGATCTGGATACGGGCCGTATCGCTTACGCCGTTCTCTCTTTCGGAGGCTTCCTGGGCATGGGTGATAAGTTATTTGCCATTCCCTGGAGTGCTCTCACCGTCGACAAGGTTGAAAAGAGATTCATCCTGAACGTCGACAAGGAATTGCTCAAACGCGCCCCCGGCTTCGACAAGGATCACTGGCCGAATATGGCTGATCGCGCCTGGGGCACCCAAGTGTTCAAGTATTACGGGGCCAAGCCCTATTGGAGTTAGTACAGGGCGGTAGCGAGGCGATAGCCAGCTGCAACGAGGTGGTCCAGCGACAGGCTATCGCCCGTTTGATGCCCGACGACTACCCGGGGTGGGAGCTCGAAGCCAGTCCGGAGTTGAAAGGAGATTCCCATGTTACTGATCGTGCTCATTATTATCCTGCTGCTCGCGTTCGGCGGTGGCGGTGGCTATTACGGATATCAGAGGTGGGGGACGGGCGGAGGCGTCGGAATCTTCGGGCTGGTCCTGATTATTCTGGTNNGCACTGACGAATTGGTTCGCTTTGTGGGCTAAATCCCATGCCTTAATAAAGGAGAAATATGAAAACACTCAAGCTGTGCGTAAGCTTGCTCATCCTGCTCGGAATCGTGATCCTTGTAGGTTGCTCGGGGACGGCCAGGCAATCACCCGATGTTTCTGACAGCATCCGCAAATCGCTCGATCAAGCCGGCCTCAAAGATGTATCCGTGAGTCAGGATCGCGACAAGGGTGTAGTGACTCTTGGGGGACACGTCGCAGCTGACGCGGACAAATCACAGGCCGAATCGATTGCAAAGTCAATCGCAACTGGGCAGGTTGTCGCGAATCAGATTGCCGTGATGCCTCCGGGTGGTGAAAGCGAGGCAAAGGCGGTAACCTCTGATCTCGACAAGGCTATCGAGAAGAACTTGGACGCTGCTCTCATCCAGAACAAACTTCACAAAAGTGTCAAATATGAGGTCAAGAATGGCGTGGTTACGCTCACTGGAGAGGTCAACTCACAATCCAGGCGCGCCCTGGCCGACAGGGTCGCTTCTGCAGTTCCGAATGTGAAGCAGGTGGTGAATGACATCCAGATTAAGGAGCAAAAGGCCACCTCGCCGAACTGAGGGCAGAGTGAATAAACGCGTTCATAGCCAAAGACCGTTCGGCCAGAAGTTATTGCCCGCGATTGCGCAATTGCAGGACTGCTGATCGACCGCGAGGCCGTCTCATAGACTTGCAAGCGAGGATCTCCGATATTTGCCAGCCGCCGCGACAAGCAGGCCGTTCCCCACGTAGTTGCGCTGGTGGAATTGGATATGCAGATGATGCGGTTGCGGTTTGTCTTGGCGCGTGAGGCGATCAGAATGCCTCCTTTCAACAGTGTGCAAGTTTGACCAGTCGCGCACTGTGTGCAAGTCGTAACATCGCGCTTGAGAGGTAAGTTCTCAACTCTTTTGGAGGCTAACGATGAATCTCAAGATCGTGACTGGGCTTATTGCTTTGTTCATGTTTGCCGGACTGGCCACAGCGCAGGACACCACAAAAACCACCCACAAGAAAACGCGGACGCTCACGGGCTGTCTTCAGAAAGGCGAAGACGCCAATGAATATAACTTTATTGCCAAGGACGGCGGGGCCTGGGAGATCAAGAGCGACAGCGTCAAGCTCGACGAGCATGTCGGTCACACGGTCAAAATTTTCGGCGTAGTGTCAAATGCCACAATGCATGGGATGAAGGAAGACGCGAAAGAGGAGATGAAAGAGCACGGCATGGATAAACACACCGCCGAGCGCGGTCACATGACGGTTACCCATTTGACCATGGTCAGTGACACCTGTCAGAAGTAACCCTGGATCGTGCGTGAAGTCGAAGTACCAATGGTGTTCAAGGGGGCGGGGATATTTCTGTTCCCCGCCCGGTGATGGCCAGGTGGAAACCAACTGTGTCCGCTGATCGGGGTTATTCTTTCCGTCGATGACAAATTGACCCGTTTTAGCCCGGCAAGACTGCGCAACGAGCGAAAACCAACACTGATACGGCGACTGTCCTTTAACTGTCCAACAAGGACTCTCTGTCGTTCCTTACAAGGCTTCTAGGTTGCCACCCGCGTCTTGTAAGTTATTGAAACTACTATTGTCCTTGGGCTCATAACCCAAAGGTCGGTGGTTCAAATCCACCCCCCGCAACCAACCCTAAGTTCCACAAACAACAGTCGCTTGGATATGATTGCACGCGTCCCAAACGCCGAGTGCCCAGTGCCTTTTAGCTCCCATTAGCGGAAGACTGGTCCGTAAAGGCATTTTCATTGATTAGAATTCCCACCACCATGCTGTTCGCGCTACGCTTCTGCTCGGAAATTGCTTGAGTGTAAGTATTCATCGTGCTCTGAATAGTCGAATGCGGCAGCAATTCTTGCTGGACCTTGATGTCAGCGCCCGTCCCTCGCAATATCGTCGAGTGCGAATGTCGAAACGTATGCCAGCCAATCTTTCCGATCCCAGCCCTTGATGCGGCTGGCCTCAGATGGCGGTGCAGGATGTTCTCCTGTCCCCGGGGGCGGCCAACGCTGTTCGCGAAGACCCAGTCTTGAGGGCCCTTATGCAAACTGCCCTTCCGTAGCTCTTGCAGGGAACAGCCGAGCCGAGGATCGATGGGGAGCGACTTTTGGGAGGCCTCAGTTTTGGTATCGCCCGACCTCCCGTTCACAACTCCTCGCCTGATGAGGACAGTGAGGTCCTCCCAGCTGAAATCCTGCCACTGCAGGCCCATGATTTCACTGGCGCGAAGGCCTAAGACACGCCGCAACCAGAACCATGGTGTGGTATGGCTCGACCAGTTGCGCCAGAAGGAGGCGGATCTCGCCCGGCGTCAGCACGCGCGGTATGCAACGGCGACCGCCCCGCTGTCGTACCAGGTCGATGGGATTTCGGTCGGTCAGTTCCCACCTTCGTGCGTGCTCATAAATGAGGTGAAAAAGGCTTCGAAGGTTGACCTTGGTTTTCGGCGCCAGGGTAAGTGACCGCAGCCATTCTTCGACCGCAATCGGTTTAACGTCCTCCAGCGGTCGGTCACCCCAACGAGGCAGAATCCAGCGTTTCAACCTCGAGGAATGAGATTGTTGTGTTGAGTGCCGCCGTTCCGGTAATTCGCGTTCAATATAGTGATCTATCAGGGCACCGATTGAAATGGGTCGTCCAAATCGATGATGTAGATTCAATCGGAGGCGAAGTGGCTCGATGATCCGCAAAGCGTCTGTCTTGGTTGGGTATTGGGCTACTGTCCCTACGGTTGTTGACCTCCGGTATCTGTGTCCTTCGGGCGTTGTTTCATAAAAACGAAACTGCCAAACGTCTTCAGAGAGTCTGTTGTTCTTCTTGGTCAAAGATCCATATTGATATCTGCGCCGCGTCATGGTTTTCCTCCAGTCTGAGTTGACACGACGACAGAAAGGAAAAGAGTCTAGCGGGAGATCGTCGGGTACAGCCAACTGGCGGAGGGGCATTCTCGGGGAACTGAACCGAATCCATGAGCCTGATTCTGCAGTGGTTCCGAAAGGGCTCTTTGGGCGTGGCGCACAATTTGCTCGCGATATATTAAGGATAGAAAGAGCGGTNNGGACAGACCGCCGACCGTGTTCTGATTCAGGTGGACGCCGAATTGAGTGCTAAGTGTCCGCTCAACAGTCGTATGGCCTACGTTTCTGTGTCGCGTGCACGCCACGACGGGCAGCTCTTCACAAACGACCGCGAAACGCTCAACGCAGCCCTCGGAAACGATGTTCCCACTAAGGTGCGCATGGACCGCAAGAGACGTACGACGCCAAGTAGGGCCGCAGTTTTGCTGATCAAGGGCCACGCCGGCTCGGGTCCCCATTGTGACGTCTGCTCGTCGTTCTTTCGAAGAACCAACTAATTTACAGAGATTTCTTTCGTGCTGCTGTTGCGGGCCGACAATGCTTTGCCAGCGATCAGGCCGAATCCCTTGCCGCGCGCGAGTTTCTCCAATGCGACGAGATCAGCTTGTGCCTCGACTCTCTGTCCTAGCTTCTTTTTCAGTTCTGCAAGCCTGAGCCGCGTTTCGAGCTCGATTCCCAGCAGATGGCCTGCGCGGGCGCTTCTCAGAGTGCGCTGCAGAAGCATACTTGCGGATGTGACATCGCCAGTAGCCAAATGAACACGCGCCGAGACGAGGTCGAACTGCAGTCGCAATAGCTGGTTCACGCTCTTCGCGGCCAGAGCCTGATTGTCTTTTCTTTCTTTCTCGGTTGTCGCGGATTTGCTTTCTCGCAACAACGCTTCCATTAAGGCGATGCTACTATCGAGTTCGTCGTCGGATTGATTTTCGTGATGAAACTGCTCATTGCATTTTCGGATCACGGTTTCCGCGTCGTCGGCGTGGCCTTCCTCGATGGCCAGCCTCGAAAGCGACAGTTCGGTTTCAGCGGCTAATTGGAGTTCGCCCGTTTGTTTGCGCAGCGACAGAGCCTCTTCGTAGGATTTGCGTGCTGCGTCCAGATCGCCACGATCCATAAGCGCGTCTCCCACTCCCGTCAGAATGTACCCAATGGCGCTATTGTCGGTGATCTCCTGGGCAGCGGTTTTGCCTTCTTCGTAGTCAGCGAACGCCTGTTTCAAGTCGCCCCGTCTTCGCGCCACTTCGCCAAGATTGTAGAGCGCGAGAGCGACTCCGTCTTTGTCGTCCTGTTCTCTGAAGCTCGTAACAGCAGCCGAAAGCGCCCGTGCAGCTTCGTCCAAATTCCCTCTTAACAACGCGACACCGCCCAGATTGTTGGCCGTGGTTGCGATTCCATCGATGTCTCCCGTCTGCCTAAAAATGCTAAAGGCCTCCCGGTACATCGTCTCGGCTTGTTCCATGCGGCCTTGCAGAAAGTAAATGCCAGCCAAATCGTTGGAAGCGCGAGCGACCTCGTCGCGATTTCCAGCCGATCGAGCGTACTGGCGTGCTGCGTCGCAGTACTGAATTTTCTGGGTGTCAGAGATGGTGCCGCCCATCGTTTGGCACAAGATCCCGTAGGAGCGCGCCACAAGAACCGGTGATCCCTGCGCTTTGGCAACTTGCAATGCTCGGGCGGCGGCGGCCTGAGCTTTCGGCACGTCCTGCACGTTCCATGCTCGCGACTCCAGTAAATCGATTCTGGGGTCTTCACCATAAGGAGCGGGGAGCCGGTGCAGTGTAGCGAGAGTGCGCAGCGCATCCTGCGGATTTACCACGCGTTGCTCGTCGGCGAGGCGGAGTCCGTAATCCAGGTTGTCGGGAAACGCAGCGAAAAGTTTTTGGTAGGTTTCGATGGCTTTAGCGCGATCAGGTAGCGCGACGTAATACTGTCCCTCAATTAGCAACCGGTCTTCCAACCCCAAATGCTCCGAAAGAGAACGTGCTCGCTCAGCCTCGTTCCTCGCTTTCGACGTATAGCCCAGCCGATACCACGCTTCCGACAAAGCGGCATGCGCCAACGGATAGGCGGGGTCGATCGCGATCGCTTTTATGAGCAGATCGCGCGCGAGGAGACTATCGAACGCCCACAACCGTTGCTTTCCCTCCACGTAAAAACGAGTGGCTTCCGGATTGGAGGGAAGAGCTGCCCTTGCTTGTAGCGTTGCCTCGTCCGAAGCCGAACTGATTCCCATGCTCTGGCGAAGAGACTGTCCGGCCTCGACCGCCAGTTCAAACAGATTCGCCTCGCTGCCGGTGAACGATTTTTCGGCAAGGGTCTCGCCGCGGAGGGTTTCCTGCACGCGGACGTCGAGCCGGATTCGCCGTTCACCATTGCCGGGAAGCGCGGTATACGAACCAAGAACCACGAGGTCGGCGCCGGGGCTGATTCTCAGACGTTCCAAGGTCGCTTTTGCGAGGCTATCCTCGTCGGCTAGCGGCAGTTCGCGCTTGACGCGGGCAACGTCTTCTCCTGGAAGCATTCGGAGCGCGCCATCGGAGGCCAGTTCGGTGTTGAGCATCTCGGAGAAGGCTGGCGACAACCAGTTGTCTTCCGGGTGGCCCGGCAGGTTGCGGAAGCCAAGGACAGCCACGGAACGACGAATTCGCGGCGGAGTTTCTGCGCCGACGGATACCACTTTGCCGGCTGCGCGAGGTGGTCGCGTCCGGAATACGTAGATCGCGCCGACGACGACAAGCACAGCCAAGGCTGCCGTAAGCCAGTACTTTCGCCTGTGGCGGGAGGACGCGGCTTCAATCGTACCGATTGGACTTGAAACCGAAGAGTCTTTTGTTACCAACACGGTTGTCGGGAGTAAGTCTGGCGGTCGAACGGGTTCAAGAACCGTGACCGGAGCCACAAAGCGATATCCACGCCGCGGAATGGTTTCCACATAGCGCGGTGCCTCGGCGTCATCGTTGAGTGCGTCCCGCACTTTTCGGATGGCTACGCCCAGGCTGTTATCGAACTCAACGAACGTGTTTTCCGGCCACAGGCGTTGCCGGACTTCTTCCCGAGTGACGATTTCTCCGGGCCGCTCCAAGAGCATCACGAGCAGTCGATAGGGAAGGTCCTGGACCTTCACGCGGGTGCCATGCCGCGAAAGCGACGCCTCTCCAGTGTTCAGTTCGAACGGACCGAAGCGGTAACGAGTCCCCTTTGACCCCTCGCCCGACATGCTCTCCCCCCAAGTCGGAAGATGGTAGCACAGCAGCCAGCGCAAAACTCCAGTTAAAGTCAGCCTGTAAGTCGATGTCAGGTAAGGGCTTGTTAGTTAAGGCACACTTAAAACCCAGTTTCATTGACCCCGCAGCCGATTTGCATCACATTCGCGTTCGCCGGGGGCCGGATGTCGCGTTCAGAAATGCAATTTCTCGAACGGGGGAAGACGGGGCCGGCCTCTGGAGCTTTTTCAAAACTCCGGACAAGGAGAACTTTATGATTCGCAAAACCACCTACAAAGACAACCTAAACCGGCTGCGTCATGCCGTCTGTGCATTTGGGCTTCTAATTTCACTCGCCACCTTGCCAGCCTCAGCGCAGCATGTCCACCAACTGTCCTACACCGGCGCGTGGACCGACACAAACCCCGTCGGCGCGACAACGGACTCTAAGACCGGAGTGGCCGCGTTCCTGACAACGCCGAATAACCAAGTGCATACGTTCTACCTCGCCAGCGACGATAGCGTCCACCAACTGTTTTACAACGGCGTGAGTTGGAGTGACGAAAACCTGACCAGCGCAACGGGAGCTCCCTTGGCCCTTGCCAAGAGCCCGGTCAGCGGCTTCTCGATAGACAATTTTCAGTATGTTTATTACATCGGNNNCCATGTTTATTACCAGTCAGCAAACGGGCACATTCACCAGACCTACACAGTGGATGGATCGACTTGGCAAGACCAGGATCTAACCGCAATCGCCAAGGGCACTCCAGCCCGTGGTGTTTGGATGGCGGGGTTCAACACCGGTAATTTCCAATACGTTTATTTCGTCGCTACCACGGGCCACGTGCATCAGTTGTTTTATAACAACTCCACCTGGACCGAGAAAGACCTCACTGCCCTGAGTGGATCAGAGGCGGTGGCGTCGGGCAGCGGCGTTTCCGCTTTCGTAATCGCCGGCGGAACCGATCAGTTCGAGGTGTACTTCGTCGGGACTGACAAGCACATAGTGGAGCTTTCTTCGACCAACAACCAGACCTGGGCCTTCGCCGACTTGACCGATCTGACGGGCGCGCCTGTTCCCGCCATCGCCAACCAGATTGTCGCCTTCCCCACGCCAAACGATGACTTCCACGTTTACTTCGTAGCGAAAAGCCATATCCATCAGCTCTATTTGCCTATCAATTCGCTATGGCAAATCGAGGACCTGACGGTCGAGTCCAAAGGCCCCAACGCCAACGGTATCTCGGGGATGGCAGGCTACGCGTCTCAAAACAACCAGTACGTCTATTACGTCGCGAAATGAAGTGGGCGCTTCACGGGGAGGCCGCCGTCCAGTCATGGGAGGCGCTCCCCGGAGGCATTTAGCCGAAGCGAAATTGATTCGCAATTCTCTTAACACAGGAGGATGTCATGCGCAGCAGAAAAGAAATGTACCTTCGAAATCTCCTCACCCTGACCCTTGCGTTACTGTTTCCCGCCGTCATGGCTGCGCAGATCGGCGGCGTGTCTCCTTCTGCGGAATCTTCGCCCAACCGTTCGGTCAAACAACGCCTGGAAAGTCTGCCGTACTTTAGACCAACTCCGACGGTGACGATGGATACGCAAACATCGTCTAAGCCTTTCGATCAACACTCGCGCGCTAACGCTCATGAATCCGGATTGCAACCGGTCCGATCGCTGGGAGCGCCCGTTGCCGCGGAGCGGTATGTTTTCGGCCGAATGGATCTGGCGACAGGCGACTACCCCACCGCGGTCGCAGTCGGTGCTTTTCAGACGGGAGGCCCGCAAAGCATCGCCGTGGCCAACTACAGTTATCCCGGCTCAGTCTCGATCTACCTGGCGAACCCCGACGGCACTTATCAGCCCCGCGTGGATTACACCACCGGCTTGTTGCCCGATGGTCTCTGCGTTGCGGACCTCAACGGCGACCACAATCTGGACTTAGCGGTCGCAAACTGGTCGAGCGGCACTGTATCGGTCCTGTTGGGTAGGGGAGACGGCACATTTCAAACGCACGTCGATTACTACGTGGGCGGATTTGTCTCGCAAGTGACCGCGGCGGACTTCAACCACGACGGCAAGATGGATCTTGCGGCGGTCGTGGGAGTCAATGAAAACATCGTCATTCTTTTAGGCAAGGGCGATGGAACCCTTCAGCCCGCTGTCACTTATGCGGTCGGAAATAGTGCCGAGGCAATTGTTGCGGGTGACTTCAACAGCGACAACCGGGTTGACCTGGCGGTCGCGGGAGCTTCCGACCAGGTTGCAATTTTGCTTGGCAATGGCGACGGGACTTTTCAGCCTCCAGTGCAGTACGCGGCTGGGGCAATTCCCGTAGCCATCGTGGCCGGCGACTTTAACGGCGATCACAAACTCGATCTGGCGACTACCAACGCTACCAGCAACACGGTTTCGATCCTGCTGGGCAACGGCGATGGCACATTTCAATCGCACGTCGATTACCCCGCCGGAAATAGTCCCTATGGTCTGGCGGTCGCCGACATTAACGGCGATGGCAGGCAGGATCTGGCGGTCGCCTCCTTTGGCGATAGCACCGTGTCGGTTTTATTCGGCAACGGCAATGGAACCTTCCAGACGAGAAAGATTTATGGAGTTGGCTTGAATCCGTGGGGGCTGATCGCCTCCGATCTGAACGGAGACGGAAAACTCGACTTGCTGGCCGCCGATTCTGGAGCTAATAGTGTGACCATTCTGGCGGGGGAAATGGGAGGCAAATTCCAGACCCGCGCCGACATCAGGCTCGGGGCATCAACTGTGCCCATCGGCCTGACCATTGCGGATTTCAATGGCGACCACACCCCCGATCTAGCGGTTTCTGATTTCGCAACGAACACCGCCTCGATTTTGCTCGGTAAGGGTCCCGGAACATTCAAGGCCCCGATCGCCTATGCCACAGGGTTTGGTCCAGTCGGTTTAACTACCGGCGATTTCAACGGGGACGGACTTCTCGACTTGGCGCTGGCCGATGCCGGGTCGGACCTCGTTTCCATTCTGCTGGACAAGAGCGATGGCACCTTCCAATCCGCTACTGGTGTGGCCGTGGGACCCTATCCCATGGGTGTTGCCACTGGCGACTTCAACGGTGATGGCAACCTGGATTTGGTGACCGCGAACGACAGCGCCTTCTCCCTCTCCGTTTCGTTGGGCGATGGAAGAGGCGGATTCTCCTCCCATGTGGACTATATCGCGGGGTTGTTTCCGGATTCGGTTGTCGCGGTCGACCTCAACCTCGATGGCAAACTCGATCTGGTCAGCGCCAACAGCGGCCAGGACACCGTGAGTGTATTACTGGGTAAAGGCGATGGGACCTTTCAGCCGGCGCTCTCCTTCCCCGCAGGAAATAGTGTTCTTCAACTTGTTGCGGGAGACTTCAATCGCGACGGCAAGCCCGACCTGGCGCTCGCAAACGAAGGCATAAACACCGTCTCGATCTTAATCGGCAACGGTGACGGCACTTTCCAGCCGAGCGTCGATTATCCGATTGGCGGCTACGTGTTTGGCTTGGCGGTTGGCGACTTCAACGGCGACGGGGTCTTAGATCTGGCCGTTACGAGCAGCGATTGTGGCGTGCCCGAATCGAATTGCCCCGGCACCGCCTCCCTCCTTTTCGGGAACGGTGATGGCACCTTCCAACCTCTCGTCAGTTATCCGGTGGGTCTGTTCCCAGCGTACCTTGCCGCAGCCGACCTGAACGGCGACGGCGGGGCCGATCTTGCCGTGCCCAATGCTTCCTCCGGGACGATCTCCGTCCTGCTCAATCTCCCGGTCATTGGAATCTTCCCCAATGCGCTGAACTTTGGCACGGAGAAAGTTGGAGTTAAGAGCAATCCACTGACAGTAACCATAGGCAATCCGAGCGGCACGCCGATCAGCATCAACAAACCGAAGGTTATCGGGGCCAACGCAGCCGACTTTGCCGAAACCACGACCTGTCCGCTCGCGCCGTCTACGTTGGTCGGTGGTGCGAGTTGTTCGGTCACCGTAACTTTCACTCCCAAAGCAACTGGCGCCCGCAGCGCCGCGATCAGCCTTAAGGACAACGTGCCCGGAAGCTCGCAACTGATTCCGTTAGGGGGCACCGGCCAATAGAGCGGGCTGCGTTGGCCTGGCCCGAGTTCCGCTTCGTCGGAAACGAGACAGGCCGCGAGGGAGGGGAACCGTGTCCTGGCGCGGTTCTCTTATCCGCAATCTGAGATCGTGCACGTACGCAAGCAAAGTCGAAGCCAAAGGAAAAGGAGAATTCCAACATGTTCAAATTCTTGGCCGCTGCGCTGATAGCTGTCGTTATGACGTTTCCCGCTGAAGGTATTGCCCAGCCATCGCAAACAGGTTCGGAGTCAAAAGTCCGCACCTACTACGTCGCTGCCGACGAGGTCGAATGGGACTATGCTCCGAGCGGCATGGACAAAATGATGGGCATGAAGTTCGAAGGTTGGGGAGCAATGTTCACCAAGAGTGGCCCCCACACGATCGGCAGGATCTATCGAAAAGCTGTCTATCGCGAATACACTGATGCCAGTTTTTCCAAGCTCAAACCACGTTCTCCCGAATGGGAGCACATGGGAATCCTCGGACCCGTGTTACGCGCCGAGGTTGGCGACACCATTCGCGTCATCTTCCGGAATAACGCCGCTCGGCCCTACAGCATGCACCCGCATGGCGTCTTCTATACCAAAGAGTCCGAGGGGGCAGTCTACGATGATGGGGCAACGCCCGAGCAGAAGGGTAATTCTGTGGTTCCTCCTGGCAGTACGCACACCTATACCTGGGAGGTGCCGGAACGTGCGGGTCCTGGCCCGGCGGATGGCAGCTCGGTAGTCTGGCTCTACCATTCGCATGTCGATGAGCAGCGTGACATCAACAGCGGACTGATTGGCGCCATGATCATCACCGCGCGCGGAATGGGCGGGCCCGACGGCCGTCCAAGAGATGTGGACCGCGAATTCATCAACCTGTTCCTTGTCTTCAACGAAAACCTCAGCTGGTATCTCGACCACAATATCCAGACCTACACTTCCGATCCAAAGGGGGTGGACAAATTGGAAGGTAAGCCTGCCGACCTCGACGGGGCTTTCTCCTTCATCGGCACCGGATTCAGCAGCGCAAATCTGCGCGCCACGATCAACGGATATTCGTATGCGAACGGCCCTCTGATGACGATGAAAAAAGGGGAGCGAGTGCGCTGGTATCTTGTCTCTCTAGGTGGAGCGGTGGATGGACACACTCCGCATTGGCACGGAAATGTCGTGACGTATCGCGGACATCGTACAGATGTTGTGCCGCTGGCGCAGGCGGAGATGGAAACAGCCGACATGGTCCCCGATAACGTAGGGACATGGATGTATCACTGCCACGTGGACGAACACATGGTGATGGGGATGATGGCCTTATATAAGGTCGAGCCGTAGAACGAGGTGGCGATGAAATCAATTATCAGCCGACCTTTTCTCGCAATGAACCACTAATCGCTGACTTTGCCAATCGGAATCAGGGTGCCGAATCACACACTCCAAGGAGCCACGACATGAGATCCACCGTTCTGAGTTTGCTTTTGTCTTCCGCCTTATTCTGCTGCTGCAGTACGGCCATCGCGCAGCAATCGAACAAACCAGCAGCAGCGGTTCCGCAGCACTTGGAAGACTTGTCTGCTCCAGCCCAAGGCTCGAAAAGCGGAGCGAACCAGTCTTCGCCGGAGATCCAGAGTCTGATCAAGGCGCTTTCCGGAAAGTGGTCCGTCAGTGTGAAATTCGAGCCGAACCCCGCGATGCCAAACGGCGTCAACGGAACCGGAGAGGAAACGTGGCGCGCAGGGCCAGGCGGATTCACGTTCCTCGACGAAGAACACCTGCCCACTCCCGCTAGGGACGTTTTTCTGCTTGGGATCATCTGGTGGGACGGCAAAACGAAAAGTTTTCACGGCATGGAGTGCAACAACCAACTTCCCAACACCTGCGACTTGAAGGGTGCGCTCAACGACGTCACGATGAAGTGGGATGGCAAGGAGTTCACCATCGACGAATTGGGGACCTCTCCCGACGGTAAAAGGACGATATGGCACGAGGTGTGGTCCGATATCACGCCGACCTCGTTTGCCCAAACGGGAGACATGGGAGCGCCAGGCGGTCCGTTCAAAAGATTCTTAACTATCCGCGGAACGAGAGTGGCCGCCGGCAGCAACTAAAGTCCCAAAACTTCTTCCTCTTTGAACGCCGGGGCGGCAGAAAAACGAGGGTTAACTTCAGCGAGTATCCATGGGGGACAAGCCATGAACCAACCGAAACGCTTTTCGCAAATCCTGAAACGACGATTGCCATTGGCGACGATCGCACTTCTACTCGGACTCTTGGTCTTGCGTTTCACTGCCGATGGACAGGACAAATCCAGTTTTCCCGACGGCTTCGATGCGGTACAAGCTGCGCCCAAGAGTCACAAGGTGATTTTCGAAAACGGGTTTGTACGCGTGCTCGAAGTCAGCGTTTCGCCCGGGACGACGGTGCCGATGCATCACCACCGTTGGCCGAGTCTCCTTCTCAGTTGGGATACAGGCGGCAAAACACCGCATGTTCGTTACCGCCGCCCGGACGGCAGTGTTCGGGACATTCCGAGCACGGACGAGGCAATTCATCCCGGGGCATGGAGCGTGGAGTGGATGAAGCCCGAACCCATGCACGCCGTGGAAATCGTGGAGGCGCAGGATCGTACCGCACTACCCAAGGGACCGCCCGACCTGCGCATTGAAATCAAATGTCGCCCCTAGGAACCGGCGATCACGGAGGCGCCGGTGCAACGCATGGCCAGCGATCAAAGGTGGTTCCCGTGGCTGATGCAGAGCTAAACATGAAACCTTCACTAATTCTCGCAAATGCGCTCGTCTTTTGCTTTGTGGTGATCGCAGGTGGCAACCCGAAACTCCTGACGGTGGACCCACTCACAAATCTTCCTCTCCATCCGGCCACCGATTCTCGGTTACATTTAGGTAACGAACCCACCCGGCTGCCCGAGTCGAACGTCTGCGGGAACAAAATGCAAGCCGATTTCTATACCGTCTATGACTCCAAGGTGGACATCACGCTCGGTTGGTACGGTGCTCACCTTCCAGGCTTCAAGAGAACGCACGCTTACGCCGCCAACCGCTCGCAGGATACGTTCTACAACCCCGTAGGGACCTTGGCTGTTTCTGTGACAGGAAGCTCGGGCAAAGCCGACGAAAACACTGAGACTTATTCGGTGGTCTACGCTCGCTTTCAGCCCGGCCTTCCCGAGAAGGCGATCATCAACCTCAATCAGCAAAAAGTGATCTGCCAGTGACCAACCGAATTGAAGGGTGTGATTCCAGAGTGCCTGCCTGCGAAGCTATCGCCGGTCGTTGAGTCAGCGCTTTATGTTTGGGCGAAGGGCAGGGTCCGATTTAAGGCTCTCGGTTTGCAATGTCAGCCCGGACCACGCTCAAGT
>PMCH01000253.1:16416-19668 GCA_003154055.1 Acidobacteriaceae bacterium
AGCCTCCTCGTCAAAAGCGAGAATTTTGTGAGCCGAGGCCAGCTTCTTTTCCGCGCTCGCAAGGAAACGGTCGATTTGTGACCAGTCAACCGCGTGCGGTTTTAGCTTTTTCGTTCGGACCTATGAGTGAAACACGCTTATTGTGCCAGACGTTTTTCTAGAAACGCATCCTTCCGAGCGCGGCGCGACCCGAATTCCTTCGGTGTTAGAACGGTGTAGTTGATTTCGCGCCCGAGTTTGCCGCTCAAGCCTTCGCACGGATTGCGCTAAGACTTCCTCGCGAGGGGCGCCAATCATGAGCAGGTCTATATCGCTGGAAGCGTCCTGCTGGTTGCTTGCAAATGAACCGTACAAGTATGCCTCGTCTATTCCCTCAATTCTCCTGAGGGATTGCGCGATCACGGGTGCCGCACCAATAGTTTTGGCAACGATCTTACGCACTTCATCAAAAAGCGGATACTCCCGACCGGGGCGGCACCTTCGACGTAGACATTACAAGCCGGCGTTCTGAACAATCAAGAATGACTTGCGCCCATTGTGACCGGGTTCCGGCAATCCGTTATCCCACAGGATCTTTTTGACGAGTTGCCTTCACGCCTGTCAGAATCCCGACTCCTAAAAGTACGATCACCCCCACGACAATCCAGTGGGCTGGAACATGGACCAGGTACGCGGCGTACGTCAGTCCAGCAATCAAGATTGCGAAGCCGATCGCGTAAAGTCCAAACGACATAGCATCTCCTTCTCAAGTCAGCCACAGCAATGTTAGCCCGTGGACTCAAGCTCACTTGCTTGCAGGAGAGCAGCCCGGAATACGACCGCCCTCCGTCCTCTGGTATGGATCAACTCCGCGGATCTTATAGTGATGAACTGGCTTTCTGGTTTTTAACCTGAAGATCGTTCACCACTTGCTGGACGTTCGGTACCGCCGTCGCCACCTTCTCGGCGCGTGTGCGCTTGTCTTCCGAGTTCACTTCTCCGGTCAGCGTGACGACGCCGTTTTTCACGTCGTATTTCACGTTGTCGTGCATCCGGTTCTGGATCAGCGCAGCGTCCAGATTTTTCTCGATGCCTTTGTCGAGATCTGAGTTCACGGCCTTCGCTTCTTTTTCTACTCCGACGGGAATCACGGCAATCTGATTCGCGACAACCTGGGTGCCAGCGAAGGACTTAGCAAGGGATTCGGCTTGTGACTTGTCGTTCTCACTGGCCACTTGTCCGCCGAGGGTGACGATGCCCTTGTCGCGATCCTGACTGACGGAGACGTCTTTGAAGCCTGCTTGATCGAGCGATTTGCGAATACTGTCGGAAACATCCGCCGACTTCACGGCCGTCTGCGAGCATCCGGCCAGAATCCCGAGGGCGAGCAGCGTGAGCACCGTAACGAACAATTTCATCGATTTCATATTTTTCCTTTGATGGGATCCAGATCGAATCCGGGAGAATGAGCAACTTTCGCTTGTGGAGACAGCCCATAGACTCGCTCATTTGCTTCGGCAGCGCTGAGCAGAATCGCTCACTCTGCGAGGAAGGTCGTTCTGCTGCTGTCAGCGGGAATTTGGCTGCATTGAAGGTAAGCGATTTGCAAGACGATCAATTCTGATCAGTTTTCCGAATTCCAATGCTCGATACTGGCGCTTCACAAAGGTTTTGACGGAAGAGAAGAGAGGACCTTGGTGAAGAGCTGGTTTTAGGGACATTGCTTAATGCAAGGGGGGTTCGATGAATCTAGATCTGCTTGATCCGAAAGTGGCTGTTGTCGCCGGCGCTGTGATTCTGATTTTCGCGGTGCTTGCGTGGCTGTACGTGCGAAAACGCAGGAGCACGACCGCGGACCTGCGGCAAAAGTTTGGACCCGAGTACGAGCGGGCGGTGCTAAAGCATGGATCAGAACGAAAAGCGGAAGCGAAACTAGCGGACCGTGAGAAGCGGGTTGAAAAGCTCAACATTCGCGATCTTGATCCGATGGAACATGAACGTTTTTCGAAACGGTGGGAGTCCGTACAGTCTCGTTTTGTCGATTCCCCCAAGGGGGCAGTCGCAGAAGCCGATGACCTGGTGTCCTCTTTAATGAAAACGCGCGGCTATCCCGTATCGGATTTCGATCAACGGGCCGCCGACATTTCTGTCGACCATCCCCGGGTGGTGGAAAACTACCGGTCTGCGCATGCGATTGCGCTGCGTGTTGGGAAAGACGCAGCAACAACGGAAGATCTGAGAACGGCGATGATTCACTACCGTTCGCTGTTTGAGGAACTGGTCCAGATTCCAACCACTGTTGAAAAGAAAGAGGTGGCGTAACGGCTGAAGTGGAAACAAAGGAAGGGCCACTTACGACGGCCGAGCTGGCGAAATACGGCATCCCACCGACGCAGCCCGAAGGACCGCATCTGGCAAAGCGGCAGGCGCCAGAAACCCCGGATGCCGCGGCTGCAGTACGAGGAAGACAGGAGAAAAAAAGATGAAACCGAGCACGGAAGACCGGACCAAAGGCAAGCTTCACGAAGTGAAGGGGAAGATTAAAGAGAAAGTCGGAAAGGCGACGAATGACCCCAAGTTGGAAGACTCGGGAAAAGCGGAAAAGAACGCTGGCAAGGTTCAAAAATGGATCGGACGGGTTGAAAAGGCCGTCGGGGAATAAAAGACGTAACAACACCGGCTCGCAAAACTACCCAGGAGGGTACATGTCACAGACCGTGCTCGAAAGAACAACGGAACACATCGCCGAATCAGCTCACGAGGCTTCCCGTGCGACCAGTGCGGTTGTCGATGCAACAAAGAATGTCGCAGGAGCGGTTAGGGATGCGGCAAAACAGGGCGGGGATGCTGCCGAAGAATTCTTGAGTGACACAACTCAGCGCATCCAGCGACACCCTATACTAACCGTTGCGGCGAGCTTTGCAGTAGGCTTCACCGCTGGAGCGTTGCTTGGCCGGATGATGAAACGGCGGTAGAGTCGGACAAAGCGAGAACCTGCTCGATGGCCGTAGTAGCTTGCGTGGAACCGGAAACATCGCCATTACTCTCAGAGCGGGTGTGCCCGTCCATGCTACTGCACCCCTTGGTCTATCAAACTATGGACAAATATTTATGTCTTCGCTCTCTTCCGGTTCTTGCGCTATCGCTGATGTTCGCGGGATCTGGGTTTGGACAGAACGCGCCCCAGAAGAAAACATTAGTGGTGAATGGACGCACTACAGATGCAGCGGTCGTGCAGATCGATGGCCATTCCTACGTGGATGTCGATGCTCT
>PMCH01000253.1:19720-22240 GCA_003154055.1 Acidobacteriaceae bacterium
ATTGAGTCAAACATCGCTAGCTGCGAAAACTGAGTCTGATCAAAAGGCTCTGCAACTGCTTAAGAATGAGCTTACGAATCTGGGAGAGTGGGACAGCAATACCCAGGCGACCATACATTCCCTGAATGCCGAGCAATCGGTCAATCCAGCCGCGACGCAGAACGATCCACTGCTGGCGAAAATCTCAGAGTGCGGCAATTTTCTTAATGGGATGCTGGTGGACGGCGAGTTCGCGGACAGCCCCAGTTGCCATTGAACCAGGAGATGGGTTCACGAGTTCCCGCAAATACTCTGGCGCGAGGTTAGACATCGACAATGAACAAGAAGGAAATCAATTCTCCGAAATTGACGGCTAACTTTCTGTTCTGGGTTTGTGGCGTTGGCGGTGTGCTGGTGATCGGCCTGCTGGGGCACTACATCTGGAGAGTCTTTTGAGATGTCTTGGACGGCCTATGCTGGAACGCCGTTCAGACCGCGAATAGGATCAAGCAGTTTGGTCGCGCGTCCATCCGCTGGATCGCCTGGCGGTACAACGAAAGCAACCCAGTATCCCCAGCCCCGTCACCGAACAAGATAGAAGTGGCCAGAACGGAAGTCTGGTCACATTGAACCCGAGTGTGCGCTCGATTTGTACGGGGTGTCATGTAGCATTGTGAGCGAATTCACGCTGTGATTCGCAGTGAGTTTACCCTCCGACTCTTTCGTGCCGACGTCTGCCCCAGTTCGATGGATGCGATCGCTGTTGAAGTCGCTTGGCCCTGGCGTAATCACCGGAGCTGCCGACGACGACCCATCGGGCATAGCCACATACTCTGTTGCGGGCGCGCAACTCGGCACGAAGCTTCTCTGGACTGCGCTGCTGACGTGGCCGCTGATGGCCGCGGTTCAGATCATGTGCGCCCGAATCGGCAAGGTGACGGGGCAAGGCCTGGCCGCGAATTTCAAAAAGCGATTTCCAGCTTGGTTGCTGCGCGTCTTCATCATGGCCCTGCTGGTCGCAAACACCATTAACATCGCGGCGGACCTCGCCGGCATGGCGGATGCGGCTGCAATGCTGTCCGGGATCAATTCACACTTGTTTGTAGTGGTCTTCGCAATCGTTATTTCATGGGCAACCGTGCGACTGCGATACCACCAGATCGCGAACGTGCTCAAGTGGCTGGTGCTGGTGCTCTTTGCCTACCCCATCACCGCGTTCGTGGTGGGGGCGGATTGGAGCCGGGTGGCACACGCCACCCTGGTGCCGTCAATACCGCATACCAGAGATGAATGGTCGATGCTGGTCGCTATTCTCGGTACTACGATCAGTCCGTATTTGTTTTTCTGGCAGGCGAGTGAAGAAGTGGAAGAGGAAAAAGCGGCAGGTCAGGCTACGCTTGCTGAACGGAGAGGAGCAACGGTCAAAGAACTTGAGCTGAGGAACATTGATGTCAGTGTCGGCACGTTTTTCTCGAACGTGGTCATGTTCTTTATCATCCTGACAACCGCCATTACCCTCAACCGCCACGGCATCACGCACATTGAGACGACTCGTCAGGCCGCCGAAGCCCTTCGGCCCTTTGCCGGCAAGTTTGCTGCGACCCTGTTTACCGTGGGTATTGTTGGCGTTGGATTTCTTGCCATCCCGACGCTGGCGGGATCAACGGCCTACGCATTCGCGGAAACGCTGGGGTGGCGCCAAGGTCTGGACAAGAAACTGAAGCAAGCACGCTGGTTTTACGCTCTTATTCTGTTCTCCACGGGGGTAGGCGTGGGGCTGGACTTCGCCGGCATAAATCCTGTGAAGGCGCTCTACTGGACCGCGGTCATCAACGGATTGCTGGCACCGTTCCTTCTCGTTGCAATCCTGGTCGTCGCTTCGGACAAGAAACTGATGCAGGGACAACCGAGTTCACGCTTGGGATGGACCGTCGTGGCGATCACCACGGTGGCAATGTTCGCCGCGGGCGTAGCCATGTTTGTTGTGTAGTCTGCCGAAGTCGGTGCCGTCGAACGGCACGCCCCGCTGGATAGCCAGGCCTATTGTCGAAACTGTGCAGTTTGGACCAGTCGACCATTCTTTCCGGGTCTATGGTGTATCTATCGAGGCGACGAACAGTCGCAGCGGAGGGAGCTGTTCTGGGCCCTTGGAAAGACAATGGAATATGTCCGACATCACGAGTAAGCCGGTACCCAAACTGCATAGGGCTCCTCAACCGCCCTTGTCGTACCCCGGGGCTACCCCGGACGCCGACCGCGCCAAGAAGCCACGGCTCGCCGAGCCCTCTGCGACCGGCCCGGACCTGAATCCCGGGGATCGCGTCGAGGGCTTGGGCGACTTCGGAAAACCGACGGGAGAATTCGGCACAGTTGAGCAATCGAACGAAGATGACGCGATCGTCAAGTGGGATGATGACGGCCGTGTGAGACTCCATCAACCGTGGCTCAAGAAGGTGTGAGCCCGTACCAAGGCTAGGTCAATCTGCCAAGGCTGAGACCAATTCAGCAAATTTGCCAGCCCTGCGGCTGGCAATCTGTCTA
>PMCH01000253.1:22337-28862 GCA_003154055.1 Acidobacteriaceae bacterium
GTGCTGGCCATGTCGGCCGCGTCGTTCGCGCAAATCGGGATTATGATTACCATCGCCCCGCCTGCGCTGCCCGTCTACGAGCAGCCTCTTTGCCCCGGCGACGGCTATCTCTGGACACCCGGGTATTGGGCTTACGGCGAAGACGATTACTACTGGGTGCCGGGCACATGGGTGATGGCGCCGGAAGTCGGTCTGCTCTGGACTCCAGCATATTGGGGTTGGGGCGGCGACAGATTTGTTTTCTATGATGGTTACTGGGGTCCCCAGGTTGGTTTCTATGGCGGGATCAGCTATGGCTACGGCTACTTTGGTGAGGGCTATCAAGGTGGACGTTGGGATAACGGTCACTTCTTCTACAACCGTTCGGTGAACAACGTAAACGTCACCATCATTCACAACGTTTACAACACCACGGTGATCAACAACACGACAGTGAACCGGGTCAGCTACAACGGCGGCAATGGCGGCATCAGTGCGCGGCCAACGCCCCGAGAAGAGGCTGTGGCACATGAGAAGCATATCGCTCCTGTAGCCGTTCAGACGCAACATGTGCAGGCGGCCCGCGACAATCCCGAGCTACGGGCTTCTGCGAATCGCGGCAAGCCGCCCGTCGCTGCGACTCCCAAGCCGGGGGCAATGAACGACCGCGCAGTCGTGCCGGCCAAAGAGGCAGGCGCGCCTTATGTTCCCCCAGCCAATCGTGCCGCAGCTCAGCCACGTACAAATGCTCCGGCCGCGCAATCAGAGAACAACGCCACGCGCCCCGACCGGTCTGCACCGAATAAGCCACCGGAAGCGAACCGTCCGCCGACAGCCGAACCGAACGCTCGACCGGATCGTCCAACGACAGCCGAGCCGAACACTCGGCCGGAGCCCAACCGGAATGAGCCCGCTCAGCGGTCTCAAACTCCTCCTCCGAGTGAGCGTTCGCAGCCCCAGCGCACTCCTCCTGCGGAAACGCCGCGTGCGGCGCAAGAACAACAGCGCCCGAAGCCCGAGGCGCAGAAGCCGGAAGAGAAGAAACAAAAGGATGAAAAGCCGAAGCGGGATGAGAAGCCGCCTCAGTAGCAGAAGGTGGGATTCAGCACTGGGCACCTTGAATTTTCAGGGTGCCCTTTTTTCTTCCAGGAGACGCTGCACACCCCACCCCTTGCACTCCACAATTGCGGAAGGACGCGCACTGCAACGCTTGGAAGTCTAGTCGTGCAGGACGACATTCAGCAGCGAGCTATGAACTTGCAGCCCGCCATTGTAGTGAACAAATCCCAACGTCCTGAACCGGTTCATGAANNCGGGCCAGCCTCTTTTCGCTGGAATTAAACAACTGATCGACGAGATCTTCTTCGTAACGGATATTCCGCGCCAGCAAATACGCCACGAACAGATCGGAAAGTGCGTGTTCGCGGTGCAATGCATGCATCATCGCCCTCTTGTCGATTCGCAGGACAACGCAATCTGTCAGTGCGGTTGCAGACCCCATGCGAAGAGCCTGACCTGCCAGCGCACCTTCACCGAAAAAGTCTCCCTCTCCTGGCATGCCAATGGTTGCTTCCTTTCCATCATTGGACACGACCGTGAGTTTTACCTTGCCGGTCTGTACATAAAACACTGCGTCGCTGGGATCCCCTTGGGTGAAGATGGTTTGTTTCTTGGGAAAGAGCACGAATCTCCTCCCCTCGCCGATAGTTGCGAGGAACGCACGGGGATCGAAATCGCGCCTCTTCTTGGCCGCTTGAATTGTTGGGTCGATCGGGGTTTGGCGGACTTTCTTCCTCGGGCGTGGAAAATCGCTGGGTTGGCGAGCAGGAGACATAGATACCTCCCTCCGCCTAACGACGAACATGTTCATTCTAGCGCTTTCTTGGGCAGTGTAAATATCGCATAAACCTAAGCCCGTCTTGCGGCGCGTGGCTACAAATCAGGGAAAGCACGATCGAGGAAATTATGTCTGATGGCTCACGAACTGAGCCATTCTGCACAGTATTGCCAGGGCAAGTGAGCGAATCTAGGGGCGTCTCAAAAGGGCAGTTTGCCCGCCAAACCAGACGGCCCGACCTACCCTCCCGGAACAAGGGCCGACCCAGACGCAGACACGGGACGCTGGGTGCTCCGCTCGTTCGTCATCGCGGTGCAATCGGCAAGCGGTTGCGTTCGGACAGAGAGCGCACCGTCCTGGCCGGCCGAAGGACAACTCATGTTTTTCGCGAGCAAGATCGGGTGGGCTGGAATCGCCTTCACGCTTTTGACGATTGGGATGTTGGTAAAAGGCTTCCCGCAAATCCCNNGTTGTCGATGGTGTCTTCGGTCTCCGGACCCGAGCCAGTATCCGCGCGTACCAGAAGGCTGAGAATTTGCCGATTACCGGCCAGGTGGATACCCGGACCGCAGCTGGACTCGGGGTCAGACCTGAGGCGAGCTGGGACAGTTCCGCAAGAGCCCCGATGGCGACTGGGCACGGTATCGACCGGGCTGGCGACGTGATGGAAAGAGAAAAGCCTTCCGCAGGCATCAGGCGGGCTGAGCGTAGAGCAAGCAAGGCTTCTCGGAAGGAAGTCTCAAAGGCTACGGCTCTCGAACAGAACGACGGAGACGGCGCCAACAAACAACAAGCTGAGAACGCAATCAACGACCAGTAGTTGAGTTTTGGCCTGATCCGGCAAATTTATCGCGATGAAGTGAATCGAGGCGTGTTCCAAAGTGTTCCAAAATGACCATACTGAAAAAGTGAAATCAGGCATGCTCACTAGAAAGAAAATAGTCCACATCGAGCAGGGAAGAAGACGCCCGGAGGCACGGTTGACGGAGGTACTACCATGACTGCAAGGCCAGCTACTGTAGACGGCCGCATTTCGGCCGAAGAAGAATCTAGCGTCCGCGATGGGCGTATCTTTTCCCGTAGCGCCAGCGACCAAACGCAGATTAGGGGCACTCAATTCGACTGCGGATACCTCTCACCTTACTTCATCACTGACCCCCAACGCATGGAAGTTGCCTTTGAGAACGCCTACGTTCTCATTCACGAAAGGAAACTCAGCTCTAAAAGGGACTTGCTACCGCTGCTTGAGCAGATCATAAAGAGCGGTAAGCCGCTGCTCATAATCGCAGAGGATGTGGGGGAGGAGGCGCTGGCTACTCTGGTGGTGAACAAGCTGCGTGGCCCTCTGCAAGTTGCTGCTGTACGAGCACCCGGCGTCGGGGAGCAGCGCAAGAGCATGTTGCGGGATATTGCCCTACTCACCGGCGGCAAAGCCATCACCGAAAGCCTCGATTACCAGCTGAAATACATACAGATTTCCGACCTCGGTCAGGCCAGGAAGATCACCATCGACAAGAACCACACGGTTGTCGAAGGCACAACCAAGTACGACCAGCAGGCCTTTGAGCTTGGGCCCTGCGCCCACTCAAATCCTAAGAGTTTGCCTGTGCAGCCTTCACATACCCACGTCACACGCGGAGCTCAAGGAACACTTTCGGCTTGAGCACCCAGTGGATCGACTGATCCCCTGTGGCCATTCAGACCGCAAAGCGGTAGCCGATTCTTCCACGACAGGTAGTCGGCAGATTCCGCATGGGCCCGGTGAGCATTATTGCTCAGACCTCCGGAACCCTGAATTGCTATCGTCAGAGCCGACCTGGTGCGCTGGCATTTCCACCCAGATTGTGCGCGCGAGTTGTACAGATTGCGCGCAGCCAGAGAGTCGGCGCAGAGGTCACAGAAATGAGGCTGTCTCATGAAAAAAGTGATGCTGTTCTTTGCAATGTTGAGTATCGGCACGCTGTGCTGGGCAGGTTCGGCGCGGGAAGATGCTACCGACCGGCTGGAGAACTCCACCAAGGTGTTGCACGAAATCATGGGAATGCCAGATAAGGGCATCCCGGAAGAAGTGTTGGAGCACGCAAAGTGCGTGGCCGTGATACCGCACATGGTTAAAGGCGGCTTTATCTTCGGAGGTAAAGGAGGCAAAGGCGTAGCCACCTGCCGCACAGCGGATGGCTGGAGTGCGCCGGCGTTCATCACGATTTCGGGCGGAAACTGGGGACTGCAGATCGGTGTGGAAGCTGTGGACCTGGTCATGATCATTCAGAATGAAAAAGGGATGCAAAAGCTGCTCTCGAGTAATTTCCACGTTGGAGCCGACGCTTCAGCGGCAGCGGGTCCAGTTGGACGGCACGCCGAGGCGGGTACGAATTGGAAGATGGATACGGAGATCCTGACCTACTCCCGCGCTAAGGGTGTGTTCGCTGGTCTCACGCTGGAAGGTGCATCCATCCGCCAAGATAGTGATTCCCGGCACGCGATGTACGGGCGCAAAGTCACGACTCGGGCTTTGCTGTTGGGCAAAGTGGCGGTTCCATCCGCGGCCCAGCCGTTCCTTGCGGAAATTCGCTCGGCAAAAGCCCAGGCTGTAGCCGAAGGGAAAGCTGAAGCCAAGTCCGAAGACAAGAAGTAGAGCTTTCGGACTCGATCTGCCGGTATCGTCGTTCAGCCGACGGGCTGTGTTCGGAGTGGGAACCCAGTCCGTCAGTCGTTCTCTTGTCCGTTCGCGCGAAACAACGCTCGCAGCGGACGTGATGAGATTCGGATTCCCCTGCTCGCGAATTGAGCACAGGAGGTTCATATGCTTTGGACGATTTTTGTTGTACTTCTGATTTTGTGGCTTCTGGGTTTCAGCCTGCATGTTGGCGGCGGACTGATCCACTTGTTGCTGGTTGTAGGGTTAGTGGTCCTGGTCATTAACTTACTGAGCGGACGACGAAGTGCGGTTTGAAGAAAGTGATTGCGGGCCCCTGTGTCGGCTCTGGCAAGAAATCAAGGCGGTCAATACAGCTCAGTAATGCCAAGACAGACACTCGATACTAGCAATGCATAACACTCTCCACGGTTGAGAAGCCGCCGGACTATCCGGCTGTAGAACTCTTGTGAACCGATACCCAAGAGTTCCCAAAACCTACCCACCGCCGTGCGAGCGACTCGGACAAAACTACAGGAGAGACCATGAAACTGTTTAAAGCGCTAGCAACTGTATTCTGCCTCGCCGCCCTCTGTGTGCTTGTCGTGCCAACATCGTCGGCTGACGACTGGAACAGGGAAACTGTCGTCACCTTTAGCGGGCCCGTCGAAGTTCCAGGCGTGGGTGCTCAAACTCTGCCGGCCGGTACGTATGTTTTCAAGATTGTAGACTCACTATCCGACCGCCATATCGTCCAGATCTTCAGCCAGGACAAAACCCACGTCTTCACGACCATCCTCGCAATTCCGAATTACCGCCTCAAGACAACTGACAAGACGGTAATCACATTTAGCGAACGGCCCGCCGGAGAGCCGGAAGCTCTGAGAGCATGGTTTTACCCCGGGCGTGCATGGGGAGAGGAATTTGTATACGCAAAGTCGAGGGCCGTCGAGTTGGCGAAGGAAACGAACCAGCCCGTTCTGGAAACTCCGATCGAGCTAACTGCAGCGCCCATCGAGGCCCTGAAAACCGCGCCAGTGGAAGCCGTTGACCCTAAGGGCGAACCAGTGGAGTTGGCCAAAGTCGTGGAAACACCTCCAGCGCCTGCCGCCGAACCGGTGGCTGCTGCTGAGCCGGTGACTGTAGCTGCCGCGGAACCAGTGGCTGAACCTCTGCCGAAAACGGCCAGCCCTCTGCCCCTGATTGCACTGATCGGGTTGCTGACGATTGGCGCCGGCTTTGCTCTCTCGGCGTTTTCAAAGCGAGGCGTTTAGTCCAAACGAACGGGTAGATCGGCGTAAAGACCTACCGATGTGAGTTGACCGGATGCCGGACGGCGAGAAACTGCGCCCGTCCGGTTTCTCCGGTACACGGCTCAGAGTGCATGACATGAAAGGACTAGACGGATGGCAGAGCTCTCCTCATCCGCGCCGCGTCCGCAGGGTGAGCTAAGGCCGCAGGCTACAGAACGTATCGGCACGGGAGTGCGCATCAGGGAGCAATTTGTCTCTGCACTCCGATGTCTGGTTGCTCTTCTTTTACTGATCGCTACACCGATCGTTGCTGGCGCTCAAGAATCGGCCCTTTCACAAAGCCGTCCGGGCGACGAATACACGATCAGCGTAAATGTGGACATGGTTGTATTGCACGCAACCGCGCAGGACCATAAGAACAGTCCGGTCGCAGGACTCGGCAAAGACGATTTCCAGATTTACGAGAACGGGACGCTCCAACCGATCAAGTATTTCAGCCACGAAGACATCCCGGTCACGGTCGGTCTGGTCGTCGACAACAGTGGAAGCATGGGGCCGAAGCGCACCGACGTTATCGCCGCCGCTCTGGCCTTTGCCCGTTCCAGCAACCCGCAGGACCAGATGTTCGTGGTCAAGTTCAATGAGAGGGTTTCGTTCGTCCTCCCGGACAACACGCCGTTCACAGACAATCTTGCTCAGTTGGAGATAGCCCTGTCCAGAATCGCAGCCACCGGTCAGACAGCGCTGTACGATGCGGTTGCATCGGCTCTCGAGCACCTGAAGAAGGGCACCCGGGAAAAGAAAGTGCTGATCGTAGTCAG
>PMCH01000195.1 GCA_003154055.1 Acidobacteriaceae bacterium
CCCAGTAGTACTAGCAGCCCGTGGTAGTAGTGAGTGTTTTCTCAACCAGCGAGCCGCATAGCCGGATAGAGTGAGGACGGCCATGTTCGGCCCGGCGAGCGGCAGAACGCCCGGATCATCGCCCAGACTGCTCGGAAAGAGTAAATCAGGGCCGAAATGAGCGTCGATGGCGAGTCCTGCAACTGGCGGGGCTTGCCGATCCCAAACATTTTCCGCATCACCAGCGCAAGATTGAAGCCGCCCGCCTGGATCAGCAGCCGCTTCAAAACATTTTCCCGGCCACGCAGCCACAACCGCCGCATGCCGCCGGTCTCGTACATATGGGCAAACGTCCGCTCGGTGAGTTCGCTCCGTCTCCTCTGCAGGCGTTTGCTGCGCGGTGCTCGAGTTCGTCGCCGGTTCGCGTACACTCGTTGCTGCTCGATCCGCTTGCCGCCCCAGTGCCGCCGCCCGCGCTGCGGTTCGGGAATGTAACTGCGCATCCCCCGCTGGTGCAGATCCTTCAGCACTTCGCCGCTGTGATAGCCCTTGTCCGCCACTACCTCTTCGATGCCCCGTTCGTCGATGGACTCGGCAATCGGTTGCGCCTCTGCCAGCGTCCGGCCCATCGTGCTGGTGTCCCCATCGCTGGCCGGTTGTACCGTGATGGCCAGCACGGCACCGCTCGAAAGATCCACTGCGTGTTCGGCCTTGTGGGCCAGATGCGTGCGCCCGTCCTTCATCTTCGTGATCCGCGCATCGGGATCGTGCGGGTGCTTCCACTCCTCGTTCGAACCCTTCTTCTTCCGCCGCCGATCCAACCGCGCCAGCTGCTCCCGGCTGGGATTCTCGATGCCCGCTGCGCGCGCCAGATCCTTCAAATACTCTTCGTACTTCTGCCCGTTATCGCGCCGCACGATCGAGCGCAGCGCGGCATTGGCTTCCAGCGTTGTCGCGTCCACCGAAATCGTCTGCCCCGCCAGCAGCCCTTCCTCCACCAAAATCCGCAGCACCCAACGGAACACCGCCTTGTGCGTTTCCAACCACAGCAGACGCCGCGTGCGCGATACGGTGGAATGATCCGGCGTCGCTTCGTCCAGCCCGTAACCGAGAAACCTCCGCAGCGACAGCGAATCGGCCACCNNAGCAGCATGCGAAAGTACACGCCGGGAGCCAGACTGGGACGCCCCAACGGACCTTTGTAATAGCGCCGACAGATGCGCTCCACGTGGCGGTCGAAATGATGCTTCTCCAGCATCTGGTTCAAACGGTCATAGAAGGCGTTTGCCGGAGTCTGCACCACCTCACTGCTGGCGATCCACAGATCCTGCTGCCGTTGCCGTTTGCGGCGCGTTCCCATGGCCATGGCCTCATTCTGCAACCAGAAACATTTCAGGTCAAGAATGTTTTACTACTACCACGGGCTGCTAGTACTACTCCGTTAAGTATTGACAACAACATGAACTTGGCGTTATGTTTGAGCATGACCGACGCCCAGTTGGAGCGATGCCGCAAGCGTCTGGAGCAGTTCCTGGTTGATCTGCTGGAACCGGTCGGGCGCAGTGAGCGCCGGCATTGGGGTTCAGTGTACGTGCGCGGTCTGCTGTTGGATGGGGAGCGGAAGTCGGTTGAGCCAATGGCCCGGCGACTACCGGATGGCAACGAGCAGGCGATGCAACAGTTCGTGGGACAGAGCCCGTGGGAATGGCAGCCCGTGTGGCTACGATTAGCCCGGCGGATGGTTAAGGAGTTGGAGCCGGAGGCGGTGTGGGTGATCGATGACACTGGCTTCCCGAAACAAGGCGGGCACTCCGTGGGGGTGGCACGTCAGTACTCGGGAACATTAGGCAAAACGGCGAATTGCCAGGTCGCGGTCAGCCTGCATGAAGTGTGTACGGAGGGCGCCACTGTTCTGGGTTGGCGTTTGTACCTGCCGGAGAGTTGGGCCAACGATCCGCAGAGGCGCGCAGAGGCGGGCATACCAGAAGAGGTGACGTTTCGAAAGAAATGGGAACTGGCTTTGGAAATGATCGACCAGGCGCGCAGCAGTTGGGAATTAGCACCGCGGATCGTGGTGGCCGATGCCGGCTATGGTGACGTGACGGCGTTTCGCGAAGGGCTGGAGACTCGCGAGTTGAGCTATGCGGTGGGAGTGCAATCCAACACGGGAATCTGGGCGGAACCTCCCCGAGTTCGCAAGTTGAAACCGAAAGTGATCGGGCGTCCCCCGAGTGCATGGCACTATGGCAAGCAACGGCCGGTTTCGGCTAAAGAAGCCGCGCAGCAGGCCCGGGGCTGGAAGAAGATCCGCTGGCGAGAAGGCAGTAAGGGTTGGCTGGAATCCCGCTTTTGGGCGGGCCGTGTGCAGGCTTCTCATGGATTTCACGAAGGCCGCGAGCCAGGCAAAGAGCTCTGGCTGCTGGTAGAGTGGCCGACAAAAGCCGCGGAGCCGACGAAGTATTCCTTGTGTGATCTGCCTGCCGACTACAGTCTTCGTCGCCTGGTACAGGTGACCAAATCACGCTGGAAGATCGAGCAGGACTATCAGCAACTCAAGGAGGAACTCGGGCTGGATCATTATGAGGGCCGCAGCTGGAGTGGATGGCATCACCATGTGACCCTGGTCATGCTGGCGCACAGCTTTCTCACGTTGGAAACGCTCCGCAGTAAAAAAAACTTCTGGCTGGACCCTGCCGAGGACGCGCCGTGA
>PMCH01000175.1 GCA_003154055.1 Acidobacteriaceae bacterium
GTCCCGTTCCTCGACGAGGTCACTCAAACCGCCCGCGAGTTTGCGCAAGTCGAAAGCAACTTCCGCGACACCGTCCCGGTTTCACAAGTTGCCCTGCTCTATTCCTATGACAGCCACTGGGCCATTCAGTTTCAGAAACACACCGAAAAGTACGATGACATCGGTCTCCTGAAGAGCTACTACCGCGAGCTCCGCCAGCTTTCCCAGTCGGTGGACGTCATCAGCCCCTATGCTCCGCTGGATGGCTACAAGCTGGTGGCCGCCCCGAGCCTCAACGTTCTTCCGAAGGACCTGGCCGATCATCTGATCGAGTATGTCCGCAACGGCGGCCACCTCGTGCTCGGTCCGCGGTCTGGCATGAAAGACGAATTCAACGCGCTCCTCACCCAACGCCAGCCCGGATTCCTGGTGGATGCACTGGGCGCCCGCGTTGAGCAGTACTACGCGCTGGAGAAAGACTTCCCGGTTTCAGGCGGATGGGGAAACGGGAATGCCACAATTTGGGCGGATCAACTGAAGAGCCTCGCCCCTGATTCCGAAGTGCTTCTCAAGTTCGGCAAGAGCAACGGCTGGCTCGACGATCAGCCCGCCGCCATCACTCGCCCCTTCGGCAAGGGACGGATCACCTACATCGGCGCGATCCTCGACGACAAGCTCACCGCCGCCGCAGCGGAATGGATGGTCCAGAGGAGCGGCGTGACGCCCGTGTTCGGTCCAGTCCCGGAAGGCGTGGAAGTCAGCCGTCGCATCGGGGGCGGCAAGCAGGTGTTCATCCTGATCAACTACGCCCAGGAAAGCCGCGCGGTGAAGCTCCCGTATTCGATGAAGGCGTTGCTAACAAACCGGCAGGCAGACAAAGTTGAACTGCCTCCCTATGGCGTCGAAATCCTCCTCGGTTCGAAGTGATTGGGAAACCTATGAACACCGGAAAATACTTGCTGCCGGCTGTGTTGCTGGTCGCGACCCTCGGATGGTCGCAGCGGTACCAGTATCCTTTCCAGAACCCGAACCTCTCCGCCGAAGTCCGCATCAACAACATCCTCTCGCTGATGACGCTCGAAGAAAAAATCAGCGCGCTCAGCACGGACCCTGATGTGCCGCGCCTCGGCATCCAAGGCTCAAAGCACATTGAGGGCCTGCATGGAGTGGCCTACGGCGGTCCTGGGGGCTGGGAGGGGCACGGTCTTCAGCCTCACCCGACCACGCAATTCCCCCAATCCGTCGGACTGGGAGAAACGTGGGACCCGGACCTCCTGCAAAAAGCGGCCGCCGTGGAAGCCTACGAAGCCCGCTACATTTTTCAGAGTGAAACTCAATACGCGGAAGGCTGGCAGGGAGAAAAATATCGTCGCGAAGGCATTGTCATTCGCGCCCCGAACACCGACATTGCGCGCGACCCACGCTGGGGGAGAAGCGAGGAATCCTACGGCGAAGACCCCTATCTGACCGGCACGATGGCGGTCGCCTTCATCAAGGGCCTTCAGGGCAACGATCCGAAATACTGGCTCACGGCTTCGCTGATGAAGCATTTTCTGGCAAACAGCAACGAGGACGGCCGCGACGGTTCCTCCTCCAACTTCGACGAGCGCCTGCTGCGCGAATACTATTCTGTCCCCTTCCGCATGGGCGTGATGGAAGGTGGCGCACGCGCCTACATGACGGCCTATAACGCTTACAACGGCGTCCCGATGACGGCCCAGCCCATCCTGCGGGACATGACCATGCACGAATGGGGCTTCGACGGGATCATCTGCACCGATTCCGGAGCGCTCACCAACATGGTGACCGCTCACAAGTATTTTCCGGATATCGATCAGGCAACCGCCAGCGCCATCCACGCCGGCATCAACCAGTTCCTCGACAGGTATCGCGAAGGAGCCAACGGCGCGGTCGAGAAGAAACTGGTGAATGTTTCCGAAATCGATGAGAACCTGCGCGGAGTCTACCGCGTGATGATCAAGCTCGGCCTGCTCGATCCTCCCGAAATGGTCCCCTACAGCAACATCAGGGGAACAACCCCGGTGTGGGAGAACGAAGAGCACAAGGCCCTCGTCCTCAGAGTCACGCAGGAATCGATCGTGCTTCTGAAGAACTCGGCGAACGTCTTGCCGCTCGATAGAAGCAAACTGAAATCCGTCGCCGTGATTGGCCCCTACGCCGACCAGGTCGCGCTCGACTGGTACAGCGGCACGCCTCCTTATGCCGTGAGCCCGCTCGAAGGAATCAAGAACAAGCTGGGCGGCACGGTCAACGTGAGTTTCGCCCGCGACAACACCGGCGGCGCAGCGGTCAAGATCGCCCGCAAGGCCGACGTTGCTATCGTCGTTGTGGGCAACCATCCGACCTGCAACGCCGGATGGGCCAAGTGTCCGCTGCCCAGCGACGGGAAGGAAGCTATCGATCGGACGTCGATCACGCTCGAGCAGGAAGAGATCGTGAAGCAGGTGTACGCCGCGAACCGGCGCACGGTGGTCGTGCTGATTGCGAGCTTTCCGTTTTCCATCCCGTGGACCAACGATCATGTGCCCGCCATTGTCCACATGGCACACAACAGTCAGGAAGAAGGAAACGCTCTGGCCGACGCCCTCTTTGGCGACTACAACCCAGGCGGGCGTTTAGTAACAACCTGGCCGATGTCGCTCGATCAACTGCCGCCGATGATGGACTACAACATCCGGCACGGCCGAACCTACATGTATTTCCGCCCGAAGCCTCTCTATCCGTTCGGCTATGGCCTCAGCTACACAACGTTCGACTACTCCAACNNCCCCGTCGAGGAACTAAAGGGATTCAGGCGTATCACCCTGCGAGCCGGGGAGACCGCCACGATCCAGTTTCCGCTCAAAGCCAGCGCACTCGCGTATTGGAGCGAGGCCAAAGGCAGTTTCGAAGTGGAAGCTGAGCAACTGAATGTAACGGTCGGAAGTTCGTCCGCCGACATCAAGCTCAAACAGGTTGTGACTGTCGTGCCCAACTAGAGGGAGCATTCCGGATGAAGATACTCGCTCTTGCCGTCTTGTTGACCAGTGCATGCCTAGGCCAAACAACTGCGCCTGACCCCGCCTCGATCGACCGCATCTGGCAAAAGGCCAACAGCAAGTTCGACACAACGCGTCAGGCGATCCTGCAAGATGTTGCCCGCGAGGCAAACGCCGGGCCATTCCATCCAGACTGGCAATCGCTGCAAAATTACCAGACGCCCCAATGGTACGAAGACGCCAAGTTCGGAATCTTCATTCACTGGGGTTTGTACTCCGTTCCCGCCTTTGCCAATGAGTGGTACTCGCGCAACATGTATCAGCCGGATTCTCCCGAGTTCAAGCACCACGTCGCCACCTACGGCCCGCAAAGCAAGTTCGGCTATAAGGATTTCATCCCGCTGTTCAAAGCCGAGCACTTCGATCCGCAACAATGGGCACGCCTCTTTCGCGAAGCCGGCGCGAAATACGTCGTCCCAGTGGCCGAGCATCACGACGGCTTTCCCATCTACGGCTCGAACCTGACCGACTGGTGCGCCGCCAAAATGGGCCCCAAGCGCGACCTCCTCGGAGACCTGGCCAAAGCGATTCGCGCCGAAGGCCTCCATTTCGGAGCCTCATCGCATCGCTCCGAGCACGACTGGTTTTTTGACGGCGGCCGCAAGTTCGACTCCGACGTCAGCGATCCACGCTACGCCGCATTCTATGGCCCGGCGCACCCGCGTCTTCTCAGAGACGGCTACGATCACAATCTGATTGAAGACTGGACCTACGTCTCGCCCGAATTCGCCGATGATTGGCTGGCGCGCACCGCCGAGATCGTCGAGAAGTATCATCCCGACCTGCTCTACTTTGACTGGTGGATCGGCCAGTCCTCGTTTCGCGACCACGTGACGCGGTTTGCCGCTTTCTACTACAACCAAGCTGCAAAGACGGGCGGGGTGGTCATTAACTACAAAGACCACGCCTTCCAGGAGAACTCCGCCACGCTCGACGTGGAACGCGGCCAGTTGACCGACATTCAACAACGCCACTGGCAAACCGATACTTCCATCAGCAACGCGTCCTGGGGATATCTTCCCAACGACACCTACAAGACCCCGGAGTTCATCATCCATCTGCTGGCCGATGTGGTCAGCAAGAACGGAAACCTGCTGCTGAATGTCACCCCTCGGCCCGACGGCACCATTCCCGGGCAGGAGCAGCAGATTCTGCGCGAAGTCGGCACGTGGCTCAAGATGAATGGCGAAGCGATTTACGGAACGCGCCCCTGGAAGAAGTATGGCGAAGGCCCAACCGTGGCCGCGGGCGGAGCCTTTCACGATACCGATACGAAGCCCTACACGCCGGAAGACTTTCGCTTCACAATCAAGGACTCGACGCTCTACGCCATCGAACTCGGTTGGCCTGCGGATGGCAAAGTGACAATTCGCAGTCTGGGAAGCGGCAGCCTGGACGGCCGGACAATTCAGAGTGTCAGCTTGCTTGGTTCGGAGGCGAAGATCGTCTGGCAGCAACAGCCCGACGGCTTGCACGTAGAGCTTCCCGCACAACCACCGGGTAAATACGCTTTCGCGCTTCGTGTTCCGCTGCAATAGCGATTAACGAAGATGGTGGGCGCGGACGCAATCCGCAAACCTGAGCGCCTCACTTCTGGTTGTGAATCCCTGGATGATGCCGTACTCAAGGAGCCCTACCCTTCTGCCGATGTCTGAGGTGGGATTACTTGCGCAGCACAAACGCAACCGTGGATGCCTCTCTGGTTGGGTGGCTCCGGCCGAGCAGATTCAGAATGCAGGTTCGCGATCAATTCGAGCCCAGCCAAGATGGGCAGTCTGCCGACCCACGCCGCCATCCGCGATACACCCTGGACACCGCAATCACCGTTCACTCTCGAACCCATGGTGTGCTCTCGGGCCACACGGTCGATATTAGCGAGTCCGGACTTTCGGCCATGCTGAAGATTGAAGTCTCTCTAGGAGAGGTCGTTAAGCTGGAAATCGTACACACGGTTGGGCTCGTGACGGTGTATGCAGTGGTCCGCAACCGCACCGCCTTCCGCTACGGCTTCGAATTCATGGACACAAACCCGCCTGACCGACTAGTCAAGAGCATCTGCCAACAGCTCTCCAGCACACAAACTGACGGGAAGTGAATGTAGTCCCATCCGGCGGTGGCACACACGCTGCGTCACACCGGGAGAAATCACCCTGGCAACAAGCGGGGAAAAGTGTTGGTCGCGGAAGGAATCGAATCCTGGAACCAACGTAGATTCAACAATATGCTGGGCCACGGATGGCGTCGAAGGCCTTGGGAAACAATAGCAAACCAGCAAACGGGTCTATTTCTGATCCGGCCGCGGAGTAGGAGGATGGAGTTGCACTCTGCCGGTTTTGCGAGGATGATGCTGCTGGTCGCAAGACTGCCACCGCCCAGCCCTACAAATGGGCGAGCCTGAAAGCGAGACAGAACAACCATGAACTCAAAAACTAAATTGGCCCTCGGGATACTCACCGCTTTGGCTATGTTGCTGCTAACCTTTGCGCTTCCAAGGGGAAATGCGCTGCGCGACGCACAGTTGGTCCAGTTTCCGGTGACGGTTGGGGTGTGGGCGATCTTCGTTTTGCTCTTCGTGAAACTGAAATAAGAAGCACTGCGCAAGCAATCGGCGTCTGAAGTTCGCTGGGAAAACCCGTATCACGATGAGCATTGATGATGATGTCGTGACGGATGAAATGGGCCGGCGCAGGGTGTCCGGAAACCGGACTCCCCAGTGGCCGTAAAATGACTGGTGTTCAGTTTGCGGAGGAGGCACATATGAGACTTCTCTACACCTTGCGCTACGGTTCGTCGTCCGGCAACTGTGGCGGTGATCTCCGCCTGTTCTTCACCACGCAAAACTCCGCCGACTGGCAACCTTCCCCGCCCCCCGGAAGGTGGATTCACCCGCAAAATGTGGGCGAGACACTAACCTTGGCGTCAGGTGATTCTCTGAATTTTTCATTGTATCCAGTGACCAATGGAATACCGGAACTGCTTTATCTCTACGGCGCGATCATGGTGACCACCGCAACGGGTCAGAAATTCGGCCGACCGCTTGGGCAATCGTCGGTGTCGTTTGCACCGAATAAACCCGTGGTCGCCATTCTGAAAGGCCGGGACAAGTCGAACGCCGGTGGGATTACCTGGGACATCGGTTTCGATTTGGCCGTTCCCTGGGATGGAACATCAGCCGATTGCACCGGACAGTGGTGGGCGATTTGGAGGTAATTGAAGTGGGATAAACCGGGGGAAAACCGGGGACGGACGGGACGTTTTGCTGTTGCTTTCATTCTTGAGGTAACGTCCCGTCCGTCCCCGAGTTTCCACAGCCTGCGTCACACCTACCGGTCATGGCTGGACTCGGTTGGTACTCCTGTCGGCGTGCAGCAGAAGCTAATGCGGGATCAGACATCCGTACCGCGATGAACGTATGCGGTGACGCCGCAACCGCAGAAATGGCAGAAGCGCACGGAAAAGTAGTGCGTCTGGCATTGCCACCATCCTAGATGGATTGTGGAGCGGATTGTGGTTTTGGCAACTGCCTGAAAACATGGTGAGCGCGGAAGGAATCGAACC
>PMCH01000073.1:0-7296 GCA_003154055.1 Acidobacteriaceae bacterium
GGTTTGTGTCATAACCCGCCGTTCTGGTGCTCACAGCGAGAGCTTCCATTGCGCTGCGCTTGGCTTCCATGCGGACGTGGCTGTACCGCTCCAGCATTCGACGGCTCACGTGACCGGCAATCGCCATGATCGTTGAATCCGACGTTCCGTTCTCTGCAAGCTGAGTGACAGCGCAGTGCCGGAGATCGTGGAACCGGAAACCCGGCAGGCCCGCTTTCTTCGTCAGCGTTCTCCAGGCCGTCCGCCAGCTCTTCACGTGGCGCGTCGGTACAAAGCCAGTTCGCTAGCTCTGCCCGGGAGTGACTTCTTTGACGTAACGCGTCAGTACTGAAGCCAGGCTCTTGAACTCCGTGGTGACGATGTTCAAATGATCGCCCGGGATGACTTCGACCTCAAGCTCGGCGACCAGATTCCCCCAAACCGTGACGGGATCTCCCGGGAAGAAAGACTGGATCTCGGTAGTCACGAACTTTATCTTGCCTTCATAAAACCTGGGCTGATAGCTGGCGTAGGCCACGTACGCTTTCTGGTTCACGCGCCGGAGAGCGGTGTCCGCAAACGAGAGGCCCAGCGTTTCTGGAGGACGCTGGCTCTCGTGGAGTGCTCCGGGAAAGTGCAATCTGCGTTTTAGCCCGTTCGCGAAGTAGGAGAGAGCGTTCGACAGCGGCAATTCCCGCATCTGGGAGGCATGACTCCTCATGCGCTTCAAAAACAGGCGTAGACGCTGGGGAGCCGGCATAAAGCGTGGATGCGGATACGCATCCAGCAGGACCAGCAGCGCGATCCTTTTTCCATTCGCCGAGAGGCGCTGCGCCATCTCGAAAGCCACCAGACCGCCGAAGGAGTAGCCGATCAGGATGTACGGGCCGTCAGGGTAAAGCTGCTCGAGGGTATCCAGATAGAACTTGGCCATGTCTTCTACCCGGTCCAACGGCTCCTCTATCCCGTCTACGCCCTTTGCCTGGATTCCGTAGATGGGATGGCCGGTTCGAATATGCTCTGCCAGTTCGACAAACTGCACCGTCCCGCTCAGGCCGTGGGCGATAAAAATCGGAGGCTTCTCGCAACCCGCCTTGATCTGGACAAACGGCGATGACGGCAGAGGAGTAGGCATGGCCCTATGGCGATGCTAGCTGGAATGGTCCCGAAACTCCTAGGGCACTATGGTAATTGCAGTGGCGGTTCGCAACCAGCCAGCGGAAGCTCGAAGGCAGCCGGTCGCCGCGCAGGCGTTCCGGACAGCCGCGAGAGTGACAGAACCATTGAAAAGCGGCCTTGCCGGGGAGTTGCCAAGGCAGCGCCCGCGACAACTGTACCCTGAAAGAGCCTCCAGCCAAACTGCGGGGCCCAGCACTCCACCTGTTGATTCATGAAGATGCGGAGGTAACTGTTACCGAAGCATTGGATTCCGGTTACCGGGAGGCCATCCTACCGCTGACTTGGGCCATGTACTAAGGTGTCCGGCTGCCCTAATCTGGCTTCAGTTCAAACAACAGTTCTGGAGGCCACATGAAAGCTCTTCTAACGATTCTCTTACTAGCCGCCGCGGCGCAGGCACAGAGTTTTGTGGCTTCCCAATCTCCGTTTCCCGATGCGCCCAGCCAGCACCGCTTCTGGACTTTCGAGAACAAAATGAATGCAGGCATTCTTGCCGGCCTGATTGCAACCGATGCCGTCACCACGCAGCGTGGCCTGAACCATGGCCTTCGCGAGGGAAATCCGCTCATGCGTCCGTTTGTGACCCGGGGCGCGGCGGGAGAAGCGGTCGGATCCGCAATCGGCTTTGGCGCCGGGATCGGCGTTGTGTACATGTTGCACCGCACCCACCACTACAAAGCAGAGCGTATTACGATGCGCCTGATCGTGGGTGGGGAGAGTCTGGTGGTCGCCAACAATATCGCCAAGACCTGGTAAGAGCGCAGCCAGATTCGATCCCTGGCAGGCTGGAAAAACTCACCAAGTCACTACTGTGGAAGCGCGGCCCTTCAGGGCCGCGTAACACGTTTGCAGCAATAGGTCTTCAGCCCCCGTGGTTGCTTCGGTGAATTGAGTTTTTGAGCAGCTTCCTAGGGCCGTATCTCAATGGGTGTTCCGTCCGGCACCAGATTCCAGATTTCATCGATTTCACGATCGGTAACCGCGATGCACCCGTCAGTCCAGTCGTGCAGACGATGCATCGCACCCAGCCTGCCGAAGCCATTCGGCAGGCCGTGAATCATGATGTCCCCGCCTGGGGACACGCCGCGTGCACGCGCCTTTTTCCTGTCTTGTTCGTTCGGATACGAGATGTGAATCGATTTGTGGAACTGGCTATTCGGGTTCCGGCGGTCAAGAATGTAAAGGCCTTCGGGCGTCTTGTGATCGCCCTGCTGCTGCTTGCCTCCCGCGGGCGAGCCCCCCAGAGCCACCTTGTAGGTTTGAAGAACTTTGCCCTGCGATAACAGGGTCAGGGTTCGCTCTTTCTTTAATACCAGCACCTGATCTGCCTTCAGATCTTGGGCATGCGGCGGCGAACCAGCAGCCAGAATCCCGATCATCAATGCTGCGATCACGGCCGCAGTATGTATGTTCTCTCCCTGGAATGCTAGCCTGAAGCCGTGACTTACTCTTCCCGGGCCAGTTCCGTATTGTGGATGGTGATGGCCGTGGCTTCCGCGTCCGCGTCGTCCCCGGCCAAAGCCCCTGCGCGCTGGCTTCTTGGCCACCAACCGGCCCGAGTCGTGAACGGAAGCCCCGTGCTCTTGCGCGTGACCACTCCCAAGCCCGCCCGGGGCGTTTCCGGCAACTGGCTGGGCCACGAGATTTCGTTCAGCTTTGACGCGCGCCAGAAAGCATGGTTCGGGCTTGCGGGCGTGAGCCAGGAAACGAAGCCTGCCAACTATCCTGTTCAATTACGCGCAGAAACTGCTTCCGGCCAGACGATTACCTACCAGCAGGCAATCACCGTGCTCCGCCAGCGTTATCCCAAGGTGATGCTGAAGGTTCCCGGCCGCTACACCGCTCCTCCTCCGGAAGATTTAAAGCAAATCGAGCAGGACAAAGAGATCAAGGCGCGCTTCTTCAAAACGGTTACCGCCGACCGTGAGTGGAAAGGCAGCTTCCAGCCGCCGGTGAATGCGGAGATCTCCGATGTGTTTGGAGTACAACGCGTCTTCAACGGTTCCGTTCAGAGCACCCATCAGGGACTCGACTTCCGCGTTCCCACCGGCACCCCGGTCGCCGCCGTGAACAGCGGCACCGTGCTTCTGGCTCGCCCCCTCTTCTTCGAAGGGAACTGCGTGGTGCTTGACCACGGCCAGGGCCTGCTCACGCTCTATCTGCACTTTTCGGAAATTCTGGTGAAAGAAGGAGATCAGGTCACGAAGGGCCAGCGAATCGGGTTAAGCGGCGGCACCGGGCGCGCCACCGGCCCTCACCTGCATCTGGCGGTGCGCTGGCAGGGCGTTTACCTCAACCCCGAAATCTTGCTTTCGCTGCGCCTTCCGTAGGTCAGTACGGTATCCGCGTTCCCCAAATCACTCACTCTTAAATGACGGTAGCGCAACACATCACAAAACATGTTGCGCAATCGTCCCTGCCCAGCGTATAGTTTTCGGACTCTGCGGCCGGTAGAGGCGGTTCGGGGGAAACGCTTTGAAGAATTGCGCTGGCTGGGAGTACCGGGAATCCGAAGGGCCCCCTCGTCGGGTTCCCGTTTTATTTCAGGTGTCAGGTCCCGGGTGTCAGGTTTCAGGAAGCCCGGATACTCGCGTCGGCGGATCCAGGATTGCTGGCCACTGACTCCTGACTGCCGGCAACCATCTCTTCCACCCACACTCCATCGCGGAAGGTCACGCTGCGACCCGAGATCGCGGGAATGCGCTCTCCCGGCACGATGATGCCCACCAGGTTCAGTGGATCGGCGGCGGCAATGGTGAGCCGCTCGCCCGTGGGCGGCATGTTCCGGTTGGCGCGCAGAGATTCGACCGCCACGGGAAGCGCGAACTGTTCTCCCAGGAATCCATCCACGAAACGGCCTCCGCGCACCTCAGCGCGGTCTTCGAGCCGCCGGAAGCCAATCTGCAGCTCGCGCCAGCGGGGGAGATTGGTTTCCCGAGCCAGCAGGTCGCGGAATACCACCCCGTAGCGCCGCAGCAGCATCCAGCAACAGGACTCGACGCTGCGGTCGCGGTCCGCGCCTTCGGTGTGCAATAGCGACCACCGTCCGGCAGCGTGCCGCGGACGGCGCACCTTGCCGATTCCGCTCCCGCCACCGGACGTATGTTTCGGCGTGACCAGCGCGCGCAGGTTCTCGAAGCCGTCCGCCGTTACCAGGCCCGCCGCCACCAGTTCCCATAGCCCGGTTTCCACTTCCGCTTTCAGTTTGCCCGTGCCGCGCACCATATCAGGGAAAAATAACGCGCCGCGCTGCTGCAAGAGCGCCAGCACCGCCTGTGCCACCGGGCTGAGGAACGACGACGTCGAATCCTCTGCTCCGGGATGGTGGGGCCGCATCCAGTCCGCGTCTTCGCGCACAAAGAACGCGATCGGAGCGACTCGCGTGGGGATGACGCGCCGCCGGCTTTCCTGTCCCGGTCCACCGTTTCCTGAGTCCAGAGTCGCCGGATGTGGAGAGAGCCGCCCCCAGCCCACCGCACCGGCCAGGCACAACTGGTCGAGATGGGCCGGGTCGTACCCCGAAATGCGCCGCGCAAGAACGAATCGTTCCCACGCGCTGGCCGGAATCTCGAAGCCCTGGAGCTGCCGGATCACTTCCAAAGTTCCGTGCTCGCCCCGCACTTGCGTGCCCGCAGCAAGGTGCTGCCACCGAAGCAGCCAGTTCATGAACTGCGCCGCCGTGACCGGCTCGATCTGCTTGCGCAGGGTGGCAACGGTGAGCCGGTGAATGCGCGCCAGCAGTCGGCGCTCGCACCACTCAGTTTCAGGGGGGAAGGGCACGGCTTCAGCCGTGCCGCTATGCGCCGGTGAAGTCGACGGCGTTAGCCGCTGGGGTTGGCTTGTGAATTTCCCCCGCAGAATGGCCCCGCTCGCTTCCATCCTGAGCAGAGCTTTGTCCACCTCCGCCGCCGCGATGCCCAACATCCCCCCGAGGGCTGTCGCCGTAGTGGGCCCAACATGTTCCATCCATCCCTGAACAGCGGTCAGAGTGGCGTCGTCACGATTCAGAGTAGAAACGGGGCTTGCCCCGTCTCCCTCAACTCTGGCCCCTGGATGCAGGGCGCGGAACAACTCGATTCTCTCGGCCGCCACCCAGTACCGCTCTCCATCGCCTTCCGCCACGACCGCGCGCCGCTCCGACTGCAAACGGTCGAAGAAGGCAGTCCATGCTGCCATCAGTTGTCCGTCAGCAAACTGAGAACTGAGAACTGGGAACTGAGAACTGGCGTACGGCACCATCACCAACGTATGCAGCACATCGTGCAGTTCGTCTGCATCGCGCACGTCCGGCCACGCCTCCGCCCGCACTTGCGCGATGGCGGCCGGGTCCAAAGCGCCCACTTCCTCCAGCACCGATGCCGGCAGCACGCGCCGCATCTCCACAGCGCGCGCCCGCCGTTCCTCGAGCGGAGCGTCATCCAGGTAGGCGTACGGATTTGCATTCAGGATTTCGTGCGAGAACTGCGACGGCACGGGCGTGTCTACTGCCAGGCACCGGATTCGCCCCGATTCGATTCCCCGCAACACCTCGCGCAGCCCATCGATATCCAGCGCCTCGGTGAGCACGTCTTTCATCACCTCGTTTACCAGCGGATGGTCGGGAATCTTGATGTCCCCTTCGATGTTCTCGAAGCACGCCGCCACGTCCGGGAAGACCGATGCCAGCAGATCGTCGGAACGCATGCGCTGAATCTGGGGCGGCACTTTCTTCCCGCCTTGAAAACGCAACAGCGCCAGAGCCCGAGTTGCGTCCCAGCGCCAGCGCGTTTGAAAGATCGGCGACGCCAGCGCAGCCTGTTCGAGGATGGGCTGCATGCTCTCCGAGTGCAGGAACTGAAAAACATCCGCCAGCGGGAAGCTGTGTTGTTCGGCCAGCGCGATATTCAGGCCATTGTCGGTAGCGGCGGCCTGGAGTTCGAAGTTGAAACCGCGGCAGAAACGCTTGCGCAGCGCCAGCCCCCAGGCCTTGTTGATGCGCCCCCCGAAGGGAGCGTGGATGATGAGTTGCATCCCTCCGCCCTCGTCGAAGAAGCGTTCAGCAATGATGGTGGACTGCGTCGGCACTTCTCCCAGCACCGCTCGGCCTTCCAGCACATACTGGATCAANNGATCACTAATGTCCTTCCGCAATCCGCCCAGCTGTTGCGACAGCTCTGCCGTCCGCGCCGGGGCCTCGCCACGCCAGAACGGCACACCCGGAGGCGCCCCGTGCGCATCTTCGACCAGTATCCGCGATGACTTGCCTTCGATCCTCCGGATTCGCCACGAGGTGTTTCCCAATAGCATGATCTCGCCGGCCATGCTCTCGACTGCAAAGTCCTCATCCACGGTTCCGACGATTGCCCCATCCGGCTCGGCAACAACCGTGAACAGGGCATTGTCCGGAATCGCGCCGCCGCAGGTGATCGCCGCCAGACGCGCCCCACGCCGCGGCCGGAGCTTCTGGTTGATGCGGTCGTGATGCAGATACGCGCCGCGCCGTCCCCGCTGCGAGGCAATTCCTTCGGACAACATCTCGAGCAAGGCCAGGTAGGTTTCCCGGGAGAGATTGCGGTAGGGATAGGCCCTCTTGATGAGCGCGAACAACTCGTCTTCATCCCAGCCCTCGCTGGTAGAGCCCGCGGCTGCTCCGGCGGCAGTACCCGCAGCCGCGCAACAAGCCACGATCTGCTGCGCCAGCACATCAAGCGAACCTTCAGGGAAGATCAGCCGGTCCAGTTCCCCGGAGCGAATCGCCCGCACCAGTACCGCACATTCCGCCAGGTCGTCGCGGGTGGTGACGAAGAATCGCCCCTTGGGGACCGCGCCGCGCCAGTGACCGGAACGCCCAACCCGTTGTAAGCCGACCGCAATCGCGCGCGGCGAACTGATGTGACACACCAGGTCTACCGTTCCCACGTCAATACCGAGCTCTAGGGATGCGGTCGCAACCAGCACCTTGACCTGGCCCTCTTTCAGCTTCTTTTCGGCCGCGAGCCGCAGCTTGCGAGAGAGGCTCCCGTGGTGGGTGGCGACGTAGTCCTCACCCAGTCGCTCGCCCAGTTGGTGCGCAATCCGTTCGGCCAGGCGGCGGGTGTTCACGAAGACTAGCGTCGAGCGATGCTGGTTGACCAGTTGCACGATCCGCTCGTAGATCTC
>PMCH01000073.1:7341-32195 GCA_003154055.1 Acidobacteriaceae bacterium
AGGTGCACGCCGCGCTTGTCGTCAGCGACGGCATGAATTTCGTCCACGATCACGGTTTCCACGTCGCGCAGAATGGCGCGGCTCTTCTCCGCCGTCAGCAGGATGTAGAGCGATTCCGGGGTGGTGACCAGGATGTGCGGCGGCCGCTTCAGCATCGCCAGCCGGTCTTTTGTCAGCGTGTCGCCGGTGCGGACCGCGGTGCGGATCTCCGGCATCAGCAGGCCTCGCTCGCCCGCCATCTGGAGAATCTCACCCAGCGGAATTTCCAGGTTCTTCTGGATATCGTTGCCCAGCGCTTTCAGCGGGGAGATATAAAGAACCTCGGTTCGGTCCCTGAGTCCTCCAGTCAGTGCCTTGCAGACCAGGCGATCGATGCAGGCAAGGAAAGCAGCCAGCGTCTTGCCGGACCCGGTCGGAGCCGAGATCAGCGTGGTGTGCCCGGCCAGAATGTGCGGCCAGCCCTGCTCCTGAGGCTCGGTCGGTGTCCCAAACCTGGTGGTGAACCACTCCTGAACGAGCGGATGGGCCCAGGATAGAGATAGCGGGGTCGATGCCGCGAGCGACATCCAGGCATTCTAGCCGGAATTTAGAGTTTCGTAAAATGTTCGCCTATGTTTTCCGGCCCCTCTTCNNATGGCGAATATTTGGCGAATCCCTTGCATGTAGTTCCAGCGGGTCACGACCCGAGGCTTGAACGAGAAGGAGCAGACAAAGGCCCCATGATTAACCTCAACGAAATCAAGATCACACCTCGTGACCAGCAGGTCTTGCGCTTGCTGGTTCAAGGCTGCAGCAATAAAGAGATTGCCGGCCAGCTCAACATCAGCCCTCGTACCGTGAAGCAGCATCTCCGCACGCTGTTTCTCCGGGCCGGGATTAAAGAAGGGCGCAAGCGGGTGAAACTCGCCACCGCCATGTTCATCAAGGAGAATGTGCAGCCATGCAACCCCGCGATCGGTTAACCGCCAAGGAAATTCAAGTTGCGACCCTGGTGTGGCAGGGTCTTACCAACAAAGACATCGCCGTTGTGCTGGCGACCAGCGAACAAGTGGTGAAGAACTACCTGCGCACCGCCTTCGACAAGCTGGGTGTCTGGACGCGGCTGGAACTCGCGCTCTACGTGGCCAGTCACGGCGGCGCCAACTGGCATTTCCAGCTTGGCCTTGCGCCCCTGCCGGCGGCGAGTGATTGGAAGAACCGGGCCGGGGATGACATGGGCTTAGCCGACGGCAGCGGCAAAGCAGTGGCTGCAGGCGCAGGCGGGACCTCATAGGCCTCCACGACGTCGCTCCTCACGAGGTCGAAACGGGTTTCTCGACGGGTCAGGCAGCAAGCTCGCCGGTGGTCCACCCACTCTGAATCGCTGGGGTGGGTGGAGAACTTTTCGCCTCACGCGGCACGAAGGAAACGGATTTCACACCGGGTACCCCGCCCGGCGGTATCCAGAGGGCTCGGGCCACCCTGGTTCAAGGCTATCTAAGCTATGTTGTGTCAAGGCTTTACCTTCTTCTGAGCTTCCCGGGACAGACGGCCGTGCCACCCGCCGCAGCCAGGGGATTCGCGGCAGTCAAATTGCTCTATTGTCGGTGGACCCGTTTCTTTTCGGTTGGCGTCTCCCACGACTGAGGTAGGTATGGCATACAAGGAAACTTTCTGGATGGCCTGCGACTCGACTGAGCAGCTCCGTGCCGAATACGGGCCCTTTCACACCCGAGCCGAGGCCGAAACCGAGGCCCGCAAGCTCAGCTTCGGATACCTACTCCGCTACGAGCACATCCTGGGCGCCAACGAAGAAATCGAAGAAGTGCGCTGCGTCTTTATCGAGCTTTCCGACGGCCCGACTATTGCCAAGCCCGGAGTTACTTTCCATACCCGCTGTGCCACCTGCGGCGAGTCGGCCACTCACGAGAAGTCCTGGCAGGCGGAAGTCTGGGCTGATATCCACGAGTTCGAGCATGCCCGCCACAAGGTGCGCCTCTTCGAGCACGCTCGTGGCGAGGGTCTGCGCGAAATCGGCGACTGGCGCGGCCACGCCGCCTGAGGTTTTGTGGCGCGGACACTCCGGTCCGCGACGGGCCGGGGACTTCTGCCATTTCATCTTCGAGCCTACGCGTGGTCGCTCCGGGCAGTGGCCTTCCTGAATCTTTGCGACGCTGCTCTTGATTTCTTGCCGGAGGGGAATCAGAACGCGGCAATTTGCGGACAGAGTGTCCGTCGCCACGCGATCAGGAAGTGAGCCGGTCGGCTGCGGCTTCGTCCAACATCCACAACAGTCTGCCGTCGGCTGGGCGCACTCTTTGCGCCGGGTAGGGAGGGCTGTTTTCCCCCTCCAGAACCTGCGACACCATTGGAGCCTTGTCGGCCCCAATTGCCAGAAACATAACCTCCTCCGCGTGATTCAGGACGGGGTAGGTAAACGTGATCCGGTAGGCGTTGAATTTCTCCACAAAATTGGCCACCACGAACCTGGACTGTTCTTTCAGCGCTTGTGAATTGGGAAACAGCGAGGCGGTGTGGCCGTCTGTCCCCATCCCAAGCAGAATCAGGTCGAAGCGAGGGAAATCGCTGGGCTTTAATTGGAAGAACCTACGAAGGTCGTCTTCGTATTCCGCCGCCGCCGCGTGGGCATCGCGATTCTCGGCCGGTACGCGATACACATGTTTCGGCGGCATGGAGATCTTCGACAGCAGCGATTCGTTCACCATGCGGTAATTGCTGTCGGGGTGGTCGGGCGGGACGTGGCGTTCGTCGCCGAAGAACAGGAATGTCTTGCGCCAGGTGAATCTTGCGTGTTCCTTGGCCAGCAGCGAGTACAAACTTTTCGGAGTGGAGCCCCCGGCGAGCGCCACGGTGAAGCGGTCATGCCGCGCGATCGCTGCGTTGCCGACACGAACAAACTCATCCGCTGCCGCATGAAACAGATCAGCGGGCGTGGGCAGTACCTCGACGGTTCGAGTGGCAGGCATGGGTTTTATGCGACGGTCGCACGCACGCTGGATTTTCTATCCGCGCCGCAGGCAATGGCTCCGCCGATGTCTCCAGGAATCATTTCTCGAAGTTTCTCCAACGGCGGCCGTCGCGTTCCAGCAATTCGTCTGACTCTTTTGGACCCCAGGCCCCAGCGGGATAATTGGGGAAATTGCGTGGTGGCAGCGCCTTCCACACGTCGAGTACGGGATTGACCACGCTCCATCCCGCCTCGACCATGTCGGCGCGCTGGAAGAGTGTGGCGTCGCCGATCATGCAGTCGTGCAGCAGGCGCTCGTAGCCGGTCGATGGAGTTGCCCCAAAATAGTCGGAGTACTCGAAATCCATGTCCACTTCGCCCAGACGCATGGTAGTTCCGGGCGTCTTGGCGGCGAAGCGCAGCGAGATTCCTTCCTCGGGTTGGATGTGCAGCACCAGTTGGTTGGGCATCAGGTCCTGGACCTGCGTTTCGCGGAACAGCATGAACGGCGCGCGCCGGAACTGGATCACCACGTGGGTATTTCGGCCAGGCAGGCGCTTGCCGGTACGCAGGTAGAAGGGAACTCCGGCCCACCGCCAGTTGTCGATCAGCAGCTTCATGGCGACGAAGGTCTCGGTGCGGGATTCCGGCGGCACGCCTTCTTCGGTCCGGTAGGCAGGCACGCGCTGGCTGTTCATCGTGCCCTCCCCATACTGGCCGCGGACCGTTTTGCTCAACACGTCCTCGGAAGTAAAGGGCTGGATGGCATGCAGGATTTTGGCCTGCTCATCGCGGACCGCGTTGGCCTCGAACGAAATCGGAGGTTCCATGGCGGTGAGGGTGATGAGTTGCATGATGTGGTTGGGCACCATATCCCGCAGCGCGCCGGCGGTGTCGTAGTAGCCGCCGCGTTTCTCGACCCCTACCGTTTCGGCCACGGAAATCTGAACATGGTCGATATATCGCCGGTTCCAGATGGGTTCGAAGATCCCGTTCGCAAAACGCAGCGCCAAAATGTTCTGGACGGTTTCTTTTCCTAGGTAGTGGTCAATGCGGTAAATCTGCGTTTCCCGGACGACTTTCAGGAGTTGCTGGTTGAGCGCCTTCGCCGTGTCGAGATCGTGGCCAAACGGTTTTTCGATGATGACCCGCCGCCAATGACTGTTCTCTTCCGTCATCAGGCCGACTTTCGCCAGCCGTTCCACGATGTCGCCGAAGTAGTCGGGCGCGGTCGCGAGGTAGAAGAAATAGTTCTCGTGCGTGGCATGGTCTTTGTCAGCCCCGGCCAATGTCTCCTTGAGCTTGTCGTAGGTCGTGGGATCGTCGAAGTCCCCGGCCACGTAATAGAAGTGGCGGACAAACCACTCCCACAAATCCTGGTCAATCGTCCCGGTGGCGAACTGCTTGAAATCCTCGGTGAGCTTGTGGCGCGCCTCCTCGGTGGTCATGGGATTGCGCGCTACGCCGACCACCGCGAACTCCCGCGATAACAGGCCCTGGCTGGCGAGGTTGTAGAGGGCGGGAATAAGTTTCCGCCGGGTCAAGTCGCCGGAAGCGCCGAAGATGACCATGACGCACGGATCTCCCGGACGTCCGACGGGCGCTTTCGTTGCAGCGGGCTGAGTCTCTGATTGAGCCATAGCGGTCTGTTTGCCAAACTCCTGGGCGAGATTTTCTACGCCATTTTACTTTCTTGATTTTGGTTCGACGTGTCCGCCAAATTTTTGCCGCATTGCGGACAGTATTTTTTCCGCGAATGTATGATCCTGACGCGACCGGAAGCGGGTGTACAGTGCTGCCGTAAGCACCTCAGCCGGAACTGCCTCCTCGATGGCTGCCTGGATGGTCCAGCGTCCCTCGCCCGAATCCTGCACGAACCCGCTGTACTCGGCGAGCGTGGGGTTTTCGGTCAATGCCATCGCGGTAAGATCGAGCAGCCATGAACTGACCACGCTGCCCCGCCGCCAGACTTCCGCAATGTCCGGCAGGTTCAAGTCATAGCGGTGGTCTTCGGGCAGTTCTTTGCTGGTGGCGTTCTTGAAGATGTCGAATCCCTCGGCATAGGCCTGCATCATTCCGTATTCAATGCCGTTGTGGACCATCTTCACGAAGTGGCCAGAGCCCGCAGGCCCGCAGTGGATGTAACCGTCTTCCGCGGTCCCTGCCATCTTCTCGCGTCCGGGGGTGCGTGGAATGTCGCCGCGGCCGGGCGCCAACGTCTTGAAGATCGGATCCAGCCGCTGCACCGCCTCTTTCGGGCCGCCGATCATCATGCAATACCCGCGGTCGATTCCCCAGATGCCGCCGCTGGTGCCGACGTCCACATAATGCACACCTTTGGCCGCGCACATCTTGGAGCGCCGAACGTCGTCTTTGAAATACGAATTGCCGCCGTCAATGATGGTGTCGCCCGCCTGCATGCTCGAGAGCAGCGCCTGCACCGTTTTTTCCGTGGGATCTCCGGCCGGTACCATGATCCACACCGCGCGCGGAGCACTCAGCCTGCCGACCAGGTCGTCCAGCGAGGAAGAGGCCGCCGCGCCTTCGCCGGCGAGTTGCTTGACTGCGTCCGGGCTCAGATCGCTGACCACCAACTGGTGACCGCCACGCATCAGGCGCCGCGTCATGTTGGCGCCCATCTTCCCCAAGCCGACCATTCCTAGTTGCATCCCTGCGCTCCTTGCCCGCCGTCGCAGACGGCGGTTTCTGTCGCCGAAAACTCGAACTGAAAGTGTGGAAATTGCCCCGGAAAACCGGACTGAGTTTCCACATGCTACCAAGAGCCGGCACCCCAGCTCGAATTACGAGAGTACCTGTCGCACCAGTTCCGACAGCTTGACCAGCCCTGCCTTGACGTCGCTGCCCAGATGAACCCGCAGCGCCCTTCGCTTGCGGTCTGCCAGCACCTGGAAATCGCCGCGGGCCTGCGCGGACTTCACCACGCCAAACGTGTACTTCTGTCCGGGGACGGGCAGATCCTGCGCATCGTCGCAAGTAATCTGCAGGAAAACCCCGCTGTTGGGCCCGCCTTTGTAAGCCTGTCCGGTGGAGTGCAGGAAGCGCGGCCCGAATCCGAGACACGTCGCGACCTGCTTGCGGTCGCGTACCGCATGCCGCAAGCCTTGCAGCAGAGACTCATGCTCGGCATTCATCTCCACATAAGCGAGCAGGCCGAAGTAGTCACCGGCATCCAGTCGCGCCAGGTGCGCCCGCAAGTAGTTCTTCAGCGATCGGTCGGAACCGGCAGCCTTCGCCAGTTCTGCAGCGTTTGCCGAATCGGTGAAGAGTTTGAAACCGCCTTCCTCGATGACTGGTTTCTCGGGCGGAAGCGACCCGTTCATCTCGTATTCCGAGGTCAGCTTCTTGGTCTCGATCTTGCTGGCTTCGACGTCCGGTTGATTGAAGGCATTGATCCCAATCACCGAGCCAGCCACTGCCGTGGCGATCTCCCAGCGGAAGAATTCCTGGCCGAGATCGTAAGTATCAGCCAGCGCGATGCGCACCACCGGATGTCCAGCTTTTTCCAGCGCTGTGACTTTCGCGTCCTGTCCCGCGTCGGGCGCGCCTTGTAAGCGGACATAGGCGAAGATGCGATCTTTTCCGTACACCTCCGGCGGCCCCAGTTCCTCGCGATCCACCGGGATGATGCCTTTGCCCAGTTTGCCCGTGGACTCAGCGATCAACTGCTCCATCCACGCGCCCAGGTCGGAGATTCCCGGCGAGGTGATGATCGTGATCTTGTCCTGCCCCAGGTTGCGGGCGCTGCCGAGGATCAGGCCGAGCAGTACGCCCGGATTTTCCTCCACCGGCACACACGACTGGCAGGCCTGCACCATCTGTTCGGTGCGATCCAGAAATTTCTGAACATCCAGCCCCATCGCCGCTGCCGGTACCATTCCGAAATTGGAGAGCGCCGAATAGCGTCCGCCGATCGATGGCAGTCCATAAAATATGTGGCGGAAACGGTCTTTTTCGGCGACCTGCTGCATCTTGGAGCCTGGGTCGGTGATCGCGATGAAGCGGTCGCCCGCCTTGTCCGCGCCCAAAACTTGCTTCACGCGGTCGAAGAAATATTGTTTGTAGATGTTCGGCTCGAGCGTGCTACCCGATTTGCTGGAAACGATGAAGAGCGTCCTGGCGAGATCGATTTTCGCTTCCGTGTGCTTGATCTGCGCCGGATCGGTGGAATCGAGCACGTGAAGCCGGGGAAATCCCGGCACATGTCCGTAGGTGAGGGCCAGCACTTCGGGGCAGAGGCTTGATCCGCCCATTCCCAGCAGCAGGATGTCGCGGAAGCCGCCGCTTTTCACTTCGGCCGCGAGTTCTTTCAGCTTATTGACGTTGGCGAGTTGCTGCTCAGTGATGCCAAGCCACCCCAGCCACTTCGCCTCGTCCTCGCCTGTCCAGAGCGAGGCATCGAACTGCCAGAGGCGCCTTACTTTTCCGGAAGCCCGCCAGTCATTGAGGTTTTTTTTTACCGCCGCGTCGAGCTCAGCTGGAAGCTTCAAACCCTGCTGGTTGACTTTGGGAGTCGTCTCGCGTTTCGTGCTCTTTTCGACCGCCGCCAGCAACTTGTCAAACGCATCGGCAAACAACTTGACGCCGTCCACGGTCAGCTTGTCGGTCACTTGCTTCATCGAGATGCCAACGCTGGCCAGGTCGGCCATTGCCTTCTGTGCGCCGGGCAAGTCCTCCGTCAGACTCTGTCGTGGCTTGCCGTGATCGCGGAAAGCGTCAATCGTGGCCGGAGGGACGGTGTTGACCGTGTCTGGCCCGATCAATTCCTCGACATAGATGACGTCACGGTAGTTCGGATTCTTGGTGCTGGTGCTGGCCCAGAGTACCCGTTGTGTTTGCGCGCCTTTCGCAGCCAGCGCTTTCCAGCGCGGAGTGGAGAAAATCTTCTGGTAAGCCTCGTAGGTCAGCTTGCCATTCGCGATGGCAACCTTGCCGAGAACGCTTTGCAGCTTGCCTTTGCGCGCCGGGTCGCTTTCCTTTTTGACCTGTTCGTCCAGCAGCGAATCCACGAGCGAGTCAATGCGGCTGATGAAGAAACTGGCCACACTGGCCATCTTGCTGACGTCTCCGCCGCCCGCCGCGAACTTCTCGACGCCCGCGACATAGGCTTCCGCCACCCGCTCATAAACCTCCTGCGCAAAAAGCAGCGTGATATTGATATTGATGCCTTCACTGAGCAGTTGCTGAACGGCGGGAATCCCTTCCGGCGTTCCCGGCACCTTGATCATCACGTTCTCGCGACCGACTGCTTTCCACAGCCGCAGCGCTTCATCCAGCGTGCCCTGCGTGTCGTGAGCCAGATACGGAGACACTTCCAGGCTTACATACCCATCGCGCTTCTTCGTGCCTTGGTAGACAGGCCGGAGCAGGTCGGCAGCGTCCTGAATGTCGCGAATCGCGAGCAGTTCATAACGCGCTTTGGCGTCGAGATCCTTGCGCCCCGCCAGCGAATCCAGAAAATCCTGGTATTCCGTGCTGCCGGTGATTGCCTTTTCGAAAATCGCGGGATTGGAAGTCATCCCCCGCAAGCCGTCTTCATCGATCAACCGTTGCAGGTCTCCGCCCTTGAGCAGATCGCGCCGGATGTAATCGAGCCAGATGGACTGCCCGAACGTTTGCAGCTGTTTCAGGGGATTGACGGCCTTGCCGGCTACCAACGCGTCGACGGGATTCATGACGTCTCCTTGCTGCTGGGCAGACAGACTCGCTGCCTGACGTTAAAACACGGTTACTTCGCGGCCAGTTCTCGCGCCGCCTGCATCACGGTTTCGGGGTTGAACCCGAACTTCTTCTGCAAATCCTTGAGCGGCGCCGAAGCGCCAAACGTCCGCATTCCAATAACGCGACCCTTCATGCCCACATAATGCGCCCAGCCGAAGGTGGCAGCCTGCTCCACCGCGACCCGCGCGGTCAAATCCGGCGGAAGCACCTGATCGCGGTAACTCTGATCCTGGCGCTCGAAAATCTCCCAGGAAGGCATGCTGACTACGCGGGCCTTGATCCCTTCCTGCTTGAGTTTCTCGTACGCATCCACGCAGATGCTCACCTCGCTGCCGGTTGCCATCAGGATCACCTGGGGCTTGCCTCCCTCGGCATCCGCCAGAATGTAGGCGCCGCGAGCCGCGCCGGAAGCCGGTGCATATTTCGCGCGGTCGAGGGTGGGCAGAGCCTGCCGCGTCAGGATGAGCGCAACCGGTTCGTGGCGCTGCTTCATGATGACCTTCCACGCCTCGACTACTTCATTGGCATCCGCGGGCCGCAGCGTGATCAGACCGGGAACCGCCCGCAGCGACGCCAGTTGCTCGATTGGCTGATGGGTTGGCCCGTCTTCGCCGACGCCGATCGAATCATGCGTGTAGATCCAGATCGCCGGAACTTCCATGATGGCCGACAGCCGGATCGGCGCTTTCATGTAATCGCTGAAAATCAGGAAGGTCGAGCCGTAGGGGCGAATCTTCGACAACGACATCCCGTTCACGATCGCTCCCATGGTGTGCTCGCGAATGCCGAAATGAAAATTGCGTCCGTTGTACTGGCCCGCTTCGAAGTCTCCCGCTCCGTCAAATGTGAGCCGGGTCTTGGTAGAGGGATACAGGTCCGCCGAGCCTCCCATGAGCCAGGGGTGGTTCTTTGCGATGGCATTGAGAACCTTGGCAGAAGAATCGCGGCTTGCCAGCCCCTTGGCGTCTGCCGGAAAACTGGGCAACTCCTTGTCCCAGCCATCGGGTAGCTCGCGGCGCTGCATGCGGTCGATCTCATTGGCGAGATCCGGGAATTGCGCCCGGTACTTAGTGAAGAGCGTTGTCCACTGGTTGCGCAGCTGCTTGCCCCGCTTGCCAATGCCATCGCGGAAATTCTCGCGAACCCCGTGCGGGACGAGGAACTTCGCATCCTCCGGCCATCCGTAGGCGCGTTTGGTCAGCTTGATTTCTTCCTCGCCCAGCGGCTCGCCGTGCGCTTCTTTTGTGTCCTGCCGGTTGGGTGACCCGTAGCCGATGTGGCTGTCCACGATGATTAACTTGGGCCGGTCTTTCACCCCGAGCGCGTGAGTGTAAGCGGTTGCCAGTTGCCCGAGGTCATTCGCGTCATGGACGTGCGTCACGTCCCAGCCGTAGCTCAGGAAGCGCGCCGCCACTTCCTCGCTGAACGCCAGGTCAGTCTTGCCTTCGATCGTGATCTTGTTGTTGTCATAGATCCAGCACAGGTTCGCGAGCTTCAGGTGCCCGGCAACCGAGGCGGCTTCCGATGAAATTCCTTCCATCATGTCGCCGTCGCCGCAAAACACCCAGATGTTGTAGTTGAAGATCTCAAAACCTGGACGATTGAAATGTTCCGCCAGCCATCGTTCGGCAATCGCCATGCCCACGCTGTTCCCGCAGCCCTGGCCCAAAGGCCCAGTGGTCGTTTCAACTCCTGAGGTCCAGCGATATTCGGGATGCCCTGGCGTCTTGCTGCCCAGTTGGCGGAAATTCTTGATGTCGTCGAGTGAGACCGCGGGCTCACTCAATACTTCGTATTTCGAATTTACGGAGTGGACGCCCGCCAGGTACAGCATCGAGTACAGCAGCATGGACGCGTGCCCGTTCGAGAGAACAAAGCGGTCGCGATTGGGCCAGATTGGATCTTCCGGGTCGTAGCGCAGAAATTGCTGCCACAGACTATAGGCGACAGGCGCCAGCGCCATCGGTGTACCGGGATGTCCGGAGTTTGCTTTCTGCACCGCATCCATCGAAAGGGTGCGGATGGTGTTGATACACAGCTGATCGAGTTGCTTACCCGTCACAGCACCCTGGTCACTGACGGCCATCGATCCTCCAGACCCACGTTTTTCCGCTGACCCATCCGTGAGATGAAGGAGGGGGCGGTTTCGATACATCAGCCCGCGTCATCGAGTCTACAAGGTCACGAGGACTACATTCGCGGAGCCTCAAAATTTTACACCGGGAGGAACGCGGAGTCGTATGGGAAAGGTCGTAGATTCGAGGTTAGCGCCCGCTGAGCCTCGACCCGAGCGTTTCAGATCAGGTAGGCCTTGCCCTGACTGACTCGGTGTTGCAGCGTGGCGGCAAGCTGGTCCACATCGGTCGGGGAGAGATTCACCGCGCTTCCTTCAAGAATCGGGAAGCGATTGCTGCCCACGGCATCGCGCCGGATCTGGATGAGCAGCGCCTGCATGGCCTCCGCATCATACTTCTGTGGTGTCAGCCGGATCAGTTCCTGCAAAGCGCGTCCCAGCGGCAGAGACTCACGATAGGGCCGCTCGCTGGTCATGGCGTCAAAAGTGTCGGCCAGCGCGACAATGCGGACTTCCTGCGACATCTCTTGAGCGTGCAGGCCGTCCGGATAGCCTGTTCCATCGCCGCGCTCGTGATGCCAGCGCACAATCTCGGGAATCTGCGGCCACGGGAACTGCACATTGCTGACGATCTGGTGCCCCACCACGGTGTGGTCGGCCATCTCGCGAAACTCTTCCGGGTTCAACGACGTCGTCTTGCCGAATAGCCGCTTGTCGACCGCCACTTTGCCAATGTCGTGCAGATATCCCGCGGACCGCAGGGAAGCGACGTTGCTCGGATCCATCCCCATGGCTTCGCCGATGGCCTGTGCGTAGCGTCCCACCCGCAGCGAGTGTCCATGAATGTTCACGTGCTTTACGTCAATCGCAGCCGCGAACGCTTCCAGCGCGTTGTCGTAGAACCCATGCAGAGACGCGAGCAGCCGCAGGTTTTCCGACACACGCTGGGCCAGCGTCTGGCTGAGCGAATGATTCTGAATGGCCAACGCTACAAAATGGCTGAGCAGTTGGATCGCGTCGAGCGCGTCGTCCTCGTACGCCGCGTTTCCGTCGCGCCGCCCCAGGACGATCAATCCTGCGAGCTTGCCCCGTACCTTGAGCGGGCAGATGCACTTGAAAAGCTCCGGAGCCACATTCCCGTTCGAACTGAGGAAAATGTCGTAGGTGCTGCTGTTCAGCAGGACCGGTCCGGTAGCCGCGGTCAGGGTGTGGACGTGTCGCGGAAGCAGTGGGATTAACGCGGGATCGGGGAGCAGCGCGAATCCCTGGGCGTCCACCGAGGTGAGAAGGGAAGGCCGCTCGCCAAAAGAGAATAAGACGGCTTCACGCGCGCCAGCAGCTTCGATCACCGCCGCCAGCATGGCATGTGCGGTCTGGCGAAAATCACGGTCCGCTGTGAGTTCGGGACCGAAATCGGCCAGCGCCTCTACCGTTCGCAACAGCTTTTTGAGATTGGTTCTCTGCAATGCCCCACGCGGAGGAAACTGCGAGAATCCAGAGCCGCTATCAGCCTAGCATGCGGACGCGGGGCAGGATTGTTAGTTAGTTTGGTGCGGTGGAATCTACGCCTCCGCCGCTCGTTCTCAACATCTTCGCTACACTGTGTTGATCGAGCGGAGGGTTTGAATGGATCGTGCGTACCTGCGTCTCTTGACGCTCGCGGTGGGCGGCAGCTTGCTGGCTCCAGTGGTCACTCTTCTGGCCAGCCGTTACATGCGGGACCGGCTCTTTCCCTGGGCACAGTTGCCCGGCTACATGTTGGTTGCCCTGCTCTTGATTTCGCTGGCCTTGGCGATGCGGTGGCTCCTGCGCCGGTTCGACTCTCGATTGGAGAATGCTGCGGCTGAGCAGGCTGCCTTCCTGATGGAGGAGTTACCAGAACGTTGGATCAACTCCGCCATTTTTGCCGCCGCTGCTCTCAGCCTGTTTCTGGAACTGACGATGATCCGCTGGCAGGCCACGGTTTTCCCTTTCTTTTCTTTTTACAAGAACCTTTCCCTCCTCTCCTGTTTCGCTGGACTGGGCTTGGGGTATGCGATGGGAAGGCGGGGCCGCTTATCTTTGGTGCTCACGCTGCCGATTTTGTGCTGGCAGATCCTGTTCATGACGAGCATGCGCTACGGCCTGACATACGCCCAGTTCCAGAGCCTGTATGTCCTACCGATCCGCGAACAGTTGAATATGGGCTTGCCCAAAGCGGCCCAGTTTTATTACGGCCTGCAAACCTACTTCGTGTTGGCCGTGGTGTTCCTGCTCACCGCCCTTGCGTTCATTCCGATTGGCCAGTTGTGCGGTTGTCTGATGGAACGCCGGGGAAAACTGACCGCCTATGGTTTTAATCTTCTGGGCAGCCTGGCAGGCGTGCTTTTGATGTTCCTGGTCAGCGCTTTTTGGACACCGCCCACGATGTGGTTCCTGCTGGCGTTCTCTGTCTTGCTTTGTTTTCATGCCAGAAAAAAAGCAGTCTTCACGGTGGGCGCAGTCTCCATGTTGATCGCGCTGCTTGTTCTGGAGTGGCCCGTCAGCCCCACCCTGCAAAAAATCTATTCCCCGTACCAGCTTCTCGAGGTCGGGCGCAACGATAACGGCCTGATGGAGATCCGTGCCGCCGGCCATTACTACCAGAAGGTCTACGATTTTTCGGGGAGTGCCGATAGCCTGCCGGCGAACTCCTTTATCCGAAGGGCTAGAGATTACTACGACATGCCCTACAAGATTTTGACCCACCCGGCGGACGTTGCCGTGGTAGGTGCGGGCACCGGCAATGACGTATCCGCGGCGCTACGTGGCGGAGCGGAGCGCGTGGACGCGATCGAAATCGATCCGGCCATTCTGATGCTGGGGCACGACGGTCATCCCGAACATCCATATTCCAATCCGCGGGTTCATTCAGTGGTCAACGATGCGCGCTCGTTCCTGCGTACCACGGATCGGCGTTACGACCTGATCGTGTTCGGGTTGCTCGACTCCCACACTCTGCTGAGCCAGGCTTCGAGTGTGCGGCTTGATTCCTTTGTCTACACCGTCGAGGCCATGCGCGAAGCACGCGCGCGCCTGCAGCCCCACGGCGTCATCTCGCTGGCCTTTTCCGTGCTGAATGATCAGCTCGGACGCAAGATTTATCTCATGCTGCAGGATGCCTTCGATGGGCAGCCCCCGGTCTGCATCCAGGTTGGCTACGACGGCGGAGTTGTGTTTCTGGAGTCAGCCGATCGCCACTTAGTGGTGCCGCCCGCTTTCATCGCTGAGCGTGGTTTCTACAACCGCTCTCCGACCTACGCTAACCCTGCCATCCGTGCCGACGTCTCCACCGATGATTGGCCGTTCTTCTACATGCCGGAACGGGTGTATCCGGTCTCTTATCTGGTGATGGTGGCGCTTGTTCTAGTGCTGTCGCTCCTGCTGCTCACGAACTTCCTTCCCGAGCGGCCGCGAGCCGGCAACCTCGCCTTCTTCCTGCTCGGAGCGGGTTTCATGTTGGTCGAGACCAAGGGCATCACGGAATTGGGGCTCACCTTCGGCAATTCTTGGCAGGTGATCGGCATCGCCATCGCAGGAATCATGGTGATGGCATTCTTCGCCAACTGGATCGTGCAGCGGTTCGCCATTACCCGTTCGATGGTTCCTTATGCCTTGCTGCTTGTCTCGCTCGCGCTCGGCTGGTGGGTCGCGAAAAGTGGCGGACTCCCCTCCACCTGGGCCGGCCGCCTCGGAACCGCCTTGCTCCTGACCTCGCCCATGTTTTTCTCCGGCATCGTCTTCTCAACGCTGCTCAAGACACGCGGCGAAATCTCAGGCGTTATGTCGGCGAACCTGTTCGGCGCCATGTGTGGAGGGCTACTGGAATACAACTCCATGTATTTCGGATTCCAGTTCCTTTACCTGATGGCTGCCGGCCTGTATCTTCTGGCGTTCGTCTGGGAGCTTCTGGGATCGAAACTGGATCCCACCGTCGTGGGAGCCGGGAAGGTTGCCGCTGCTCTTTCAGAGAGGTAATGCCCGCAGCCTCTACTCACACCCCGACCGGAAACGGCTTCGTGTGCGTCTCGGATCCTACCGACACTCCCGCGAACCGTCCCTGGAGCAGCGACATCATTCCGGTGTACCAGTAGCCGATCACGAACAGAAGCAGGAAGGGAACCGTGATGTAGTTCTCATTATCGATGGCGTAGTACACGGTCAGTGCGAAGTAGGTCCCCACCAGCAGCTCGAACCAGGGCACCCATCCCAGGCGCTTCCGGTACTTGGTGCTGCCGACCCTGTCTTTCTTCGACTCGACGCGGTACTTCGGAGTGCGTACGAATGCCGTCTCTTTGCCCACCAACGCTTCGAGAACCGCGCGCGTATTGGTGATGGTCAGACCGATGCCGAGCGCCATCAAGAAGGGCAGATAAAGCAGCGCACGCGGCCAGGTTTTCGGAAAGAGCTCTTTCTGCGAAACCAGGTAAAAGCTGGAGATCGAAAACGTCGAGGCCATGAACAGGGGCAGGTCAATGTAGAGCATCTGAAACCATCCCTGGTAGAACCGAATCACCATGGCCGGAAGCAAGAGCACCGAGAGCAAGATCATCAGCGGATAGCTCAAATTGGCCGTCAAGTGGTACCACGCCTCCACCTTTACCGAGCGCGGCACATCACTGGCGAAAACCTTGGGCAGAATCTTCTTCGAAACCTGAATCAGGCCCTTGGCCCATCGCGCCTGCTGAGTTTTGAAAGCGGTCATCTCCACCGGCAGTTCCGCGGGACACTCCACATCCTGCAGGTAAAGGAACTTCCAGCCCTTCAACTGGGCGCGGTACGAGAGGTCGGTGTCTTCGGTCAGGGTGTCGTGTTGCCAGCCGCCGGCCTCGTCGATGGCGACTCGGCGCCACATGCCAGCCGTGCCGTTGAAGTTGAAAAAAACGCCGCTCCGTGCCCGTCCGGAGTGCTCCAGTACGAAGTGGCCGTCGAGCAGGATGGCCTCAACTTCGGTCAGGAAGGAATAGCTGCGGTTGATGTGCGTCCAGCGCGTCTGCACCATCCCGACCTTCGGATCGGTGAAATGATGGATGCACTTCAGCAGAAAGTCCGCTGGCGGAACAAAGTCGGCGTCGAAAATGGCAACGAACTCTCCCTTCGCCGTTTTCAACCCCTCGGCGAGCGCTCCCGCCTTGTAACCCTCGCGGTTATCGCGGTGATGATAAGTGACCGGATGCCCAAGGCTTGCGTACCGCTCCACCAGGATGCGGGCGACTTCCACGGTTTCGTCGGTCGAATCATCCAGCAACTGGATGTCGAGTTTTTCCCGGGGATAATCCAGCCTGCAGACCGCGTCCAGCAGGCGGTCCACCACGTACTGCTCATTGAAAATCGGCAGCTGAACCGTAACGCGCGGCAAGTCCTCGAAGCGGGCTGCCGGTTCCGTAGTCTTGTTCTTCTTGTGCTTGTAATAAAGATAAACCAGCCAGTAGCGGTGCGCTCCGTAGGCCGCCAGAATGACCAGCACAATGAAATACGGAATCAGCAACGCCAGGTCGAAGGCGTTGATCTGGTACAGGCCCTGAAAAGTCTTGTCCAGAAAGTGCTGCCGGATGTAGGGCAACACGCCCTTGGGGGCCAGCACCGCGCAGAAAATGAAGAGGGGAGTCATGCGCTCGAAGAGAGATCATTGTACCCGATAGCCCGCAGCGGGTTTCCGGCACCAGCGTGGCTTGGAAGTTCCTGCCACCTGACACTCGTGACCTGTCACCTGGTGTTCTACTGCCAATCTTCCGAAACCGGCGCGGGCTTCAGTTCGATTTTCTGCCGTGAGCCTTCTTCCACCTTCAGCGCGGTTCCATTGCTTTCCTGCGACTTGAGAAACTCGGCGTCATAGTAGGCCCCGTCTTCCAGATCCTGCCAGGCAAACACGGTGTAGCTCCCCGGTGCCAGACCATGAATCACGAAATGGCCGTTCTGGTCGGTCGTGCCGACACCAAAGCGTTGCCGAATTTTCTGATACTTCTCTTCAGGTACGGCGACCACGCTTGCGTTAGCGACTGGCTGGTCTTGGTCGATAACCGCCCCTTCCAAAACTCCACCTTTCGAATTCATCACCAGTTCGACCGACGCCGGCCCAGCCACCTTGAATCCCGCGCTGGCGTCGACACTGCCGAGGGCAACCGATTTGAGGAAGCCGTCTTTTCCCTCGCCACCGTTCACTTGCGCGATGTAACGTCCGGGAATGACGCCCGTCCACTGGAAACTGCCGAACCGGTCGACCCGTGCGACCGGACCGCTTCCGGGCACAAACGTCATGCTCATTCCGCCAGTCTCAATGTCGTCGACACTTTGCAGGTACACCGTGTACGGCGTGAGGTCAGCCAGAGGCTGTCCTTCAAACCGGAGATGCCCCGAGAGAGTGAATGGTCGCACCGGGACCAGTTTGACCCCTTCCACGTCGGCTGCGACCACGGCGATATTCAGGCGCGCAGTGAGTAGTTCGCCTTCCGAGCCCGAATAAGCGGTGATCCAGTAAGATCCGGGCGCCACTCCCCGCATCTCGAACTGTCCGTCCTCGGCGACATCCGCTGCGTTCATGGTGAGCGTATTCACTCCCCGCGATATCAGCTGCACCATCGGTTTCTGCCGGGCTGGAATGCCGGTCACAATCCCGCGAATGCGATAGGTCCGGGCGGGAACGATGGTGAAATTTACTGGCATTTCATCGCCCGCCCGCAGCGTGATGGCGGAGGCCTGAGTGGCATCCGTCGTCCCGGGATAATAGGTAGTCAGGTAACTCGTATCAGGCTTGCTCTCCAAGTCCGGCGAGCCCTTGGCGGGATGTCCGAGATTGGCAAAATCAGGTGCGGGGGCGATTGAGATGAAGTACTGTCCCGGGAACAGTCCCGAGATGCGGTACTCCCCCAGGTCGTTGGTGCGTTCGCCCCCAAGTGCTTCGGCATCGGTCGCTTTACCCGGCTTTTTTCTTCCCAAAGAAACGCCGAAGTTGGGCAGCGGGTCGCCGTCCTCATCCACGACTCGCCCGGTGATCACCGCCATCGGCAGCATGCGTAGCAGAAGATCCTTCATCTCCTGTCCCGCACGGACATCAAGAACGCTCGTCTCGATTCGGTGATTGCGCTCGTTGATCTGAATGAAACCGGTTCGTTCGAGGAAGAGGCGGTAGCGCCCCGGTTGAACGTTTTCTATGTTGAACCGGCCGTCGGGGGCGGTCGTTGTGGTGTAGTTTCCGGCCTTGGCCTGGTCCTCAGCGATCAGTTGCAGCAGGACTTTCTTGAGAGGCTGGCTGCCCGGTTCCTTTACGATCGTGCCTGCGATGGAAGCGGCATTGGCCGGGCGGTTCGGTTCCTGCGCTCTCGTCAACGAAAGAAGGCTGAGAAGACAAAAGACAAAGCTGAGAGAGCGTTTCATAGCTCCGATCATCAGCCGTTGGGGCGCGGCTTGTAGGTCTTTCCGAAACTCAATTCAGGAAGTACGTCCGGTACAAAGTGTCGCGTTGCGCGGGCCGGAACCCCGCATCCCGTATGATGCGCCGCAACTCTTCTTCCGTTGTGCAGTTGGTGACGCCCGCGGCCCGGACTACATTTTCTTCCAGCATTACGGAGCCAACGTCGTTCCCGCCGAAGCGCAAGCCCATCTGGCAAACCTTCAATCCCTGCGTGACCCAACTGGATTGCACATTCAGGAAGTTCGAAAGGTACAGGCGCGAGATCGCCAGGACTTTGAGGTACTCGACCGCCGTGGCCTCATCCCATCGGCGTCCGCCGAGCGCGGTGTTGGCCGGTTGGAAGCTCCACGGGATGAAAGCCGTAAACCCGCCTGTTTCTTCCTGCAACCGGTAGACGGCCTCCAGGTGATTCACTCGGTGCTCGAACGACTCACCCACGCCAAACATCATGGTGGCCGTGGTGCGCATGCCGAGCTGGTGGGCGGTTCGATGAACCAGCAGCCAGTCGTCAGTCAGGCACTTCAGGCGAGCGATTTTGTGGCGCACTTCGTCGTCCAGAATCTCCGCTCCGCCGCCCGGGATCGAATCGAGCCCGGCGTCGCGCAACCGGGCAATCGTGTCGCGCACGTTCAGCTCGCTGTATTCCGCGATTGCCAGGACTTCCGAAGCGGAGTAACAATGCAGATGAATCTTCGGGAAACGTTGCTTGATGCCCCGCAGCATCCGCTCGTGCCAGTCAATCTTGAGATCGGGATGCAGGCCGCCCTGCATCAACACGCCGGTGCCNNATCTTTTCGTAGATCGTGTCGAAATCGAGGATGTAGCCCTCCTTCGACGCGGGCCCCTTCAGCGGCCGATAGAACGCGCAGAAGGTGCAATATTCGGTGCAGAAGTTCGTGTAATTAATATTGCGGTCAATGATGTAGGTAACGGTGCCTTCGGGATGGATCTTGCGACGCACCGCATCGGCCTCCATGCCGATTCCGATCAGGTCGTCGGACTGGAACAAGTCGAGGGCTTGCTGTTTGGTCAGGGTCATGGCCAGATCACGGGGAGATCACAAGGCTGAGTGACATTCTAGCGGAACGAGCGGCTGGCTCCAACTTGGCAGGGTTCTCGGTAACGGCTTTTCTGCCCGCCCGAAGCCTGTGAAACGAACGAAATTCATGAAAATCCGACCAGACCAGCGCGAACCCTGGAACCAACCCCGCTTGTGAACCGTATCTGGCTCTACGTACAATTCTGCCGTTAGTGGAGGTGGTCGATGAAACGACTGGCCCTTTGTGCTGTTGCACTATTCCTTCTGCTTGCCCCGAGCGCATTTGCCCAAGCGCAGACCTCTTTGATTCCGCGCAGCGTGCTCTTCGGAAATCCTGAGCGCACATCCCCGCAGATTTCCCCTGACGGCGCGATGCTGGCCTACCTCGCTCCGGATCAGGGCGTCCTGAACATCTGGGTGCGCACCCTGGGCAAGACGGACGATCGCGCAGTCACCAACGACCGCAAGCGCGGAATCCGCAACCTGTTCTGGCAGTTTGACTCGAAGAACATTCTGTATGCCCAGGACCAGAACGGCGACGAGAACTGGCGTGTCTATCAAACCAATGTTGCGACCAAACAGACGCGTGACCTCACGCCTTACGAAAAAGTACGCGCCGATATCGTCGGGGGCGAGGCTGCATACCCTGATTCTGTACTGATCCAGCTCAACAAGCGCGATCCAAAAGTCTTTGACATTTATCGGGTCAACTTGAAGACCGGTGAACTGACGCTCGACACCGAGAATCCGGGCGACGTTACCGGTTGGCAGCCCGATCACGATCTCCAGATACGAGCCGCGCAGGTGACCACGGACGATGGCGGCACCGTGATCCGGGTGCGTGACGGCGCAAAATCCCCGTGGCGCGAATTGATGAAGTGGGGCCCGGAAGAAACTCTGGGAAACATCTCCGGTTTCTCTCCGGACAACAAAGCGTTGTGGGTTCTTACCTCGCTGGATGCCAATGCGGCCCGCCTGCTCTCGGTTGATATTGCCACGGGAAAGCGCACCGTGGTCGCCGAGGATCCGCAGTTTGACGTCTCTTTTGTGGTTACACACCCCAAGACCAACAAACTCCAGGCCGTGGTTTTCCTGCGCGAGCGGCGCGACTTCCAGATTCTCGACAAGGACCTGCAGCCGGATTTTGACGCGCTCCGAAAAGTCCGCGAGGCCGATATCAGCGACATCAGCCGCGATCTGGCCGACGATAAGTGGATTGTCGCCTTCGAAGGCGACGATTCTCCCATCTATTACTATCTCTACGATCGCGCCAGCAAAAAGGCCACCATGCTGTTCAGCAATCGTTCCGACCTGGAGAAATACAAACTCGCCAAGGTCAAGCCCATCGAATACAAGGCCCGCGACGGCATGACCATCTACGGATACCTCACCACTCCGGCCGGGGCCGATCCCAAGAACCTGTCCATGGTGGTCTTTCCCCACGGCGGTCCCTGGGGGCGTGATCTATGGGGATACGATCCCTACGCGCAGTGGCTGGCCAATCGTGGCTATGCCGTCCTGCAACCGAACTTCCGCGCGTCCACCGGATACGGGAAACAGTACTTGAATGCTGGTGATCGTCAGTGGGCGGGAACGATGCACACCGATCTGCTCGATGCCAAGGACTGGGCCGTGAAGCAGGGCGTTGCCGATCCGGCAAAAGTCTGCATCATGGGCGGCAGCTACGGCGGATATGCAACCCTCGCCGGAGTCGCGTTCGCTCCCGACGCGTTTGCTTGCGGCGTGGACATCGTGGGGCCGTCGAACCTGAACACTCTACTGAAAACGATCCCGCCGTATTGGTCCACCATGCTGGCGGTGTTTCATAAGCGCATGGGCGAAGACGAAGCATTCCTGAAAACGCAGTCGCCACTTTTCAAGGCGGATCAAATTAAAGTGCCCTTGCTGATCGGACAAGGCGCGAACGATCCGCGGGTGAACAAAGCGGAAAGCGACCAGATCGTGGCCGCGATGCGCAAGAACAACAAGCCGGTCGTGTATTTCGTGTTTCCCGACGAAGGACATGGCTTCGCGCGTCCCGAGAACCGTATGGCCTTTAATGCTGCTTCGGAAGAATTTCTGGCGAAGTATCTGGGCGGAAGATTTGAGCCTCCGACGGATGCGGAGAAGAAGCTGCTCGACAGCGTAAGACAGTAAGAGACGCATGGTCCAACGAGCCGCCGGACCGTCAGGCGGCACGCACTTTCGGTTGAGGGCGGCGCGCTGCGCGTTGCCCTTTTTTCACCTGGAAGTACTTCACCAGCCCCACCACGCCACCCAGCACCGCCAAAACGATCACAATCGCGAGCACTGGCTTGTAATACTGAGCAAAAAAACGCACGATGTGCCGCCCGTAGTGGGCTCCGAGAAATGCGAACACCGTGAATCGCACACCGCGGCCCAGCGTCAGGGCCGCTAAGAATTTTTTCCGCGGGTACTGCATCGCTCCCGCGGCCACCAGGAACGGTACGATCGGAAAGGGCGGCGGCAGCAGCGCCGGGATCGCCACCGCTCCGAATCCCCAGCGCTCAAAGTTTCTGGAAACGTTCTCAGCCGTCCGCTTTGAAAACTTCCGCTCCAGCGCTTCCTTGCCGCCCTTCTGCGCCAGGTGATAGGTGACGTACCCGCCCAGAACCGCTCCCGCCGTGGCCATGATCGCGTAGTAAAACCAGATGTCCGGCCGGTGTGCCGCCAGCAGGATCGTAAGCACGTCCATGCTACCCGGCAGCGGAATGACGGAGTTGTCGGCCAGTCCGAGCAGAATCAGCCCGGGCCCACCCAGATGGATCAGCCACGTCAGCTTACTGTGCTTGGAAGCAAGGAGGACGACGGCGATACTGCGCATCCTTATTAGAGTCATTGTCTACGCCCGCGGATGGCAACAATTAGTCAAGAAGTGTCAATGCCCGGCGTGCACAACGGCATCAGGCTGCCGATTCCGCGCTTTCCAGAAACCGCAGTTCCGGTGCCCGGGGCAGCGCCCCAATCTCGGCCGCATGGCTGTAGAACAGCGCGAGCCCTTCCAGGCACGGCGGGTCGAGATAGTAGTGGATGTTCTCTGTGAGATACGAGCCAATGGTTGACGCCGGCAGGCTCAAACGGCGGCTCCACTCCCGAACAATCACTTGCAGATTGGTCGGGTCTAGCCCGTGGTCACGTGACACTTTGAATGCTTCGGCGATTGCGTTTGCGTTCCGTCCCGCGAGCGCCGCACGACGTATCGCCCAGAAGGCGAAAACAAATGACTTTCCCGTCCGTGCAATCCACTCTTCGGCCAGGTCGAGTGTGACGTACCTTGTCCGATCTACCTGCAAGGCAGGATCGCCAATCAGTAACGCAGCATCGCAACCAGCCAGCATTGCGTCGAGCTCTGGCGGCATCGGAAGGTACTCTCTCTCGCCTCCGAGCCATTTTGCGAACAGAACTTTGGTCAATGCAACGGATGTCATCGAAGAAGTATCAAGCGCGACGGTCCGCACTTCGGCGACGGGAACTTTGCTTACTAGCAGGATGGACCGCACCTCGCGTCGCGCCGCGATCGCCACGTCCGGAACAATGACGAGGTCCGGAATGGTAGTGTAGGCGGCCGCCGGGATGATCCCAATGTCCGCCGATCCCTCCAACAGGGCTTGCGCGCAGCCGGAAGGGATGGTGTAGGAAAGTTCAAATTCTGACCTGCTCCCATGCTCAAAATCCCACAGGAGCGGTGCAGTATTCAGATAAGAGATTGCCGAGATCTTCAACCGGATCATTGCTTTGCGAATTCTAACAAAAGTGGTGTGCGCGCCATCCTTGACAGTATTTCAAAACCGGGCCTAGAGTCCGGCCTGATGCCAACCACCGCCGTTCCAACCGTAAACGCCCAATCCCAGCAGGCTTCCTGTTGGCTCGCTTTGGCCTTGACGCCGGGTCTGGGTCCGACTCGTGTCCGAAAACTGATCGAGCATTTCGGGAATCCGGAGAACGTCTTTCGCGCCAGCTTGACGGAATTGGAAGCGACCGGGATGCAGTCGGTTTCCGCGCAGTCGCTGGCAACTGGCAAGTCGCTGGAGTTAGCCCAGCAGCAGTGGGCGAAGGCTATTGAGGTGGGCGCGAAAATCATCACCCTGGGTGATCCCGAATACCCGCTGCGGCTCAAGGAAATCTACGATCCGCCGGTCGTGCTCTTTGTCCGCGGCGATGTGGAAATACTCTCCCGGCCCGGCATCGCGGTGGTGGGCACGCGCCATCCGACGCCGTACGGCACCGGCATGGCAGAACGCCTCTCCACGGACCTGGTCGTGCACGGGCTGGTCATCATCAGCGGGATGGCGCGCGGCGTGGATTCGGCCGCCCATCGCGGTACCCTCGCCGCCAGGGGAAAGACAGTGGCCGTTTTCGGCACCGGCATTGACGTGATGTATCCCAAGGAGAATACGCGCCTCGCCGAACAGATTCTGGCCTTGGGCGGAGCGTTGATCTCGGAGTTTCCGATCGGTACGTTTGCGGCGCCGCAAAATTTTCCTATCCGCAACCGCATCATCAGCGGGATGTCCGTCGGAGTGCTGGTGGTGGAAGCGGCGGAATACAGTGGAACGCGCATCACGGCACGCTGCGCCCTCGAGCAGAATCGCGATGTGTATGCCGTGCCGGGTAACGTCACCAACAAAGGCTCCTGGGGCCCCAATACCCTGATCAAGCAGGGCGCGAAACTGGTGGCGACCTGGGAAGACGTTTGGGAAGACCTGCCCGCCGATGTCCAAGCGGCACTGACTCCGGCGGCCAATGAATCGTCCGAGTCTCAGACCGCATCTCTATTCCCTGACGAAACCATTTCTCCCCACGAACGGAGGATTCTGTCCATGCTCAAGCCCGACGAGTCCACCCACATCGATGAACTGGTCGAACGCCTGGAGCCGGAGCTGTCCTCCTCCGAAATCTTCGCCGCGTTGTTCGAGCTGGAACTGAACGGCAAGGTGAAGCAGTTGCCGGGGAAGAATTTTGTGAAAAGCTTTTAGCTCCTAGCTACTAGCTGCTGGCAATCAAATACACGGAGGGAGAAGACGCATGAAAGATTTCAAAGAGTTGAAAGTTTGGTCGAAAGCGCACGAACTGACCGTGCTCGTCTACGGTCTCACGCGGTCTTTCCCTAGGGATGAAATCTACGGCTTGACCTCTCAGGTCCGACGCTCGGCTGCGTCGGTCGGCGCAAATATTGCGGAAGGATGTGGAAGACATTCCGATGGAGAGTTGACTCGTTTCTTGCAGATCGCCCGCGGCTCCGCCAGTGAGACCGAGTACCATCTTCTTCTCGCAAAGGATCTTGGATTCCTGTCCGAGGACGACTTCCGGAAAGCAGACCAGAAACTGATTTATGTGCAAAGAATGTTGACCGCGCTCGTGCAGAGGGTCCAACCTGTGAAGCGGGCAATCTAGACTAGTTCGCGCAAAAAGGCTTTTGCTTGCTAGTAGCTAGAAGCTAGTAGCTAGTAGCTAACGCCCCGCGCAGTTGTTGGCTTTCGTACATTCGTGCTAGCTTCAATTCCAATACCGCCCAACTGAGGAAACCATTGTCCAAAGGTCTCATCATTGTCGAATCGCCGGCCAAGGCGAAAACTATCCAGAAATATCTGGGGAAGGGTTTCAC
>PMCH01000296.1 GCA_003154055.1 Acidobacteriaceae bacterium
CGAACGCAATGTTCGCGATCAACTCGGGAGGATGTTGGGCGCGGCGGGATTTGACCCGGCGCGCGACGTGGATGGCATCACGGTAAACCGGTGGGCGCATGGGTATGCGTATGGCTACAACCCGCTCTTCGATCCGGACTGGGCCGAGGACGAGAAACCCTGGGTGGTGGGACGCAAGCCGTTCGGTCGGATTGCAATTGCGAACTCCGATGCGGGCGCATCGGCGTACACCGACGCGGCCATTGCCCAGGCGTATCGGGCGGTGAAGGAGCTGCGGGCGGCGTCAGCTCCGCAACGCGGCACGAATCCTTGACTTCCTCAAGGCCATCTCAGGGCAACGGCATGATCACCGTCTGTCCGGCGGCTACGTCGATGTAGGAAATCGACTGCCCGCCGTAGTTTTCCGCTTGCGCGCCGGGCAAGCCCGTGACCGGCACGGTGGCTGCCTGTTGAGCCGTGATCATGATGCGCTGGTGCAGGATGAAGCTGGCAGTGACTCCCGCCGAGTTGTACTGGGCGCGACTGGCCATCGTCGCGCCGATCGCGTCCTCGGTGAGCGAAAGGACGGGCAGCGTGACCAGGTTGTTGTACTTCGTGAAGGTGGCGTCAGCGAGATCGCCGAGCAGACTGTGCGTACCGTCATAGGCACGCAGGTTGGGCTGGTGGAACATCTCCGGGTCGATGTCACCTTTCAGCAGGTTCGCCACGAATGAGTCGCTGATGTTGTCGAGAATCTGCGGGTACGAGTAGCTGAGTTCCGGATAGATGCACGCGTATTCCGCGGCCCACTCGTCGGGCGTGGAGACGTTGAAGAAGAGATTGTTCGGGTGCCGCGGAATCATGAGGATCGAGGGCTGCAAAGGGTTCACGATGCCGGTGTTGGGCGTGGGATTGTCGTAGCCCGGGCGCGAGGTGTCAGTGACAAGGTAGCGCACGCCGTTATCAACCGCGGCCTGCAGAAAATCGCCGTTGGTCAGGCCGGAAATATCGGGCGTGACCATGTTTCTCGGATCGTAGTAGGTGAGACCGAGCGTAGCCGCCATATCGTTGTTCTGCGTGATTTCGCTCGTTGCGGTGGCCTGGTCCACATGGTTCAGATTCGTGTGGTCGAAGGTGTGATTGATCCACTTGAAGAGCGCCTGGTTGGTTTGCGTGGCGGGCGTCAGGTCATCCGGGGTGTAGCTTCCGGCCAGTGCGCCGAAGCCGTTAAAAGCCATATGCAGGACAAAGTTGGCCGTAAGCGGCTGGCCCTGTTTTGCGTTCTGCCAGTCAATGAGCGCGGAGAGGTCGGCCGCGTTGATCCTGTAGGTCGCGCCGGTGTGGTCGCTGTTCGTGCCGCACGGCGTGGCGGGTAGCCACTCGGCGTCATCAATGAAGTAGTCATCCACCTGGGGCGTGAAGTAAGCGTGCCGCGCGCCCAGAAACACACCCTGTGTCACCCAGTTGACCAGTCCGTAGCTGAGCACCAGATTGTGCGTGAGGTAAGGATTGCTGTCGAAGGTGAGCGTCAGTTGCTGGTAGGAGCCCCACGGCGGGTTGTAGAGAACCGCCAGTGCGTTCCCGTTCGCATCCGTGAGCAGCGGAGTGGCCCCATTGAACGGCGTAGACAGGTAGATGGTGGAGAAATTAATGGTGAGCGGATTCGCGGCATTCGCGTACGGGAATACGGTCGCCGCTGCCGGTGCGTAGTGCGCGGGGTAAGGAGTTGGCGGGACTGCCGGGATCGTGTCCGTTGGAGCGTTCAGACCGAAGTCCGTTCCTGGGAAGGCAAACCAGTTCAGGTGCCGAACCTGGAACTGATTTTCGTAGGAATCGAGATTCGAAATTCCATCAAGCAAGTACCGATACCCGGCAATCGTGAAGATCACACCCTGGAAGAAGCCATGACAGCCACTCGAGAGAAACTCAGGCGCAATCGTGGATCCGGGAGTGCTCATGTCAAAGACCGTGTATGGCGTGCCCAGATAGTCGAGCGCTTGTGTGATCGCTGGAAAGTCCGGTTCCCCTCTGCCGTTCGTGACGACCAGCACATTCATATCGAGCACGCGCGCATCGCAGTCGACAAATCCGCCGCGGATGCCGTTCATGGTGCCGGAACCGCTGATGGTACCCGCCATCGCCGTAACGGATGCGGCGCCCGCGCCCGTCGAAGTCCCCAAGCCCAGGGCGTCCACGGTAGCAATCGCATGATCGCTGGTGGTCCAGATGACCGAACTGGTCATGTTCTTGGCTGTTCCGTCCGTAAACGTACCTGTCGCGGTGTATTGCCGGTTGCTGCCTACGCCCACAAATACAAGCGCGGGTGTAACGGAAATAGAAGCCAAGGCCGCCGGATCCACCTGGAGTTGCGCCGACCCTGAGATGGAACCCAGCGCAGCGCTAATCGTGGTTTGGCCTGGAGTGGCGGTAGCGGCCAGACCGGCTGTGCTTACCGACGCCACAACCGGGTTGGAAGAAGTCCAGGTTGCCGTGCTGGTCAGATCTTTTTGCGAACCATCGTTGTAGTTCCCGGTCGCAGTGAATTGTTGGGCTGTGCCAGCTGGAACTTCGGGATTCGCGGGCGTAACCGAAATCGAAACCAGCACTGGCACCACCGTCGCCGTGGTTGAGCCGGTGATTCCCTGTTTCGCCGAGATCGTGGTCGTACCCGGTTGGAGTGCGGTTGCCAGGCCTTTGCTACCCGCGTTGTTGCTGATGGTGGCAACGGAAGGAACGGAGGAACTCCACGTTGCGGTACCGGTCAGGTCTTTTGTAGTGCCGTCGTTGTAGTTGCCGACAGCCTGGAACTGTTGGGTCGTGCCCAGCAGAACATTCGTCGCAGCCGGAAGGACTGTAATGGAAAGAAGCTTAATCGCCAAGCCCTTGCCCGAGAGACCGACAGTCTGCGTGCTTGGGTTCGCGCTATCCGTAATCGTGAGCTGTCCGCTTCTTGGTCCCACAGCTGCGGGGGTGAAAGTTACCGTGAGCGTGCAAGTCCCCTTGGGTGCAACTTGAGGCCCGCATCCACTCTGCACCGAGAAATCGGAGATGGAGGGAACCATGCTCGTGATGCTGAGAGGCACATTGAGATCGTTGGTCAGCTTCACAGCCTTGGGCGTGCTCGGGACTCCTACCACCACGCTTCCGAACGAGAGGCTGGTCGGAGACAGCACAACCTGGGCAATCCCGGTGCCCTTGAGCGACACACTCTGTGTGCCGGTTCCCGCGTTGTCCCTGATGGTGAGCGTTCCGGTGCGCACGCCGATTGCAATCGGAGCGAAGGTCACAGAGATATTGCAGGTTGCCTTCGCCGCCAGCGCGCTCGGACAATCGTTCGTCTGGGTGAAGTCGCCATTTGTCGTAATGCTGGTGATATTCAGCGGCGCCGTACCCGTATTGGTCAGACTGACCTTCCTTGGGCTGCTGGTTGTGTTAATAGCCTGGTTCCCAAAAGACAAATTCGTCGGGTGGAGCACGGCTGTCTGCGCCACGCCCGCGGGCAGCGTCAAGACGAAGCAAGAAACCACCAACAGGCAAGTAAGGGCTCGGACAGAAAGCATGGCTCTACTCCTCAGGTGAGAGACTCGAATCATTAACCCGCGAAAGCTGGCCCTTGGGTGCCCACATTCCCACAGTACTGGAAAAGCCGGTCGGTATGACTAGCTCGATCG
>PMCH01000028.1 GCA_003154055.1 Acidobacteriaceae bacterium
TGCGTAATTCTTGCCGAGGGAAAACCGTACCGATTTGATGACGGGTTGTGGCTGCAACGAGTCGTATGCAGTTTGTGCCGGTTTTCCTGGACCTGTCGGCCAAGCTTTCTTTATCCTCATCGTTCGTTCCAACCGGACATAATCGAATCTGCCGCGTTGGCATATCTGCAAAACCCAGCTGGCAGCTATGCACAGGTCTCGAAGCAGTATGGTTGCTCTCTGACCATGTTGTGGGGATGGATCGGATGGCTTTCTCAATTGGCTGAGTCTGCAGAGATCGTCGCCGAGGCGGTGCAGCTTGATCACTCATTGCCGATAGCCGAGCTGATTCCACATTCCGTCCCCCAGGATCATGTGAAGGGCCGTTCGCCGGAGCGGCAGAAGGTTCTGCTTTGTGCGTTGCAGTTCCTGGTTGCCAATCTGGCGCTAGCGCGCGCTCAGGCACTTCCCCCTTCGGACCCAAGTCCCTTGCGCTGGTTTCTGGCCGGCCAGTTCCTGCTGTTCCGCCGCAAGGCATTCGTTAGTCGGCCCGGATGGTCCCCGGCCATTGAAGTTGTACAGCGCGGCCCCACCGGGATAAAACCGGGAGCATGAGCTTTGATGACGACAACGAGGACCATCGGCGAGCCATCGCGCTGTTTCGCCGGCAGCTTTTAGAAGATTTGATCGAGTCAGACTTGCTTCGCGGGGAGATCTCCGCCCGGCTGGCTGAGATTGCCGCCAAAGCGGTGCTTTTGCCTGACGGCAGAGAGCGTCATTACAGCCTGCGCACACTCTGGTCCTGGTGGAGCGGCTACCGCAATCAAGGGCTGACGGGACTGCTTCCTGCGGAGCGTTCGGACAAGGGAGTGCCGCGCGAAATCACGCCGGAGCTTTTGGCTCGGGTGATCGAGAAACGCAAGGAGCTGCCGTCACGTTCGACCGCAACGATCATCGACATTCTAGAACGGGAGGGTCTCGTTGCTGCGGGCCGTCTCCACCGCTCGACTTTGGACCGGCACCTGGACCAAGCCGGCCATTCCCGCCGCCGTCTCAAGACCCTTGGAGACAAGCGCTATATCCGGATGCTGTTCGAACATCCGAACCAGCTCTGGGTGGGCGACTACCACGAAGCTCCCATTCTGTTCAATCCACACACCGGGCGCTTTCGCACCGTTCATCTCTCGGCCTTCATAGATCACTACTCGAAATATGTTCCACACTCTCAGTGGTACAACAACGAACGTATCGCCACGCTGGAAGACACATTCAAAAAAGCACTGCTGAAGCGCGGCTGCTCGGACAAGATCTATGTCGACCGCGGCAGCGTTTATCGTTCTGACGACTTTGCCTTTGCTCTGGCTCACTTCAACATCCGCCTGTGCCATTCGAAAGCTTACCGATCCGAGGGACGCGGCGTTATCGAACGCTTCAATCGCACTGTGGCCGAACAGTTCGAGCCCGAGGTCCGCGCGGCGCGCATCGTGGAACTGGAGCGGATAAATCTGCTCTGGGAAGGATGGCTCGAAGAGCGCTATCACCGTGAGCTTCACGGTTCGACCAATCAGCCGCCGCTGGAGCGATACGCGCAGGAAGGATTCACACCCCGCTGGGCCGATCCTGTGCTGGTAGCCGACACGTTCCGTGTACGTGTGAGCCGCAAAGTGCATCCCAAAACCTCCACTGTCGAGATCGAGGGGGTTTCCTTCTTGGTCGAGAACTTTCTGCGCGGACGCTGGGTGCGGGTCTATTACGACCCTCACGATCTGCAGGATATCCTGGTCTACTTGAAGAAAAAACGGGTGCAACGCGCTTTCGTCGCCAAGCCGAACGAACATCCTCAGCCGCAGCCCGAGCGCCCCACAGCGGCGCCGCTGCAATTCGATTACCTGGCAGCGTTGCGAGCCGATTACGACCGCCGAATCGTGCAACAGGCCAAGCATCTGTCGCTGTCGGATTGGACTCCCGATCCGACAGCCTTCTCGCTTTCCGCCTTTCTCGCTCTGTGCGCCCAGATGCTCGGCAAGGAGCTTTCTCCCTACGAATCGGAAGACCTCACGGCCGCCTTCGAAACTGTCGGCCCCTTCTCGGAAGCCACTTGCCGCCTCGCTCTCGAACATGCGATCCGGCTGCGTGGACGCGGACTTCATGTCTCAGTCTACTCACATTACCTGCGCACTTTCCATCTGGCCGCAGTGCACGAGCTTGCGGCCCAAAAACGAAAAAAGGAGAAACCATGATCAATGCCGAGCGTCTCATGAATCACTTCAACCTCACGCAACTCCCCTTCGGCCGCGCCGTCAGCGAGGCCGGCCTGTTGGCTCACCACAGCTTCAGCGAAGCCATGGCACGATTGTCACTGGCACTGGCGACCAAAACGCCCGCCTTGTTTACAGCCGAGCCGGGCCTGGGCAAATCGACCCTGTTGGGCTGCCTGGCCGATTCTCTGGACAAAACTGCCAACCACCTCGTCTATACCCCGCTGTGTTCCTGCAATCCTTTTGGCCTTGTCGGCCAGCTCGCAGTGCGCTACGGCTTGCGCCCGAAACGCTCTGCTTCTCAAACCGCTCAGGCAATCCTGGATGAACTCGCACGTTCTGACCGCAATGAGATTCTCATCCTCGATGAAGCCCATCGTCTCCCCGCGGCTACGCTGGATGAACTGCGCCTGCTGTCCAACCTCGACTTCGACCGTGTACCGCCGTTCGCTCTGATTCTCGCCGGCCAGCTTCCGTTGCGCGAGACCCTGGCACAGCCCGAGCTTGCATCGCTGCATCAGCGCTTGTCCATCCGGACTTCGCTTACTCCTCTGTCAGAGCCGGAAACCACCGATTATCTTGACCGCCGCCTGCGCGCCTCCGGCGCTCGCGCCACACTCTTCCGCCCCCAGGCCGCCGCTAGGATCTTTGAAAAAACACGCGGCGTGCTTCGCCTCATAAACAATCTCGCACTCGCATCGTTGCTGGCAGCGGCGACAACCGGCAAAAAACATGTCGACCTGCAGGAAATCGATGATGCTGCCTTCGATCAGGAGAACTCATGAACTCACGACCGGTTGGAAATGAACTCGATCCGCAGGCTCTCTGGGCTGCAGTTCTGTCGACGTTGGCTGATCGGATCGGCCCACAGTCCTTTGACACGTGGTTCCGACCGCTGGCATGCGCGGGGGGCGATGCAACAACCTTGCGCCTGCTGGTCCCAAACGAAAACTTCGGTCGCTATTTGTTGGATTCCTACGGCGATCTTTTGCGGCAGATCGCGGCCGATATCCGCGGCGCCCCCTGCCAGCTGGTGATCGCAACGCCTGAACCTGAACCCGATCCGGCGCCATCGGCCGACACTTTGCCTGTGGTACAGGCCGCCGCTCTCGAACAAGCACCGGCGGGCCGCAATTGGCTCATCGAAAATCTCTGGATGGCAGAAACCGTGGGCTTTCTCGGTTCCCCTCCCAAGCATTGCAAAACGTGGTTGGCCCTGGAAATGGCCGTGTGCGTGGCCTCCGGCTCTCCTTGTTTGGGCGTTTTTCCCGTGCCGGATCCCGGCCCAGTCCTCCTTTATGCCGCTGAGGATTCCGCCGCCACCATCCGCCAGCGCCTCGAATCCCTTGCGGCACATCACCAGGTCGATTTCAATCAACTCCCGCTATGGGTCATTACAGCCGACTCTCTGCGCCTGGACCAAGCCAATGACAGCAGTCGGCTCGAGGCAACCGTCGCTCGATACCAGCCTCGACTCCTGATCCTCGACCCGCTCATTCGATTGCATCAGCAGGACGAAAATGCATCTGGACCGATGGCTGCTCTGCTCGGATTCTTTCGCTTCCTGCAGCGCAAGAGCCGCGCCGCAATCGCGATCATCCACCATAGCCGCAAAAATCGCGCATCCTCAGGATCCGGCTACAACCTCCGCGGTTCCTCTGATTTCTATGCATGGGCCGATGTGTTTCTTCACTTGCAACGCCGCCAAGGCCGTCTCACTCTCACCGCCGAGCACCGCTCAGCTCCGTCTTTCGGCCCTATTGCCATCGAACTCATCCACCTCGATGGCGGCCATCCTCATCTGCAACTCGTAGCTCACGACAGCGTCCTTGCTCCAGATCCCTCAACCCCAAACACGATTCAACCCAATGCCCTATGCAGCCGTATCCTCGAATGCCTCTCCGAATCGAGCGAGCCGCGCACTGTCGCCCAACTTCGCTCCGCTCTTCGAGTCCGCAATCAGCGCCTCATAGAGGCTCTCCGCCAACTTACAGATCAAGGCAAAATCCGCCGCCTCGAACGCGGCTATGTCCTACAGACGACATAGCCTTTCCAACGAGTCCCGTTCCCATTCCGGCGTTCCCAGACCATACACACACGCCGGAACGCGGACGGGAATGCTCATTACAATTTTGCATTTGACTCACATCGTTACTGAAAAACTAGGAGAGCAATTCACTGCAGAAAATCAGAAGCGGCTACAAGCAGGCAAAACGAGTTTCAAAGCGTCTAAAGATAAGGGTAGAAAACCCTCTGGCTTGGGTAGCGGAGATGATGTAATGAATACACAAATGATGTCTCTAGAACAAATACGCATCGCCGGCATGGAAGCATTGACACGCGAACTCGGAATCGTCGGCATGGTTCGTTTCATGCAACAATTCGAAACTGGATATGGCGACTACTCCAAAGATCGCCATAAATGGCTGGACGATCAGGATATTGATTCCGTAGTCAAGCGGATTCAAGAGAAACGAGGGAGTTACAAGAAGCCTAAATGAGACCGGTTTAAAATATACTCGGCAAAATACAAAAGCCGTGGATCTGCATTGCAAGCACCAATCCACGGCTTCAATATCGGCCGCCGGCGTCACTGTCTACTCAAAGAGTATCCAACCTATTTTGAATCAGTTCAAGCAGGGGTGCAAACGGAAGTGAGAGTCAATATATTGAGCGCACCCAGGGAACTCAATTAATGCCACTTACTTATTAATTAGCGGCGAAGCCCTTGGAGTGCGGC
>PMCH01000187.1 GCA_003154055.1 Acidobacteriaceae bacterium
GCCAATTGAGCTACGCGCCCACTGCGGACAGCCGGGTGGGGACAAACTTTGATTATAGCATCGGCTCTTGCGACTTCGCCGGCCCCAACTGCTCCTCGCACCCTCGCAGTTCAGTAAATGTAAAATCGATTCCGGTTCGATTCCGGGAGCAGCAACTTTTCTTCCCATCCCGGGTTTGGCTTCCCGAGGAAATATCCCCCATGTCATGCCAGAAGTTTGCTCTGTCGCTGCTGTTCGCCGGAATTGCTCTGTCGCCGGCCCTGGCACAAAGCACCAGCACTGTGCCACCGGTTCGATCCAACACCTCGCGGACGGGAGCGCCTTCCACCACCGGACTGCCCGGCACGACGGGCACCTCCATACCCAGCAGTCGACTGCCTGGGCGCACCACCACCACGAATCCGAATCGTCAGGAACCCTGCTGGCAGGTCGCGGGAGTCTCCAAGTCCGCCATCCAGCAGCGGCAAGCACTACAGCGTTCGGCGCGCCAGGAAATTGAGTCGGTGTGCGCCAACCCGTCGCTGTCGGTGACGCAGAAGCGGGAGCGCATCCGCGAAATTCATCAGCAGGAACATCAGCAGGTCGAAGGCCTCATCTCGCCTCAACAGCAGGAGGCGATCCGGGCCTGCCAGCAGAGTCACGGCGGACATCTGGGTGGTGGAGGCGGGCACTCCACCGGTGGACACATCGCCGGCCCTTGCGGAACTATACCCGGCTTCGCAGAACGCGAAAACGAATCCATCCCCAAAGACTGACACGCGGAGAGACNNGACGCGGGAGTTGAACTCGGCTCAAGTCCCGCGGCATAACCGCGGGGTTTCTCTTTAGGCCGAAGCCGCTTCGCGGCCCCGTTCCGGCAACGAGGACGTTGCGCCCACCACCGGCCTGCGCATGGGAAGAACTTCCGCCTGAACCGGCAAGCGCCTTTCGATCCGCCCGAGGATGGGCTTCTCGAATCCGCCGGCCATCGCCATGGGCACAAACGCCTGCTCCCTGCAGAGGCGGTCAATCAAGCGCTGCTCCCTCGCGCCCAGAACTTGCTGCGGCAGCGAGTCGAAGTTGCGGAACATCCACAGCAGATACGCTCGCTCGAAAAAACTCGGTCGAATAAATCGGGCGCCAATCGGGGTTTCGACCTGAAGCACACCGTCGGCGAGTTTCTCAATCCACATGACCTGGACCTGCCTGGAGAAGAAGGTCAAACTGCCACGACCCTGCAAGGCCCGCCATTATTGCACCAGTTGTGAAGCAATGGGAAGAAATCTTTTTATCCGGTAGGGCAGGGGGCGAGTGGATAGTGATTGGTGGTTGGTTCCAGGTCTGGGTCATCGCCCCAGCTGGGCCACTATCCAATGATTTCCGGCAGGAGTTCGATTCGATCCAGGGAGGCGGCCACTCCGACTCGCTGGTCGCCCTCGTCTTCCACCCGCACCACCGAGGCTTGGCAGAGCGCCCAGCCCCCCGGGCCCAGACCCAGGCCAGGGGGAATCGTAATCACCAGTTCCAGCTTGGCCCCAGCCTCCAGGCCCGATTCGGAATAGAGGAATATCCCGGAAGAACTCAAGTCGCGGGTTACAGCTTCCTGCTCGGTGCCGTCCGGCTTGCGCACCTTCACCGGGACACGAACCGGGGTGCGGGAACGTGAGCGTCTTTCGGGAGTGTGCGCGGTCATAGTGAGGGAGTGTACCTCACTTTGCCGGGTCAGCCACGCCCGCCGCAGTCGCCGGCGGCGCGGGAGGCGGTTGCATCCCGGCAGCTTTGCCGCGAACGATGTTCCCCGACAGAGCCTGCTCCAGCGAAGGCACATTGGTGGCCCGCAGCCGGGTTTCGGTGCCCTGGCTCTTGTCGGCCGCGCCCACTTCCGCGTAGGCCTTTACCAGCAAGGCAAGCGTCTCGGGGTTGTCCTGGTCTTCCTCAAGCTCGGAGATCGCCTCCTGGAACTTACCCTGCGCGACCAGCATTTCCCCGACCGCACCGTGCCAGCACTCCAGAATTACGCGATTGCGGCTGCCGGCTGCCATTGCCCCCAGTTGATTGAGGGCAGCCTGGGCATTTTCCTGTGCCCCGACGTGTGCCGCCCGCCCGGCTCGGACCCGCAGAATGCTCGCTAGTTCCCCATCCCGGTCGGAGGGCGAGAGATTGTGGCGATGGGTCAGGGCCTCCTCGGCGGAAGCCAGCCGCTCCAGGGCCAGCTTGTCATCGGACGCGTATTGCGCCATGCGTCGCAGCGCCTGCGCTTCCTGCAACTCATAGGATTGGGAGTGCGCCTCCGTTGCCACCCGCCACAACTCGCGGTCGGCCTCGGTGTAGTTTTTCTCGCGCACCCAGCTGATGGCCTTCTGCATGCGATCGTCGAAGCGGTTCGCCGGGTTCGGTTCATTCTGGATCGCCTTGTCGTACTCCAGGCGAGCCTGCTCTCCAGCGCCCATCAGGGCGTAGGTGTCTCCCAGCCCGACCTGTGAGGTATTGAAGTTCGGATCAATCTTCAAGGCCGCCCGATAGTGCTCGATCGCGGCGTCGAACAAGCCCGCCATGCGTGAGACCTCGCCGTAGGAGTCCTGCGGATTGGGCTCATGCGGCAGCAGGGCCGCATAATTATCCATGTCTTCCAAGGCTTCGCCAAATTCGTGGGTGCGCGCATGGAGGTACGCCATGTTGTTCAGTGCGGCAGCGTAGTCCGGGTCAATGTCGAGCGCCTTATGAAGCAGGTGGTGCGCTTGCTCGTTGCCTTGCCCGCCCATCAGCCAGTTGGCCGCCAGATAGTACACGTGCTTGTCGCGCGGGAACATCGCAATCATGTCATTCATGGCTGCGATCCCGGCCAGGTCGTTCCCTTCCTGCACGTTGGCAATCCACTGGATCATCAGTCGCTCGCCCGCTGAAACTTTCGGGGCCAGTTCTTTCGCGTGCTCGCGGGCACTCCGTATTTCCTCGGGGTCGCGGCTGTTCATCGCGATCATGGCAAAGGCAGAGGCAAACTGCGAATCCTCCTTGGTCGCCGCGCGCCACCCGATCTGCGCCCGCTCCAGGTACAAGAGCTCGTAGTCCTGGACCGCCCGCTGATAGAGGTCGCGGGCCTTGGCCGAGTAGGTCGTCACCGGCATCTGGACCGTCACGGCGGCCACCTTGCGGCCGTGTTTGGACTTCGGCTGAACATGGGCTTGCAGGACCACCGGCAGGAAACAGATCCCCACCACCAGCACGGCTAGGATTCTCCGCAGCATGAGCATTCGCCTCGAGTAAATTGGGGGGAGAACACTGTGAGCGTAGCACTTAGCCGGGAGAGGCCAAAGGCACCGCAGGGCACGACGGCAGTAGTACCTCCGCGCGTTGGGGAGGATGGCTGGTCGACGTAGCCGGGAGGTGGGGGGTGCTCGTTTCTGGTTGCTAGTTTCTGGTTGCTANNAAGCTGACCTTGGCCGAGAACTGAACGCCGCGGGGTCCTCCGCCTCCGAGGAATGGGTTGCCGATGCCCACGTCACCAGTTGTGGTAAGGGGATAGGAACCCGAATGTTGCCCCGTCGCTGGATCAGGTGATCCAGGATCGGCGATAAACCCAGGCAGAATTGGACTTGCGAAGTTCGGGTGGTTGAGAACGTTGAAGAACTCCGCGCGGAACTGAACGGTCAACCTCTCGGTGATCGCCGTGTCCTTGAAGATGGAGAAGTTGAACTCCTTGAAAGCGGGTCCGCGAAGCGAGTTGCGACCAAGGTTGCCGAAGTGGCGCGTCCCCGGCACGCAGTTGCTTTCGTCGGTCGCGCCGGGATTCTGATTGCCATCCCAAGTGCACGGTACAGCGAACGAACCTAGGTTAAGGAAGTTGCCCGGCAAACTCCCATACTGAATTGGCCCAGTCACATCCGGCCGGTCAAATCCCTGCCCTGCTCCCGAGTAGTCGCCTTCGAAGAAATAGTTCAGATGGAAGGGTTGGCCGTCCTGCAGGCTGAGCACCCCGTCAATTCCCCAGCCGTTCTTCACCTTCGACATACCACCGCCCCACTTCGGGAAGTTGTAGCCGAAGTTCCACGTCAAGCGCCGCCGGATATCGAAGCTTGAGTTTCCACGCTCCGCCCCGGGAATCAGGCTGTTCTGCGGTTGCGCCTGGTTGGGGATGAAGTCTTCGCTGTCGCTGGCATCATCAATCGCGTGCGACCAGACGAAGTTCACCTGCGACGTCAAGCCGTGCCAGTTGCTGGTGCGCAAACTGGTCTGCACCGCGTGATAAATCGAGCTCGCTTTGGACTCTTCTAGGTTGATGTAAAAGGGCAGCGCGTCGGGAAACTGCCGTGGCACTCCGTAGCTGTTGATGCAACCGCACTCCAGGTCTGCCGCTGTGATCTGGGCCTGGCTCGGCTGGTTGATATCCCGGAAGCGGAACAGCTTGGTTCCCTTGGTGCCGACGTATCCGACCTGCAGCATCGTACGCCCGCCCAACGACTGTTGCAGATTCAGATTGAAGTTCTGCACGTAGGGCGTGCGCAGTTTCGGATCCGCTCCGAAAAACTCACCCAAGGGGGATGGGCTGGTGGCGTCAAACACCGGCAAGTTCTGGTCGAGCGCGCCGCCCAGCAGTCCCAGCGAAGAGATGGCTGCCGGGCCAACGCCCGCATAAGCAGGGCCCGGGCAGAACCCGCAATTCCAGGGGAAGTGGCCCAGGAAAATGTCCTGCGCGAAGGCATCGTAATACATGCCCCATCCCCCGCGGATGACCGTCTTGCCCTTCCCAGTGAAGTCGTATGCAAAGGCCACCCGCGGTGCAAAGTTGTTGTAGTCCTTGCCATACAGTTGGCCAGCAGGTACCTCTGTACCGGTGCCGGTGTCGAAGCGATAGTAAAGAGCATTCTTCTCTTTGGAGACACCGAAGTAGTCCCAGCGCAGGCCAAGGTTCAGGGTCAAGCGTGGCGTCCAGCGGAAGCTGTCCTGGATGTAGAAGCCGTGGCTGTTTTCGGAGGTGTGCCGCAGCGTATTGCCGAGTCGCTGCGCGCCACCGGAGGGTACGCCAGCGAGAAAGCCGGTCAGGTCATCGAAGCCCAGCTTGCCGCGGAACGTGTTCTCGAGCACCTGCATGATGGTGGTGCGCCGGAACTCATAGCCGAACTTGATGTCGTGCTTGCCAGCCTTCCACGAGTAGTTGTCAATGAAATGCCAGTTGGCGTCCACGCGGTTCCGGGGAACACCGTTGGTCGCGCCGATCTGAGAAAAGTCGCCTACGCCGATCGCCGGCAGGCCACCTTCATACGGACCAGTTCCGGTATTCAGCCCGATTGAGGATGGGTCGAAGGATCGGTCTTCCGGAAAGAACCCTTCGGCGAAGCGGTTCCAGCCGAGGCGCGCCTCGTTCACTTGAGCCGAGTTCACCACCTTCACCCAGGAGAGCGAAACCAACTGCACCCGGGTCGGCGTAACCGTGTTGAAGCCGGGCAGAATACCGGCCGCTAACTGCGCGAACGGGAAACTCTGGTCGCTGTCTCCAAAGTAATAGCGTCCCGTCAGGAGGTTATTGGGATTGAAGTTGTGATCCACCTTCGCGATCATGCTGTCCACGCGGTTCTTGAATTTGCTGGATACCGCGAGGTTGGGACCATCCACACAGCCGACATCGTTCCCCGTTCCGGGATCGCTGACGGCAAAATTTGGATCCTCAATATTCGGCGTGGGCCATGGATTCCGTGCAAGAAGAGCATTGATCACGGGATTTACCACCGGCGTCACACCCGTAACGCCGTCTCCACCGAGTTCATCAAATGCAATCTGGCGGGGATCGGGTACGCAACTCGTCCCGGCCTGTGCGCCCGACTCGCGCTGCCCTTCGTAGTTCACGTAGAAGAAGGTCTTGTTCTTCGCGATGGGACCACCCAGAGAACCACCGAATTGGTTGTTGTGAAACGGGTCCTGCGATCCGGCGGTGTTGAAGAAATTCCGCGCGCCGCCAACCGAACTGGTCCGGTTGAACTCCAGTAGCGACCCATGCAACTGGTTGGTGCCGCTCTTGGTCACGATGTTAACGACGGCGCCGCTATTCCTCCCGTACTCAGCCTCTCCGTTTGAGATCACGTTCATCTCGCCGACGGCGTCGATGGGCAAAATTGTCGCTGGATCGCCGAAGACGCCCGGCTCGTTGATGGCCGGGTCGTTGCGATACCCGTCATTCATGTCCGTACCGTCGAGCAGGAAGTTATTGGCGCGCCCGCGCGAGCCGTTCATCGAAAACGTACCGAACGATCCTGGGGAATCAGAAATCTGGTCTGGGGATCCCGCCACACCCGGGTTCAGATAAATCAGTTTTGTGTAATCGCGACCGTTGACCGGGATGTTTGCAATCGTCTCGGAGGTCAGCGTTCCGCCCAATTCCGCCGAGGTCGTTTCCACCTGCGGCAGCAAGTCGCCTGCAACCTCTACCTTTTCCGAAACCTGGCCGGTCTTGAACTGCGCGTCCACTCTGCGCTCGGTGGCCACGTTCACTTCCACGTTGTTCGTCACCGCGGTCTGGAATCCGCTCTGCGTAACGGTCACGGTGTAGGACCCAATCGGCAATTCGGGGATGGAATAGCTGCCGTCGGTGCTGGTGGTGGTGGTGCGCTCCAGGCCCGTGCCCACATTGCGAACCTTCACCGTCGCTCCGGCCACGACCGCTCCGGATGGATCGGTGACGGTGCCGAGGATCGTTCCTCGAAATGTCTGGGCCACCAGACTGACGGTTGTCAGGAGGAAAAAGACCGCGACCACAAAACGTAGTTTCATGTCCCCACTTCTCCTTTGTCGCGAGTTCTTGGAGCAGACCGCTTCCCGCGCACAAGTCGATAGGCTTACTTTTGAGTTGCGGCATTATAGACCGTCCGCCCCCACAAATTGTGCGAGAACTTTAGCGAAACGATTTTGTGGGAGAATCGACCCGCACGCTTTCCGCTGAGAACTCAGCGCCCTTCGAAGGACGGCATTCGCGCAAACAAAAAGCCCTCGGAACCATGTCCGAGGGCCAAACGACAAATTCTGGCATTACCGATTCGACTAGAAGCTGAACGCCACTCCGCCGCGCACTGAGCGCGCTGCCTGCACCAGATACACGGTGCGTCCATCGTTTCCTACCACCGGCACATAGCCCTGGGCCAGCAAGTTGCGCAAGTCCACCAACAGCTCCATGTGTCCGGAGAGGAAACCGGCGGGAATCGGCTGGCGCACGAAAAGGTTCAGGTAAGGATCGGATTGTCCCGCCGAAACGTTGAAGACATCCACCGGCGTCAGAGCCTGCCCGCTGGTCCAGCGGTAGGAGGCAATCCAGTGAGTCTTGGCGTGCGGGATGCTGCCGCTGAACTTGGCAGCCACGGCGTGGCGACGCTCGGTGCGCATCCAATCGCGCGCATCCTGCAACTCGACATCGGGACGCGTCAGATCCAGCACGCCGCCATAGGCGTAGTCCAGGGTGGCAGTCAAATCCGACAGCAGCTTGCGCTGCAGCACGAGGCGCAAGCCGCTGGTCTCAAGGTCGTTGCCCTGATAGTTGAAAGTGCCCGAGTAGATGTCGGGGAGGACTTCGCCCGACCCTGCCGCCAACTCGCCCACGCCGGTCAGGGCTGGATCCGCCACGCGATCGGAATAAAAAGCAACCTGCAGGCTGTTCTTGCCAGCGCGCTGCGAGACGGAAATTTCCTGGTGATGCGCCCGCTCCACCGCCGGCGCAAATCGAGTGATGCTCATCCGCGGGCTGGTCTCGCTCAGGTCCGAGGGCGCGGAATCGAATCCTTTTTCCATCCGAGTATTGGGGATGGAACTGGCGTACTGGTATTCCAGCACGGTGTTGGGCGTCAGGTGCAAATCGGCCGACCCGAACGGCTTGAATGCGTTCACGCGTCCCATGAACTGGATGGTCTGCAGCTCGCTGCCGAACTTGAGTTCCAGAATGTCGCCCACCGTCATCCGGTCGGAGGTCATCAGCGACAGCGCCTGGAGTGCCGAGTTGTGCTGGTTGTTCACCTCCGGCGAAGTGATTCGCCGCACCGTGAACGCAACCGTAGGCTCGAACCCGTTGTTGAAGTGGCTGGAGTAGGACGTCCGCAGCACCGCCGTCGGAACACCTTGCCCGTAGCCGACATTGCCATTCAGCGTCAGTGTCCCGGACGACATCAGCGAGTGTTCCACGGAAAAGCCCGTGCTCATGTCGGAGGCGCTGCCGAAGCCGCGGGATGGCGAACCCGCCATGAATGTGAGAGTCCCCTTCAGGCTGCGATCTTCGCCGCCGTCCGCGTTCTGAACCGCCGCCGTCGTGCCGTCCGGCAAGGCGCGCAGGATGGGACGGTTCGAGACCGAGCGCAGCGTCCATTTCCAGTCGTCGTCATCCAACGGTCCGCGCAAGGGGCCAAGCTGGATGGCTTCGAACAGGGTGGTCAAGGTTACGTTGACCATCAACTTCGCGCCCGGACGCACCCCGATCTTCTCGCGCAGCGTGGGCAGGAACGAAGGCGCGCTCACCTTGAGGCTGTAGACCCCGGGTAGCACGCCCGAAATCGAGTAGAAGCCGTGGTCGTCGGTGAAGGCTTTCACACTGGCCACCGCGGACCCGAGAACTTCCACGGCCGCACCCATTTGAGGCGACCCGCTCCCGTTGCGAACGTATCCGGAGATCGTGCCCGGCCCGTCCGCGGACCACGCCGGAAGCGACAGGCTCATGACCGCCACGAGGAACCCGAGCTTACGGAACATGTCTCCCACCTTTAGGAAGCCAGGCAGCGGGCTATTCCACGGCAAAACTGACCGCGGGGTTCACCATCTGCTTGGAAAGGTTGTCGTTCACTTTGATTTCGATCTTGTAGACACCCGGCTGCAGGTTCGCCGCCGACAGCGTCTTCTGAAGCGTGACCTGATCGCCCACGTTGCCCATCGTCTCCGTGGATTCAACCGTGTGGATGACCGCCTTGTTGGCCGCGTCCATCACGTTGTACTCAATCGTGGCCGAAGGCTTGTGCGTCTTTTCGTCCACGCTCAGATTGTAGACCTGCATCCAGAAATTGAGCTTCTGGTTGCGCTTGAACGAGATCGGCTTGCCGTCCGAGCCTTGAACCCGGGGCCTGACCTTGGTCGTCCCAATCACAAAATTGCCCGTGCCCACGTTCTTGGTGGCCACTGGTTCCATCTGGTCGGCGATGATCAGCGACGAACTGCTCAACCGGTCTTCACTGAAGTCCGGGACCTGAATCGACCGGCTCCAGGTACCGGTGCGGTCTCCGTTCACGTCCTTGACAACGATGTCGAGCTTGTAGCGGTTTTGGGCGATCCGCAAGGGCAGAGCTTTCCAGTAGACCGAGGCATTCTGAGCGGTCTTGGGCAGCAGCTCCGCGGGCACATCCACCTGTACGGTGTCTTCAAAGGTCTGCACAATCTTGCCGGTCAGCGTGGTGACCCGTCCAAAGATGTTCACCGTTCCGCGCTCCACCCCGTCCTTGTTCTGAAAGGTAATGTCCCGGTTCTTGATTTGGACGGTGACGGGAACCAGCACGGTGTCGCTGGTGACCTTTACGAAGTCAGCCCGAACGTCAAACGGCATCGGGTTGAGGATGATCTTGTGGCTGACCAGTTCATTCTCGAGGTCCTTGAACTTGACTGCCGGCGCCTTGTTCAGCTTGGCGAACGTTTCCAGGCGCTCGAATTGCTTCGAGCCCTGGTCTCGGTTGAACGGCGATTGGCCCAGTTGTTCAAGGCCGCCGTTGGTGAACCGGGAGGCCTTACTGGCCATTCCCATTTCTTCGTAAAGGGTCAGGCCGCCGTTGGGCGTGTACTTCAGAGCGTCTTTCTCAGACCGGTCGAGCGTCATGTGGTAGTCGCCGCACATGCAACTGTCCACGAACTCGATGATCACTTCCTGCCCAATATCCTCGATGTAGCGATACCGCCACGTCTCGAACGGGAAGGTGGAGGTTTGGCCGCCGCCTTCTTCCATGGGACGCTGATAGCTGCCGCCCGAAGGGTGCGACTCGATCTCATCGGCGGGCCCGAAAACGATATAGATCCGGCCGCGGTCGGTCTTCCAGCCGGGAATGCCAGCCGGGAAATGCTCGTTCGCGTACGCGAAGCGGCGATAGTGCTCTTCCTTGAATTCGTTTTCAATCGTGTCCGGGGTGGGATCGCGGCGCTGCCAGAAGGCCTCGATAAAGTTGTCGCGCTCTTCGTCGTTNNAGGGGGTCCCCCTGTCCCTGCGTCGCCTGGTCCCCGGAGTCCTTCTTGTCCTTGTCGCTATCCTGTGCCAGACAGGTGGCGCTCAGACCAAGAAACAAGGCCGCAGCGGTCAAAATACTCGGCAAACGCTTAGAAAAACCTGAGGAAACCATACCGGGACGAACCTCGCGAGACACTTCGTGTGGTTAATTCTATGTTCATTGGATACACCAAAGCAAGCGAAAGTGGCCCGGGGCCAGAAAGATTTCCCCCGCATCCAATCACCTTCTAACCCCTATAGAAATGCGTAGATTACAAAATTGTAAAGAACCGCAATCCCAAACAGTAAATGGGCGCCGGCAGGCTATAATGCGGTGAACTGCTGGCCTTCCCACTGGCAGCAAGGCCACTCGGGTGGGAACTTTTTGCCCCCCGCGGACGTAACTGCTCCTGTACAAGACAGGCCGGCACAACCGTTCTGTGAGCAGGGGTTAGCCGGGGAAACGAGGCTTTTCCCGGCGGTCGTGGGAAAACGGTTCCGTGGAATGGTATGAAGACCTGGAAGAAAGCACTGATTGGAATTGGCGTCGCGCTGGCGCTGGGCATCATCGTCGCCGTCACCGTTTACCAAAGCCGAAAGAACCTGGTTACCGTTCAGACCGGCAAGGCACAGAAGCAGAGCCTGGCGTCGGTGGTGAGCGCTTCGGGCGAGATTAAACCGAAGACCTACGTCAACATCGGAGCCAACGCGTTCGGCAAAATCATCAAGCTGCATGTGAAGGAAGGCGACCGGGTCCGGAGGGGGCAGTTGCTGGCCCAACTGGAGAACGTCCAGTCGGCGGCCGACGTCAATGCCACCCGCGCCTCATTGCAGGCTGCCGAAACCGACTCCGTGGCGGCCGACGCCGGCATGCGGACTTCGATGGCCGACCTGAACCGGGCCAAGTCGGATGTCGCGCGCGCCAAACTGGACTTTGACCGCGCCCAGGGCCTGTTTCAAGACCAGCTGATTGCCAAGCAGGACTATGACGCGAAGAAGGCAGCCTGGGAGTCGGCCGACGCCGGATTGGCCCAGGCTCAGGCCCGCCTGGCCCAATCCAAGGCCCAGAAAGATTCCTCGGATAAGCGGATCACCCAAAATAGTGCGAACCTCACGCGCGTCTCCGACGTACTACGGAAGACGACTTATGAAGCCCCGTTTGATGGGGTGATTACCAATCTCCCGGTGCGGGAAGGCGAGACGGTGGTGATCGGTATCCAAAATTCGCCCGGCAGCACCCTGATGACGATCGCGGACATGTCCGTGATCACATCCGAGGTGAAGGTGGACGAGACCGACATCGTCAACGTGCAACTGGGCCAGTCCGCCGAGGTGACGATTGACGCGATCCCGCACAAAATTTTCCACGGCAAGGTAACCGAGATCGGCAATAACGCGATCGTGCGCTCGACCGGCGTGGCTACGTCGCAGCAGTCTTCGACCAGCCAGGAGGCGAAGGACTTCAAAGTCGTGGTCACTTTGCTGGATCCGCCGCCTGACCTGCGGCCGGGCTTGTCTTCGACCGCGAAAATCACGACCGCTACCCGCGACAACGTACTGAGTGTGCCGATCCAGGCATTGACGGTCCGGAGCAAGGCCGACCTGGTGCCCAAGGATGCCGGCAAAGGCTCGGTACAGGCCGCCAGCCCGCAGACGGATGCTGCGAAGCCAAAGGACGAAATCCAGGGTGTTTTCGTGATTCGCAACAAGAAAGCGGAGTTTGTTCCCGTGGAGACTGGGATCAACGGCACCACCGATATTGAAGTCACCAAGGGACTCCAGCCGGCGGAAGAGGTGATAACCGGCAGCTACAAGGTTTTGCGCACCTTGAAGCCCGGAACCACCGTCAAAGTGGATAACTCGGCCCCCAAGAAGGAAGAAGAGAGTAACTGATTCGGAGTTCCTAACCCCCGCCGGGGTGGAACGTCTAACACCAGAACGGCAGCAACGGAGCAGAACGAGTGTCCGAGCCGGAGAAGGAGAAAACGATGGCGACCGCGGAAGTACTCCCTATTGATCAGCCCGTTTCCTGGAGTGCTCCCAACTCCGCCATGATCTCGACCGAGGACTTGTGGAAGACCTACGACATGGGCTCGGAGCAGCAGGTGCATGCGCTGCGGGGAGTCACCCTGCGCATCAAGCGCAACGAGTACGTGGCCATCATGGGACCCTCCGGGTCCGGCAAATCCACTCTGATGAACCTGATCGGATGCCTCGATTCCCCGAGCAAGGGCCAGTACTGGCTGAACGGCCAGCTGGTCAGCGAGCTCGATGACGACGAGCTGGCGCGCATCCGGAACAAGGAAATCGGATTCGTTTTTCAGACCTTCAACCTGCTGGCGCGCGCCACCGCGCTGCATAACGTCGAACTCCCGCTGATCTACGCCGGGGTTCCGTCCGCGGAACGCGCGGAACGGGCCAAAGGCGCACTAGCCGCGGTCGGCATGGAATCCCGCATGCACCACAAACCGAACGAGCTTTCCGGCGGACAGCGCCAGCGAGTCGCCATCGCCCGCGCCCTGGTGAACAAGCCCTCCATCATCCTGGCCGACGAGCCCACCGGCAACCTCGACTCGCAAACTGGCCTTGAAATCATGGCCGTGCTGGATCGGCTGCACGCCGAAGGCAACACCATCGTGCTCGTCACCCACGAACACGACATCGCCGAATACGCCCACCGCATCATCTCCATCCGCGACGGGGTGGTGGCCAAGGACGAGGTCAAACGGTAAAACTTCTTCGCGGACGTGAAACGCCCAGCCTCTCGGCTGGGCGTTTTTGTTGGGGGAGGGCAAGTTGTCGAACACGTCATCTCATCATGGGCAGCCCGGCAACCGGAAGCTACCAATCCGGGTTTGCCAGTTTGCCAGTGATGTGACCGTGTAGTACTCGTTCACATACCAGAACGTGCAGTCGTCGGTGGGATCAACGTTCATCGAGGTGTAGTCGCCCCAGCGGCTGGACGTGGTGGTCTGCGAGCCGGTTCCATCAATAATGGTCCCTTCGCCCAGAGTCATCTGGCCGAGCGGGTCCTTCTTCAGGCGGCCGGTGTAGCGTATGCCGGGGAAAACGTCGGTGGCGTTCGATACGCTATAACCCAGAGCCATGTTGCCCTTACGATCCTGGGCGATGCTTCCCATCCAACGGTGCACGCCATCATCGGGAGCATACGTGCCCTGTTGAAACAGCGAGTACCCACTGCCGTCTTTCCGGACTTCATACCAGCGAACGCCAGCCACTCCGGGCGCCGCCTCCACCGATTGGTTCGTCACCATCGAGGCGAACGTTCCAAACCTGCGGAAAGCGAGTCGCCAAGTTACGCGCTGCCGGTAGGAAAGGATGTCGAGAAATCGGGCCGGATCGGTGATTCCCGGTTGTGGGATGCAGTCGCGGGCACCCGGGGAACATGGAAACACCGAATCAAAGGATGCCACTGGGATCTGTGTGGCAAGGTTAATCGAAGCGATTGGGACTCCTCTCCATTTAACCGAGAACTCCCAGATGTTTAGAGCATCGAACGGCGCACCATACGGACCGCCGTCGTCCATACTTCCGACAATTGGTGCGGCAGTAGTGGACGATGGCAAATGATGCCCGTCCAAGTCCGCGGGCAACAAACCATCGCCCATCAGGTAGATCGGAATCACGGCAGAGTCGAGGAAGAACTTCACCGAACGGGCATTCGGATCGCCCGCGATCATCTTGTCCTTTTCCAGACCGTACACGCTGATGCCGTACTCGCCATTGGGCCCGAAGTCACGCGAGGTCAGCAGGTACGTCTTCGGCCAGTTTCCGTATTTCGGGTAGTCCGGGAAAAACTCCCCCGCCGAGAACGCGTAACGGAAGTAGGCCCCGGTCGGGTCGGACGTCTGCGAGATCGCGACGCAGTTGTAGTAGATGGGACCGCGCGTGGTGAACTGGCTGAGCAGCCAGCGGTCGGTGAGGTGATCGTAGAGCACGACCGGGTCGCCCGAAAGGTCCGTGCAGTCATCAATCGCAAACCCTGCCCACAGATCGCCGAGTTGCGTTGGCCCGGCCAGCAGGTTGCCTGATTTGTCGTAAACGGCGAACACCAGATTCACCATCTCGACATAGTGGTTCGGACCCACTTCGCCGATCGGATCCGGCGGCGCAACCAGAAAGGGGTTATTGACGTTGGATAGTCCTTCAAAGGTCAGCAACGGGCTGGGGATGTTGGTGGCAAGAGTTCCCAGCCGGGTGGTGGTGCGCTGGACGGCAGCGTCGCCCGAAAACCCGCGATCTTTCGCAACGACTCCACCTTCCGGCCGTATTTCCCGCTCGCCGGGCGTGGAAAACAGCGTGAGAGGAACGGACAGCGGTAAGTCCCGCATCGCAGGTGATACATCGAACGCCACCGCCGTCGAAGACTTTGCAACTGGAGCTTTGAAGCTCGGCCGCCCGGCTTGCGCAGCAGAGGCTGAAAGGACGCCGGTCAGGATGACTAGCAACACTAACTTCGCGGCACGCGCGAAATCGCGACGAGTATTCATGTGAAATTCCCTCCACGGAACCAGGGTGAAATTACGGGAGTATTCTTGGGGGACCCCGATCGGACCAGCCGATCTACTAGCGCGGATAGTACATGCGAGGCGGGTCCGTGTCTACGGCCTTAGGCCCCTTTTCTGGGCTTTTCAGAAGGACGATTCAAACCTCGACTGGAAGACAGCGGGGGACAACTTCGACATAACAGTTCTTGCGCTCGTCTGGACGAACTTGCTGAGCTGGCGCCTCGGCGACTGCAATCGGGGAAATATCGATGCAAATTCCCTGTCCCGCGCCAAGCTGGCGGAGTTGAAGCGGGCGTTGTGGAGGGCGCTGGGGTTGGACTAGTTCAGACCGCCCCCTTGAATCCCTTCCTTCTCTGTTCGCTATAGCGCCGCAACGCGTCCTCGATGATCGGATACGCCTCGCCCGCCGGACGAATCTCGTCCACCTCCACGCTCTTCCCTTCCAGTTGCTTGTAGTCCTGGAAGAAGCGGCGCAGCATGATCGCCCGGTGCGGCGGCATCTCGGCGGCCTCGCGATAGCTGTTGAACTCGGGATCCTCGGTCGCAATGGCGATGATCTTGTGGTCTTTCTTTCCGGTGTCAATCATGGTCATCAACCCGATCGCCCGTGCGTGAATGATGGTCAGCGGAACCACCGTTTCCTGGCATAGCACCAGAACATCCAGGGGGGTCATCATCTTCGGCCAGGGTCTGCGGAACGAATCCATAGTTGGCGGGATAGTAAACCGCCGAATACAGGATCCGGTCGAGCTTAATCAGGCCGCTGGTCTTGTCGAGTTCATATTTCACGCTCGAGCCGAACGGAATCTCGACCACGGTGTTGAATTCCTGCGGAAGCTTACCGCCCGGGGTGACGTCGTGCCAGGGGTGAATCATGGGTCCGGTGTGTCCTCGTGAGTTTGTGGGCAGTGCCCAAAGGCATTCTAAATGCTTAGCCTTCCGCAAGAGGTGGCGTAAACGTGCTGCTCTGGCGGGGCGATGTCCAGGAATCTGGCCATCTTGACCCCGCACCAGAGCAGCGCGTACAGTTTTCGGATAGGGGTGTGGGAATCATGTCGAGCGAAGTCGGCAAGTATCTGAAGTTCGGCGGGGTCACGGTCGTGATTCTGCTTTCGCTGGGTTATCTCGCCTACACCGGCGTCCAGGACAGCAAGAGTTACTACGTAACCATAAAAGAACTTCACACCATGGGCGACGGCGCCTATACCAAACGCCTGCGTGTGGCCGGAAATGTGGTGCCGGGATCGATTAAGCGTTCGGGAACTCGGGTCGAGTTCCTGCTGAAAGAACAGGATTTGACGCTGCCCGTTTCCTACACCGGCACCGAGGCTCCGCCCGACACCTTCAAAGACGATTCGCAAGCACTCGCGGACGGCAGCTTCGGTCGCGATGGAGTCTTTCACGCGAAGCAGTTGCAAGCCAAGTGCGCTTCGAAATACGCGCCCCAGCCCGGCCAACCCGGAGTGACTCCAGCCAGCGAACCCGGCAAGAGCATGACGCAGGTCCAGAGCCCGAGTTCCAGTGGGATGGCGAACTGATTCTCAACCCGGTGACTGAAACCGCGCCCGTCATCAGCGTCTCCAATCTGATCAAGCAATTTGGCCGATTCGCCGCCCTGCGCGGCGTGACCGCCGATTTTTCCGGCGGCAGGCTTTACGCCATCCTCGGCGACAACGGCGCCGGAAAGACCACGCTGCTGCGAACTCTGGCGGGCCTGAACCATCCCACGCGCGGCGAATTCACGGTCCTCGGCCAGAAGAAATTCCAGGACATCTGCCATCAGGTGGGCTACATGGCGCATCCGTCGCTTCTCTACGACGAGATGAGCGGACTCGAGAACCTGACTTATTTCGCGCGGCTCTACGGCATCTCTGACGACTCGCGCTGCGCCGATGTGATTCGCTCTGTCGGCCTCGATCCTGAACTCGTGCGCCCGGTCGGACAATATTCTCAGGGCATGCGGCAGCGGATGTCGCTGGCGCGGGCGCTCCTGCACGATCCCAAGATTCTGCTGCTCGACGAGCCGTTCTCCAACGTCGACATTCACTCGGCCACGGAAATGGTCCGCCTGCTGGCCCGCACTCGCGACCAGGGCAAGACCATCTTCGTGGTGACCCATCAACCCTCGCTGCTCGAAGGCGCGGCCGACGAGTTCGTCTGGATGCAGTCGGGCCAGATCATCGGACGCACGCGTGAACTGAAGCCGCCCGAGGGAGCGCACTGATGCCCGCGCCCACCGGCATCACCCGCGCCACGCTGCTCAAAGACCTCCGCCTGGAGTGGCGGTCGAAAGACGCCATCAACTCCATGCTGTTTTTTTCACTCCTGGTGGTGGTGGTGTTCAGTTTTTCGTTCGATCCCAACGCCGAGGAGTCCCGCCACATCGCCGGAGGCCTGATCTGGGTGGCGTTTCTGTTCGCCGCGGTCGTGGCGTTGAACCAGACCTGGGCGCGCGAAATCCGCAACCAGGTGCTCGACGCTTACCGCGTCTCGCCTGCTCCCGCCAATTCCCTGTTCGTGGCCAAGGCGCTGGGCAATTTCATCTTCGTCACTGTGCTCGAAGCGCTGATGACTCCGCTCTTCATCGCGTTTTACCAACTGCGAGCGCTCGGTCCGGCATGGCAATTGCTGGTAGTGGCTCTGTTGGGGACCTGGGCCCTGGTGGTGAACGGAACATTCTTCGCCGCGATGTCGTTGCGGACGCGCAGCCGCGAGATCATGCTCCCGCTGCTCCTGTTCCCGATCTCGATCCCGGCCATCCTCGCCATGGTGCAGGCGACCACTTCGATTCTGAACGGAGAAGGCGCGCGTTTCTGGATTGTGTTGCTCGTGACCTACGATCTGGTGTTTACTACGGTCTGTCTGTTGCTGTTTGAAACCGTGCTGAACGCGGAATGAAACGATTGAGGCATTGAATCATTGAGTGATTGGTGGCAAGGTCTTCAATGATTCAATACCTCAATGACTGAATGACTCAATGAATAAGGCCTTCCCCATCTTCGGCGTCCTGACCGCGATCCTGCTGAGCTATGCGCTTTACATGGCGCTGGTCGGAGCGCCCACCGAACAGACCATGGGCGACGTGCAGCGCATTTTTTACTACCACGTGCCTTCCGCCTGGACCGCGTTCATCCTGTTCACCATCAATTTCGTGGCCTCCATCGTGTACCTTGCCCGGCGCAACCCCAAGGCGGACATGGTCGCCCTGGTGAGTGCCGAAGTCGGCGTGGTTTTCTGCACCATCGTTCTGGTCACCGGCCCCATCTGGGCGCGTCCGGTTTGGGGCATCTGGTGGACCTGGGACATGCGCCTCACCTCGACCCTGGTGCTATGGCTCATCTACCTGAGCTACCTGATGCTGCGGCGCTATTCGGCCAGCGGGCAAACGCCCCTGCTGGCAGCCGCTCTGGCGGTTCTCGGCGCGCTGTGTGTGCCTTTTGTCTATTTCTCGATCTGGTTCTTCCGGACGCAGCACCCGCAGCCGGTCATGGGTGGCGGCGGGTCGATTGACCCCCGCATGCTGCACGTCCTTCTCATCAACTGGCTGGCGTTTTCCTGCTTTGCTTTTCTCGTCTGCTGGTCGCGCTATCGCCTGGAAAAGATCCAGCGCGACGTGGAAGAAGCCCAGGCCATGGAATCCCTGATGGAAGATCCCGGGAGTCGCCGATGAGCGGCAACGGATATCTTTTTGCCGCCTATGCCGCCGCCTGGATCATCCACATCGCCTACCTCTCCACGCTGGTGTCTCGCTATTCGAAATTGAAGCGGGAAATTGAAGATCTAAAAAAGAAGTAGGGTACGCGGCTTGCCGCGTCTGCCCAGAATATCCTCCGCTTTGACATCTTCGGATTGACAAGTGTTAAGCTACAGGCTACAGTTGAATTGTGCAAATCCGGAACTTCGCTCACAAGGGACTGAAGAAGCTCTATGCGGAGGACAGCGCAAAGGGCGTTCCGGCCGATGCAGCCGACAAGCTCCGCAAGATGTTCGCGTTTCTGGATGACATGGAGGACGCGGAGGAATTGCGTGCCCTGTCTGCGTGGAGGGTGCACACACTGACCGGCAACCGCCACGGAACGTGGAGCCTCAGCGTAACCCGCAACCGGCGTTTGACGTTCCGAATCGACATCGCGGCGGAGGACGAAATCTGCGACGTGAACCTGGAAGACTACCACTAGAGTAGTGAGGGGATACCATGCCCATGAAGAACCCGCCCCACCCTGGAGACTTCATCCGGACGGAAATCATTCAGCCTGCTGGCTTGTCGGTTACGGCAGCGGCTGCGGCGCTTCGAGTCTCCCGGCCCGCACTTTCAAGCCTCCTCAACGGCAAAGCCGATCTGTCCGGGGACATGGCGCTTCGCATGGAAAAAGCCTTCGGAGTAAAGATGGACACCCTCATGAGGATGCAGGCTTCCTACGACATAGCCCAAACCCGGAAGCGTGAGAAGCGGATTCAGGTCAGGCGAGTGCAGCCACTGATCGACATCCACGTCTGATGTCCCTCGAGATAGGCCTGCCTGGAAGCTCTTGTCGGAGGAAACCTGACAACTGAGGTCTTCGTAGCAACCAAAATTCCCTCGTCCGCTTCTCACTAAAGCGGTCCTAAAACTCCCAGCTCGGCTTGACAGCGTATCTCCCGGATGTAAAAGTAATTGTTTGCTTTAACCCCAGTTCTGGTGACAGGTACGCATCCGCTTCCTGAGGGCGTCAAGCCACTGCGGTGTTTGTGTGCCGATCTTCTTTTCACTCCATGAAATTGGGTAACCGGAGGAGCTTCGTGAATCGGAATTACCATGTTTCGGAGATAGGTTCAGTGACAGGTCGTCGGATGAAATCCGCTTTTGTGGCGCTCACGCTCATTGCCGTGATCGGCCCCGCGCTTTATCTAGCGTCCGCGGGGCGCCAGGCCACCGCCAGGCGTGCCTCGGCCTCCGCTCGCCCACCGGTTTTGTCGGTATCCCTCCCTCTATTCTTCGAGGTCAACCAGGGACAGACCGATTCCCGCGTCAAGTTCATGGCCCGCGGCCATGGCTACGGACTTTTCCTCACGGCGGACGAAGCGGTGCTGGAACTGCAGCGCTCAGCCGTCAGCCATCAGCCGTCAGCCAATAGCGTGATTCGCATGCGCCTTGCGGGAGCCAACACCGCTCCTCGTGTTTCCGGCGCCCAACTTCTCCCCGGCAAGAGCAATTACTTCATCGGCAACGATCCCAAAAAGTGGCGCCACAATGTGCCGCAGTTCGCGCGGGTCGAATACTCGAATGTCTACCCCGGGGTGGACCTGGCCTACTACGGGCGCCAGGGACAGCTCGAATACGACTTCCGCGTCGCTCCCGGCGCCGATCCCGGCCGCATTGCGATGGATTTTGAAGGCGCTGCCGCCCACCTCGATTCGGGCGATCTCGTGCTCTCCACCGGCCAGGGCGATATCCGCTTCCACGCGCCGAGTGTGTATCAGGCCAATGGCAACCTGCAGCAATCCGTTGACGGACGCTTTCACCAACTCGCCGGCAACCGTATCGGATTTGAAGTCGGCCCCTACGACCACAGCCGCGAACTCGTTATTGACCCGGTCCTCAGCTATTCGACGTACCTGGGCGGAACTGGTGTTGAGCGCCTGACGCACGTCGCAGCAGACTCCGGCTTGAACATGTATGTCGCGGGCTCCACCACTTCGGCGGACTTCCCTGGGGTCTCTGGCACTTTCCAGACCAGCAACCATGGGACGGATGACATTTTCATTGCGAAGATCGACGCGACGGGTTCAACGCTGGTCTACGCCACGTATTTGGGCGGCTCGCAGACTGAGCTTCTGGCGGGAGTTGCGGTTGATTCGGGCACCGGAGACGTGTACGTGGCGGGAACTACCTTTTCAAACGACTTCCCGACCAGCACCAATGCCTTCCAGACTTCACCTCCGGTTACGGGAACCCATGGATTCTTGAGCAGGCTGGATGCGAACGCCATCAACCTGCTTTATTCCACTTACCTGGCGGGCACCAATGCGGCAGCGAATGCGGTCGACCAGGTCACCGGGTTGGCAATCGACGGGCGCAACAACGCCTTTGTCACCGGAAACACGACCTCCACGGACGCGGCTACCGGCTTCCCCGCAACCACCACCGGATATCAAACGACTTCGCTGGCCACCACCCAGTTTTTTGCCAGCAAGATCAATACAGCCGGCACCGGCGCGACCAGCATGCTGTATTCGACGTACTTCGGCGGCCAGAATCCCGCCGGAGCGACCGCCACGGACGGTGGGATTGCGATCGACGCCAGCGGCAACATGTACATCACCGGCACCACGAATTTCATTTTTGATCCGACTGCCGTCACCAACGATCCGAGAACCAATTTCCCGATCCTGAATGCGCAGCAGGCGTGCCTTAATGAGCCGCCGTCGGTCACGGCGTGCAACATCGCTCTGACCGGCGCCACCGACGCGTTCGTGGCGAAGATCAACCCCAACCGGCCCAATGGCGCCGGGTTGCTGTACTCGACGTATCTGGGCGGCAGTGATAACGACACCGGACTCGCTATTGCCGTGGACAACGCCAACGATGCCTACGTCACGGGCGAAACTTTCTCGTCCGATTGGAGTGTCCACGTCAATAACAACCTCGGGGGCGGAGACGCGTTCATCGCGAAGATCACCAATCCAACCGGGACCAACACGATCTTCCCGCTGACCTTCTTTACGTTCATCGGAGGCACCGGTGAAGACATCGGCCGCGCCATCGCGGCAGATTCCGTTCAAGCGGCCCACGTCACCGGGTCGACCAGTTCCGGCGACCTGGTGACCACGAATCCTTTCCAGGGATATGGCGGAACGAACGATGCATTCGCCGCCCTGATCCCGACCAGCGGAGCGGCTGGCAAATATGTCACCTTCCTGGGCGGGAGCGCGTTCGATCAAGGGACCGGGATTGCGCTCGACCCCAATCGGGATAGCAGCCCGACCTTCATTGCGGGTGAAACACAATCGTCGTCGGATTTTCCCAAGGTCAATGCACTTCAGGCGAACCAGCGAGGCACGCAGGACGCGTTTGTGAGCGTGATCGGCAGCAGCAGCACTTTCGTCTACGCTGCCAATTCGCCCACCGCCAGCCCCAGCCCGGCAAGCGTAGGGAACCCGGTCACATTCACCTTCATCTTCACCAACACCGGACCCGATCCGGCCAGCAACGTAGTCTTCAACGGTTCGTACCCAGCCTCGGGCGTGACTTTCACTTCCGCCAGCGCTTCGCCGGGCGGCACCTGTCAAAATCCCGCGAGCGGCAAGGTGACGTGCGCGATTGGAGCGGTTCCGGCCAGTTCCAATGCCACCGTCACCGTCGTCCTGACTCCCACGGTCGGAACGACTTCTCTCTCGGTCGCCCCAACCTTGAGCGCGAACGGCGGCGCATTCGTTCCGTTCGCTTCCGCGACCGTGGCGGTCAACGACTTCAGCATCAGGAACCCGCCGCCGTCGCCGGCGTCAGTTACCATTACGGCGGGTCAGAGCACCAGCTTCGTGGTCACGCTCACCCCGGTCGGGGCGTACACCAGCACCATTTCCATGAGTAACAGCACGCTGCCGACGGCCAGCTCCGGAACGTTCACCAGCCCCACCATCACACTCAACGGGAGCGCTTCCCAGACCACGACCCTGAACATCGCGACCACGGCGCGTCCGGTGGTCACTGGGAGCCTGTTCCACGATGGGCCGATCTATGCTACCTGGCTGCCGGTCGGAGGATTGAGCTTGGTCGGCCTCGGTGTCGGCGCCGGCATCCGCCGCCGCCGCTGGCTGGCGGGAGCCTTGCTTGGACTGGTGGCGGGCATCATCCTGCTGCAACCGGCGTGCGGAAGCAGCAACAGCACAACGACGACTACCGGGGGTACGCCCGCGGGTACCTACACCATCACCATCACGGGTTCCTCGGGATCGGTTTCGCACAATGCCCCGGTCACACTGATCGTCCAGTAGATAACGATCGTGCAGTAAATAGATTGGTTTCCCCACAAAAAGCCTCCGGTCTCCGGAGGCTTTTTTGCGTATTTATTTCGGACAATGCCCGGTTTGCTGCCCCCCATTCCCCTTCGTAATGCCCAATTACCGAAGAGCCTTTGCCTTCCCCCCTCCGGTGCCCCAACATCGGCTGTAGTGACGTTTTCCTCCCCTGGCGCAGCCCCGCGCAGTCGCCCATGCCAGCCCGGTCCCGCGATCGGGAATGAGAAAGGGGAAATCACGATGTACACCGCAAACAAGAAAATATTTCTGGCTGCCGTCCTCTGCGCGCTGGCCGTGCCCGCTCTACCCCAGAACACCGCTCGGAACAACGACCCGGGCAGCGCCGTTGTGGCGCCGGGCCCACGTCAGACTGAGGGCGAGGCCGCCAACCTGGAAAAGAAGGAGACCGGCGTGGATACGGAAGCGCTACCAGTGCGCCACGACCATGCTGGCAAGCGCCCCGCAGCCAGCGCGCACAATCCCCGCCTCGCCGCTACTCATTCGATTCATCCGAAGGCCGCCGTCGTTCAGCGAGCCGCCACCCCGCAGCACGGCACTGCCAAACTCCAGACCAGTCAACTGACCTCGGGCCGATCCGCCAAACTCCAGACCAGGCAGACGACGCTCCATCGCGCAGTCGACCCGGACCGCGAGGAAGACGGCGGGCAGCTCTCAGCGGGAGAAGAAACCAAAGTCAACCACCAGCAGAACAAGCCCTCGAACGAAATCCATCAGAAGAAGCACAACGCCCGCATGTTCTAGCGTGTCCGCGTAGGGCGGGCACTCCAGTCCGCCGCGCTGCCAGGATTGCAAACCAGAGTCCCTCCGCGCCCTTACCGCCACACTCTGCGTCCTCTGCGGTCAAGAGCTCTTAACCGCCGAGCACGCTGAGAAAACGCGGGGAACGCAGAGAATCTGTCCCCCTGCGTAACTCATTCCACCCACGGCAAATCCAGTTCTTGACACATATCGCATATTGGAATATTGTAATTGCGATCTGGAATATGACGCTGGCCGAAAAAATCCGCTACCTGCGCGAGGTGGAAGGCTCCTTGCGCGGCATGAACCGCCCCATGACCCAGCAGGAATTAATGAAGGCGATTCGCGCGGAGACGGGCAAGTCGATCAGCCAGTCGTATCTTTCGCAGATCGAAGGCGGCAAGCGGCCGCATATGACGCAATCCACGCGCACGCTGTTGGCGAAGTTTTTCAAGGTGCACCCCGGCTTCCTGGTCGATGACCCCGAGGGCTACCACACGGAACTCGTCTCCGACCTGCGCACCACCGAGGGCCAGCTCGATGTATGGCTGCTGCAAGGCTCGGAGCGCTTCGCCTGCGATCACGAGGTCAGCGAAGTTCTGATCAAGCTGGCGCGGGAGAAAGACACCCGGCGCTGCGTGCTGCTGCTGGGCGAGATCCTGAACACGCCGGGCTTGGCAGACCGGTTGTTCGAAGCGTTGCGCCCGGAAACCGCGCCACTCCATGGGCGTGAAGGGAGGCGGCTATGACCTGGTCGGATTTCTACCTGATCTGTTTCGCCATTGGCTTTCTGTTGAGCTTCATCTCGTTCCTCTCCGGAGGTCTGCGCTGGCACTTGCACATCCCGCACACCCTGCACTTCGGAGGCGGCCATCTGCCCGTCGGCCACGCGCCGGTCGGACACGCAACTGGCGCTGCCCCAGGACAGACGTCCGGAACACCCGGAGCGCAAGGCCTGCACGTCGCGCAAGTTTCGCCCTTCAACTTCATCACGCTGACTGCGTTTCTCGCCTGGTTCGGAGGGACCGGCTACCTGATCACGCGCTTCTCCGGGATATGGCTTCTGCTCGGCCTGTTGATCGCCGTCGCTGCCGGACTGGCGGGCGCGACCGTGGTCTTTCTGTTTCTCACCCGCGTGCTGATGTCGCGCGAGGAGACGATGGATCCCGCCGACTACGAAATGGTCGGCGTGCTGGGCAGGCTTTCCAACCCGATTCGCGAAGGCGGCACCGGCGAAATCATTTACTCGCAGGCCGGCACGCGCCGCACCTGCGGAGCCCGCAGCGAGAATGGCGGCGCGCTCGAGAAGGGCGCTGAAGTGGTGGTCACGCGCTATGAGAAGGGCATCGCCTACGTCCAGCGATGGGAGGAGATGGCAAACGAGTAGCGGGCGCGTTGGAGTGACACTCAGTCGTTTGGGGTTGAATATGAACGATGCATTGCAAGGCGACGTGTTCGCGGAAGAGACGCATTCCGGCCGGGCGTGGACTCTGCTCATCCTTCCGGCACTGTTTGGGCCGGTGATCGCGCTGGCGCTCACTCCAACCGCAGCCGTCCGCTGGCCCGCGATCCTGGTATGCGTAATCGGCCTGGGCGTTTTGGCGATGACCTGGAGCGGCTTTCAGTACCGCTTCCTGCGGCACGGGGTTGAGATTCGGATGCTTGGGTTCCGCCTGCGCACGATTCCGAAACAGTCGATCGTGAGTTATTCGATCGAGCCGTGGACTTTGCTTCGCGGGTATGGCATTCGCGGCATCGGAAAGACACGCGCCTACGTCTGGTGTAACCAGGTCGTGCACATCAGGACTTCGGACGGCGAAATTTTTCTGGGGCACAACGATCCGCAAAGAATCGTGCGCGATCTGGACCAGGTCATGAGCCGCTAAAGCTAGTTTCAAGCACGACTTTAGCAAGGGCACGGCTCCGGCCCGCTAGAAGCCAGGAGCTTAGTAGCTAGAAGCAATTTCAGGAGGCGATATGTTCGGCATAGCAACGGAAATCTGGGTCATCGTAGGGCTCATGGTCATGGCCATTCTGTTCCTGACCAGCATGTTGGCCCGCTTATACCGCAAAGCAGGCCCGCATGAAGCGCTCATCGTCTACGGGTTCGGCGGCACCCGCGTGGTGAAAGGGCACGGCACCATCGTCTTTCCGATGGTCCAAGTCTGTCGTGGCCTTTCGCTGGAGTTGATGTCTTTCGACGTGGCGCCGCAACAGGACTTGTACACCAAACAGGGTGTGGCGGTGACAGTCGAGGCGGTCGCGCAGATCAAGGTCAAGTCGGATGTTGAATCCATCCTGACCGCCGCCGAGCAATTCCTCACCAAGACCGACCAGGAGCGTGAAGGCCTGATCCGGCTGGTGATGGAAGGCCACCTGCGCGGCATTATTGGCCAACTCACAGTCGAAGAGATTGTGAAGCAGCCGGAGATGGTGGGCGATCGCATGCGCGCCACCTGCGCCGACGACATGAACAAGATGGGCCTGGAGGTGATCTCGTTCACCATCAAGGAAGTCCGCGACAAGAACGAGTACATCACCAACATGGGCAAGCCCGATGTGGCGCGCATCAAGCGCGACGCCGATGTAGCCTCGGCCGAAGCCGATCGCGACACGGCAATCAGGCGCGCCCTTGCGACTCGGGAATCCGCTGTAGCCAAGGCGCAAGCCGACCAGGAACGGGTTCTGGCGGAGACGCTCTCACAGGCAAAACAGGCGGAAGCGCAGCGCGATCTCGAAATCAAGAAAGCGCAATATCAGGAACTCACTAAACGGCAGCAGGCGCAGGCCGACAAGGCGTACGACATTCAAACCAACATCATGCAGCAGCAGGTCGTCGCCGAGCAGGTGAAGGTCCTGCAAATCGAGAAAGAGCAGCAGGTCAAGGTGCAGGAAGCAGAAATCAACCGCCGCGAGAAAGAGCTGATCGCAACCGTGTTGAAGGGCGCCGAGATCGACCGCCAACGCATCGAAACGCTGGCTGCCGCCGAAAAGCAACGGCTCATCGCCGAAGCCGAAGGCCACGCATCGGCGATTCGCGCGCAAGGCGAGGCCGAAGCCGAGATCATCTTCAAGAAGGGTGAAGCGGAAGCGAAGGCAATGAACGTCAAAGCCGAGGCCTACCAGGAGTACAACCAGGCCGCGGTCATCGACAAACTCTTTGCCAGCATGCCGGAAATCGTCCGCGCGCTGGCGAGTCCGCTGGCGAACGTGGACAAGATCACCATCGTCTCCACCGGCAACGGCGATACCGCCGGGATGAACAAGATCACCGGCGACATCACCAAGATGGCGGCCCAGGTCCCGGCATTGTTCGAAACGCTGTCGGGCATGCCCCTGACCGAACTGCTCGGCAAGGTCCGCCAGATCGGCGACAAGACGGTCAAGACGGACGGGCCGGACGGTAAGGGTGCAGCTAAGTGAGGCGAGTTCCGGGTATAGAGGCGCGGCTTGCCGCATCTCTGCTTGTGTAGGGACGGGCGCCCTCGCCCGTCCATGCCGAGCGAAGCTCGGCTGGGTTACCACTGAGGATGGAGGAGGAATCCGTGCAGGAAGAAGTTCACAAAGCAAGATCGCTGGGCCTGTCGGTCGCCCTGGGAGCCGCGATGGGAGCGGCGATGGGCGCCGCGACCGGCCACATGGGCATCTGGGTAGCCGGCGGCATCGCGCTGTACATCGCAATCACGGTAGTCGGCGGAGCCTGGAAGCGAGATCACAACTGAAGCTGCGAGCTAGTGCCGAGTCGTGGGTTGACAGGAAACATGGACGGTCACCGCATGACGAGAAACGAGCAACCAGCGACTAGAAACTACCAGAGGTGATTTATGGCATTACTCGAACGCGTTTCCACATTGGTCCGGGCAAACCTCAACGACTTGGTCGACAAGGCCGAGGATCCGGAAAAAATGATCAAGCAGGTAATCCTCGACATGCAGAACCAGCTTCTGCAAGTCAAGACCCAGGTCGCCATCGCCATCGCCGATGAGCACCTGCTGGAAAAGAAAAAACAGGAGAACGAGGACAAAGTGCCGGAATGGATGCGCAAGGCCGAACTCGCCGTCGACAAGAAGCAGGACGACCTGGCCCGCGCTGCCCTGCTCCGCGTGGAAAGCTATCGCGAGCTGAGCGGGAACTTCAATCAACAGGTCGAAGACCAGAAAGCCCAGGTCGAGAACCTGAAGTCAGCGCTGCGCAAGCTCGAACAGAAACTGGCCGAAGCCAACGCCAAGGCCGATCTTCTGATCGCGCAGCATCGCCGCGCGCGGGCCGCCAGCAAGGCGTCCGACGCGCAGTCCGGCATGGCTGCAAACACAAAGTCCGCCACCTTCGATCGTATGAAGCGCAAAGTCGCCCGCGAAGAGGCTGTCGGCCAAGCCAAGGCCGAAATCCTCGCCGACGACGTCGAAGACCGCCTGGCAGCGCTCGAAAAAGAAGACCGCATCGAGCAGTTGCTGGTCGAGTTGAAGACGAAGCGGGGCGCGTAGCAGGTGGGGCGGCGCCACTGCTCACGTAGGGACGGACGCCCTCGTCCGTCCAGCCGGGCAAAGCCCGGCAGTTGTAGCGCCGGTGCCCCGCCGGCAACGATGGAGCGACGGGCGTCCTCGCCCGTCCAGATTTACACCCTGCTCGTTGGGGACATGAAGGAGCATTCCGAATGATCGCGAGAATCCCACAATCATCGTCGAAACCGACGTCCGCCCTGCTGTTCCTCGTCTTGCTGATCGGTGTTTCCGTTGTCGCCCAGACCCAGCAGAAGCCCGAGCAACTAGCCCAGCAATCTTCCGAATCGTGGCTGGCACTGGTCGACGCCGGCAAGTACGCCGACAGCTGGCAGGAAGCCTCCCAACTGTTCAAGAACGCCGTCACCAAAGAGCAATGGCAGAGCGCGGTAGGAGCAGCCCGGACTCCCCTGGGCAAAATGCTGTCGCGCAAACTCAAGAGCGCCAAGTACACCACAACGCTCCCGGGAGCTCCGGATGGCGAGTATGTCGTGATCCAGTTCGACAGCAGCTTCGAACACAAGCAGTCAGCGGTGGAGACGATCACTCCGATGTTGGACAAGGATGGCAAGTGGCGGGTGTCGGGGTACTTCATCAAGTGAAATGCTGAGGGACAAAGAGACTCTCTATCACATGTCACCCTGAGCGGAGTGACTGGTTCGCGCAGCGAAGCAGTCACGGAGTCGAAGGGCCCCTACCCGACAGGAATTCCAAGGCGGTCAGAAGGCGTTCTCCAACTGCCTCCCGGGCTACGGTGAAAACTCCTTTGAGGCAAACTGGAAGGTCACTCAGGGGTTAGGGGTCCTTCGACTGCGTGTGAATTCCGCTTCGCGGAATTCACACTTCGCTCAGGATGACAAGATGCAGAAAGCGCAAGGTAAAATCGGACTGAGCGCAGATGGGCTCTTATGAAGAAGATCTTCCATTTCGACTCTCCCGCCGACCA
>PMCH01000155.1:0-40878 GCA_003154055.1 Acidobacteriaceae bacterium
TCGTCGGCGAAAGCGAAGCCCAACGGAGTGCTGTGGGTGCTGCCCACGCAAGAGGCGAAGTTTCTGGCGCCGCTCGACGTTCGCGATATTCCGGGTGTCGGGAAAGTGATGGAGCAGAAACTCGAGGCCGTGGGGATCCGGCGCGTGGGTGATCTCGCGCGGCTCGAAGACGGCGATCTAGAGGGGCGTTTCGGAAAATGGGGTCTGGCGCTGGCGGGTAAGGCGCGCGGCGAGGACGCGGGCGGTTGGTTTGACACCGAAGTTGGCGAGCACGAGGACCCGAAGTCCATTAGTCACGAACACACCTACGGCGAGGATACGGCCGACGCGGAACGCCTGCAGTCGACGCTGATGCGGCTTTCCGAGATGGTGGGGAGGCGGTTGCGCGAGGGTGGATACCACGCCCGCACCATCCAGTTGAAATTGCGGTACACGGATTTCACCACCATCACGCGGGCGCATTCGCTGGACGAGGCGACCCAACTCGATACCGAGATCTACGAACAGGCGCGGCGACTGTTCCTGGGTAACTGGAAGAGAGGCTCGGCGGTGCGGTTGCTGGGCGTGCAGGCGTCGCACTTTGAGGCGGGGCCGGCACAGCTCGACCTGATCGAGCCGTCACGGCAGCAGCGCTGGAAAAGGGCACTCGAGGCGGCAGATCATATGCGGGACAAGTTTGGGGAGTCGAGCATCGGCCTGGCACGAGGGCTCAAGGGCGGATTTCGCGAGCGCACCCATGAGAGCCCAGTGGGGTTGCCGGGCAAAGGGCCGAAAAAGAAGCCGGAAGCCTGATTGCGGAAATCAGGAGTCAGGTTGCAGAAGTGAAGGGGTGAAGCCCCGGCATGGTCGCGTTCTGACGGTCTCCCCAAGCCCATTTGCCCAACGTCCTTTCTTTCCGGCAGGCGCGGGGCTACAATTTCTAACGTTTTCTGGAGAACTCTTTAGAAATGGGCGACTCCCAAGGAGGATGCCATGTCTTTTCCACGTAAGTTCTTCGTTCTGGCTGCGCTTTTGTTGATCGCATTGCCACTCACGAACTGCGGTTCCGAGCATTCGGCGGATGAGCTGTACATCCTGGTCTCGGCCAACGTCCAAGTTCCCTACTGGAAGGCCGCTGGGGCGGGGTTTTTCCAGGCAGCGTCGCAGTTGAANNATCACGGTGGATTCCGACGCGCCCGACAGCAAACGGCTCTTCTTCATTGGAACAAACAATTACCAGGCAGGGCTGACCGGCGGCGAGCGGTTGGCGGCTGAACTCAAGGGCAAGGGGAACGTAGTTGTGTTCACCATGCCCGGGCAAGCGAATCTGGCGGAGCGGCTGCGGGGCTATCGTGCGGCCCTCGATTCTCATCCTCAGATTAAGATCACCCGCGTGGTCGATATTGCGGGGGATCCACGGGTGGCCTTTGATACCACCACGCAAATCCTGGGTAAGGAAAAGGACAAGGTGAATGCCTTCGTGTGCCTGGAAGCGCTGGCGGGGAAGGAAGTTGCTACCGTGCTCAGCCAGTACAAGGTAAACGACAAAGTGATCATCGCCATGGACACTGACCCGGATACGCTGGAGTGGGTCCGCAAAGGCGTGATTGCGGCAACCATCTCGCAGAAGCCGTACACAATGACCTACGTCGGATTGCGGGAACTGGACAATCTCTATCATCACAAGTTGAATTCGCTCACCCAGGACTGGTCCAAGGACAGCTTTGCCCCGGTGCCAGCGTTCGTGGATACGGGTTCTGCGCTGGTCGACAAGAGCAATGTGGAGAATTTCATTCAGATGAAGCAGGCGGCGACGGGCGGAGTGAAATAGACTGCAAGGTTCGAGGGCAGGCGCCGGACTCTACGCAATGTACTCGCGGATATAAGGGTCGCGCGAGCTGACAAGTTCCTTCGCGTCGCCGTCCAAGATGACCTTGCCATCGCGCAGGAGGAGGAAACTCATGGGTACTTCGGCGTGCTGGCCTTTGGGCAAGGCAACCATGTGATTGGTGGTCTTGTCGAACTGGTGCGTGGCCATGGTGAATGCATCCTGNNTCGGGTTGAGTGATGATGGCGCGCGCGATCGCCACCCGGCGCCGCATGCCACCCGAGAGCTGAGACGGGAACTTGTCAATGGTGTGCTCGAGTTCGACGAAGCGCAGGGATTCGAGCACGCGCTGTTCGATCTCCTCCGCGGAGATGTGTTCCTCCATCAGGCGGAAGGCGACGTTATCGCGCACGTTGAGGGAATCGAAAAGGGCGCTTTCCTGAAAGACGATCCCCACCCGGCGCCGCATGGCAAACAGCTCTTCTTCTGTCATGCGGGTAACTTCTTCGCCGAGGGCGAAGATGCGACCGCTGTCCGGCCGTTGCAGGCCCAGAGCCATCTTTAAAATAGTGCTTTTCCCCGATCCGGCGACGCCGAACAGAGCCTTGGTCTCACCCCGCGGCAGGCGGAACGAAACTCCGTCCAGAACCACGTTCTCTTCGAAGGCGATCGAGACATCTTCGAAAACGATGGCTTCTGAGGAAGAATCAGCCTGCGCGGCCACTCGGATTTCGCTCGGAGCAGTCGGAGAAGCCATGGCCTACCTGACACCAAAGAAGGCAAAGATCAGCTTGGTGACGAAGAAATCAACGATCAGAATCAGCACGGACGACGCCACTACCGCCTGAGTCGTGGAGCGGCCCACGCCCTGGGTTCCGCCGCGCGTGGACATTCCGTAGTAGCAGCCGACGGTCGAAATGATAAAGCCGAACAGGAAGGGCTTGACCAGCCCCATGAACACATCACGAAACACCAGGAATTGCCACGCGCTGGTCCAGTACTGTCGCGAGTCGAGTCCGAAGAGCAGGCTGGCGACCAGGTTGCCTCCGAGCAATCCCAGCAGATCGGAGATGATGGTCAGGAAAAACAGCATGAACGACGTTGCCGCCACGCGCGGCGTGACGAGTTTCTTGGTGGGATCGGTGCCCAGCGCGCGCATGGCATCGATCTGCTCGGTCACGATCATCGAACCCAGTTCGCTGGCCATCCCGGAAGCGTTGCGTCCGGCGACCATCAGTCCAGTAATGAGAGGCCCGAGTTCGGTGACCATGCCGACGGAGACGAGCTGGCCAATCAGAGTGATACCGCCAAAGCGCTGCAGCGTGCTGGCCGAATTCAGCGCCAGGAGGGCGCCAATGGAAACTCCGGTGAGAACCACGATGGGCAGTGAGCCAACGCCGATCAGATCGGCCTGTTGCAGCATGTCCCCCATGTACAAGGGACGGCGGAACAGGTTCGCGAGGGACCGAGCCGCCAGCAAGGTGTATTCCTGAACCGCCCGGACACTGTCTTTGGCGACGTCAAAGGGCGAGATCAGTTCGATTTCGAGCGCCATGGTTGCTCAGGAGAATATAGCAGAGAGGGAAAGCTGGGTGGGAGTTCAGGGCGAGCCACCGCCGGACCTGTCTGGGACTGCCGAGGAGTTTGCCAGGGGCGCGGTAGGATGGAAGCGGATGTCCACGCGCAGGTGCTGCCGGGTTTTTGCAGCCTGACTTCTATCCAGAGTTCTCACCATGAATCCAGAGACTAGTCCGACCACGAACGAACTCACGAAAGTCCCGCTCACCCAATTTGCCGGATATTTCCTGTGGCTCGGAACCGTGGGATTCGGCGGCCCGATTGCGCTCGCCGGACACATGCAGCAAGACCTGGTTGACAACCGCGGCTGGGTCCGCAAGGAGGACTACGTGGAGGGACTGGCGCTGGCGCAGCTCGCACCCGGTCCCTTGGCGGCGCAACTCGCGATCTATCTCGGCTACCTTCGCGCCGGTTTGCTGGGAGCGACCGCGGTCGGAGTAGCGTTTGTCCTACCCTCGTTCCTGATGGTGCTGGGACTATCAGCGGCCTACGTTCGCTTCGGGGGGCTGCCTTGGATGCAGGGCATGTTCTACGGGATTGGCGCGGCGGTAATCGGGATCATTGCCCGCTCCGCCTTCAAGCTGACCAAGCTCACCCTCGGGAAAGACAAGTTGCTGTGGGGAATTTTTACCGTCTTGGCGGTTTCAACGGCCTGGACTTCGCAGGAGATCATCTGGCTCTTTCTGCTGGGCGGCGTCGTTAACTTGCTGGTCAGGGCCCTCCCCAGCCGCGCGCAGGCTAGAAGCGCCTCTTCTTTGCTGTTCCTGCCGGGAATTTTCACCATGGCCGGAGTGAACGGGACGCTCGCCGAAATCTTTGTCTATTTTGCAAAAGCCGGGATGTTTGTGTTCGGAAGTGGACTCGCCGTTGTGCCGTTCCTGTATGGCGGGGTGGTGCAAGGGCATCACTGGCTGACGGATCGTCAGTTCGTAGACGCGGTTGCGGTAGCGATGATCACCCCGGGCCCCGTGGTCATTACAGTCGCTTTTATCGGATACCTGGTTGCGGGTGTTGCCGGGGCGGTGGCGGCGGCCCTGGGTATTTTTCTTCCGGTTTATCTGGTGGTTATCTTGCTCGCTCCTTCTTACCAGCGGTGGGCGAAAAATTCTCAGCTGAATGCTTTCGTGCGCGGCGTGACAGCGGCGGCCACGGGAGCGATATCGGGGGCCGTGATCGTTCTGGCCCGCCGTTCCGTTTACGACGTGCCCACCTTCGCGATTGCGATTGCGAGCCTTGCCATCCTGTTTCGGTGGAAGGTTCCAGAACCGATCCTGATCGCTTGCGCCGCCCTGGTGGGACTTGCGTTGCGGCATGGATGATTCTTGACGCGGTCGCGCTACTCCCGGTTGTTCTTCTTCTTGATCTCGATACTGAGTCTCTTGATCTTTTGATTCAGGGTGGAGAGCGGAACGTGGAAGCGCTCGGCCGCCTCGGTCTGGTTCCAGCCGCACTTCTCAAGCATGTCGCTGATGATGCGGCGCTCGCAGTCCTCCACGATGTCGAACAGGGAAGCGTCCGGACTGGAGTCCGTGGCGGGCAGGGGCGTGCCGCGGCCGGCGATATGGTCGGGCAGAAGGTCGCTGCCAATGTCGATGTTAGAGGACAGGACCACGGCGCGCTCGATGACATTTTCCAGTTCGCGAACGTTTCCGGGCCAGGAGTAGGAGACCAGCGGACGCAAGGCTTCCGGAGTGATGCGGCGCCGGGTGCGGTCATTTTCAGTGGAATACTTCTTCAGGAAATGTTCCACCAGCAGTGGGATGTCTTCCCTGCGCTGGCGGAGCGAAGGTAGTTCCACGCAGATGACGTTCAGGCGATAGAAAAGGTCTTCGCGGAACCGTCCCTCGCGCACCATCTGGCGAAGATCAACGTTGGTGGCGGCGATGATACGCACGTCCACCTGCAATTCCTGGATGCCGCCCAAATGCATGAACTTGCGATCCTGAAGCACGCGCAGGATTTTGCTCTGCGTGTCCAGGCTCATGGTGCCGATTTCGTCCAGAAACAGGGTGCCGCGGTCGGCGACCTCGAACAAGCCCTTCTTGGAAGCGATCGCGCTGGTGAACGCGCCCTTGACGTGTCCGAAGAGCGTGGATTCGAGCAAGTCGGCCGGCATGGAACCGGTATTGACGGGAACAAAAGGACGGTCGGCCCGCGTCGAGTGCAGATGGATGGCCTTGGCGATCAGTTCCTTGCCGGTTCCGCTCTCGCCCTGCAGCAGGACGGTGGAACGGCTGGGAGCGACCTGCGCGACCAGGTCGAAAATCTTCAGCATGGGCTCGCTTTTGCCCACGATGTTCTCGAAGTTGTAGCGCTGCTTCAGGGCGCGCTTCAGTTGGACGTTTTCTTCTTCGGCGCGGGTTCGGGCAATCGCGGCACGGACATCGGCCAGAAGCTTTTCGTTGTCCCACGGCTTCTGGATGAAATTGGTGGCGCCGCTCTGCATGGCACGGACTGCATTTTCTACCGTCCCGTAAGCGGTGATCATGATGACCGCCTGGTCAGAATTGAGCAGGCGGATTTCACCCAGCACGTCCATCCCGTTCTTGTCGGGGAGAGCGAGATCCAGCAGCACGACATCGAACGTACGCTCCCCGATCTGGGCCATCCCTTCGCGGCCCGTGCCCGCACTGGCCACCCGGTAGCCCTCCATCTGGAGCAGCGTTTCTAACGACTCGCGGATTTCAACCTCATCATCAATGATGAGAACGCTACCCAGGCTCGCCGAATCGTTCTCGGGTGGAGTGCGCCGGAAAATGACCGCAGCCTCAGACATGGACAGCCTTCCTGCTTAAGGGAAAATCGAGTGTGAAAGTGGTGCCTTCGCCCTGGCGGCTTTCAACGCGGATATTGCCGGCATGCTCCTGAATAATGCCGTAAGTCACGGAGAGCCCAAGACCTGTGCCGCGATTCTGGCCTTCCTTGGAAGCGTTCTTGGTGGTGAAGAAGGGATCGTAGATGCGCTGGATGTTCTCCTGCGCAATGCCGGTCCCGGTATCGGCGACGCGCACGCTGACGAATTCGCCGTTCTGGGTGGTCACGTGCAAAACGCCGCCACCGGGCATGGCGTCCTTGGCGTTCAGGAACAGGTTCAGGAACACCTGCTGCAAGCGCCCGCAGTTTCCCTGGATCGGCGGCAGTTCCCCATGAAGATCGCTGTCCACCTTGACCTGCGCCACCTTGAACTGATGTTCGAGAAGGGCAAGCGTATCGTTGATGACCTTGTTCAGATCGATCTCCGCGAATTCAGTGCCAGTGGTGCGCGAGAAGTTCAGCAGGTTGTTGACGATCTCGGAGGCACGGAACGTCTGCCGGGTGATCTTGTCGAGCAGGCCCATTTTTTGCGGGTCGGACTGCAACTGCTTGGAAAGCATCTGTGCGTAGGAAGAGATGACGGCCAGCGGTGTATTGACTTCATGGGCCACGCCGGCGGCAAGCAGGCCAATGGACGAGAGCTTATCGGCTTGCGAGAGCTGCGCTTCGAGTTCGATGCGCTGGGTGATGTCGTCCATGATGATCAGCCGTCCGACCACGCTGAACTTCCGCGTTACCAGCGGCGCAATTGCAACATTGACCACGCGCGGCTCGCCCGTCGGAGTTCCCAGGCGGAACTTGTACAGGTTATGAATGCCGGGGTTTTGCCGGACGCGGTAGAACTCCTCGACGAAAGCGGCCGGGAAGACTTCGCTCAGCGAGCGGCCCACCGCCTGCCAGCGCGGCAACGCGTACATCACTTCCATCTGCGAGTTCCAGGATTCCACCCGGTCCTGCAGGTCCACAGCGAGCACGCCCACGTTGATGGACTCGACAATGTTCTCGTTGAAGTCCTTGAGACGCTCGTACTCGGTGACTTTCTGTTCGAGCGAAGCGTAGAGACGCCCGTTCTGAATCGCAATCCCGATGTATCCAGCCAGTGTCTCGAGCAGTTCCACATCCTCGCTGGAAAGAAAGTCGCCCTGCATGGTCTTGCCCAGGCCGAGAAACGCAATGGTCTTCTGCTGGACGTGGCAGGGAATGAAGTAGTTCAAATCCATGCGGCGGATGGCTTCCTGCGCCGCCGGCGCCTCGCGCGGGAGCAAGTGCGTATTCTCAAAGAAGATGTGTCCGGCCGCGTCTTCCAACCGCGGCTTCACCAGGAACGACAGATCGAAGCCGGTGACCTGGCCCAGGCCAAACGACTTTGCCACTTCGAAGCGTGACATGTCGGGCGTGGCCAGGAAGATGGCAATCCGGTCGACCAGCAGCGTGCGGGCCAGCCGGTCCACCACCGACGAGAGCATCTTGTCGAGATCGGTTTCCGAACTCAGCTCGCGGCCNNATCCATTTGCGGACCGGATCGAACAGCAGCGACGTCACCACGATGGCCGCCATCAATCCGTAGGGTCCGGAACTGGGCACGCGCGTGTGGACCAGTTCGGCAATGCCAGCGACCCCGGCAAAGTAGGTTCCCACCATGGCGACGGCCGCCAGCGTGTAGGCCATGCCGCGCTTGAAGATCAGATCTACGTCCATCAGGCGATAGCGGAAGATGGCGTAGCCGAANNACGGTGCCGCGCGTGATCCATTTCAGTTGCTGGCGGAGAATGGCGGTGCTGGCACGCTGGTAGCTGTGGATGAGCACCCCGGCCGAGATCACGAAATAGGTGGCCAGGTACAGCATTTGACCGCGGTCAATATTCCAGCGCAGGTGCTCGCTGGCCTGGAAGAAGCGCAGGATCAAAATGTGCGCCACCAGCAGGATCGCGCCCGGAATGTAAACCACCACCGGGAACCAGCCGTGCTTGCGGACCACGCCCCGCTTCTCTGGGAACGTCAAAACGAAATGCAGGAAGAGCGCGGGCTGGAGCAGCCAGGAAACAACGTTGCCCCAATAAATCGCCCAGTCGAACTCGTTGAACTTGCCGGTGTACTTGAAGGAATAGAAGACGAACGAGACCAGGCAAAAGATGTAGAAGTGAGTGGAACCGACCGCGGTCCAGCGCCGCAGCAGCACGTAGAGTCCGATGCCGAGGTAGATGAGCGCGATCAGCCGCAGCCAGTCGTTCATGGACCGCTCGGCGGGAGCGAGCACAACTTGAACGTCGAGCGGAACCGAGTTGCGGGTTAGAGAGTAAGTCGCCTTGGACCAGACTCCCGAGTAGTAGAGCTGCCGCATCAGGCCGGCGGAGGTTTTCACATCCCGGCCGTTGATGCTGACGGCGATATCGCCCGCGCGGATGCCAGCACGCGCCGCCGGTCCGTTGGGATCGAGGCGGTCGGCGACCAGATGGCCGTCCGACTCCAGCCACCAAACCCCGTCATCGGGAGTCTGGAACTGGTGCTCTTTCTGGAAGTTGATCCAGCCAAGGACCATGGCCGCAGCCGTCAGAAGGAACAGCAGCGCGGCTGTAAAGCGGGCCTGAAATTCTCGGTTCATGGGCTGGTACGAGGGCGCCGCGGCGTAGCTGACCCCGCCGCGCCGCTTACTTCTAAGCAACTTCACTGCCACTGCGCGCGATGGATCAGGTAAATAAGTCACTGTCCCAGAACCACATCCAACATTATAGAGGCGGTTGTGGATACTCGCTATGATTTATGGAATGTAAGTTCTGTTTTTGGTAGGGCCTGCCAGCGGCCGAAAAGGCCGTCTGACGGGCCAAAAGGGGGGTGCTCCGTATGACCTTGAAGGGAGCTTGCAGAACCCAGGCGGGGTGGGAAACGAAACAGGTGAGGCAGAAGCGGAACGATCGAGGATGGTCAACCCCCCAAACCCTTTGATAAACAATGGGAAGAGCCGGAAATTCCCCGTTCCCGACTCCCCCCACATTCCCTCGCCGCACGACTTCAGCGAGGCGGTGACAATGGAAAAACTCGGGAATTCCCCGTTCCCGATTCCCCCACACTCTCGCTCCGCCTAACTTACTTCAGCGAAACGAGAAAAGCCTGTTTCTTGAATTATTTCGAGAGCAGTTCATCCACTTCCCTCTACTGACTTTCCCCTTTGGGAAGTGCCTGATAGCTCCCCACAACTTGATTGTGATAATGATCCGGTTCGCGAAAAACGTCCATGGAGACAGTCTGAAGGGGTATGAATTGATCTGAAGAATCTGCGGCCTCGGATCAACGTGCGGTTCCCGCGCTGGGCAAGGCTTGACAGAGCCGCCGGGGCAGAACAGAATTTCTAACACCAAGGCTGAGGGCGAGGTCGTATTCGTGTCTGAGAAGAAGGTCCGTTTCGACGATTTCCTGCTGGATTTCGGCCGCTATCAACTATGCCGCGGTGATGAGACCGTCCGGCTCGAGGGGTTGCCGTTGCAGGCGCTGATGTTCCTGGTTGAACAAAAGGGACAGCTGGTCACGCGCGAGCAGATGGCGGATGTGCTGTGGGGCAAGGATGTCTTTGTCGACGTCGAACAGGGCCTCAATACCGTAATCCGCAAGATCAGAATGGCGCTGGAGGATGATGCGGGGCAGCCGCGTTACCTGCAGACGGTGGTGGGAAGAGGCTATCGTTTCGTGGCCCGGATTGTGGAGGAAGAAGCGATCGGTGGAGTGCCCCTGCCCGATCACGGATTGGTGACTCCCGAAGAATTGGGACGGGCGATCATGACCGCCGCCGGCCTGGACCCGGAGAACCCTAAGGGGCCGCTCAAGACAGGTGGCAGATCCTAATCGCGCCGAGTCGTCCCCAGGCGCGCCCGCTCGTTCTACAATTCAGCTATGTCCCGCCTGGAACAGATTACCGACCTCGAAAGACGTTTCCTGCTGCCTACCTACAATCGCTATCCGCTGGCTATTGAGCGAGGGAAGGGTGTCTTCGTTTACGACTTCGAAGGGAACAAGTACCTCGACTTCGTGGCCGGACTGGGTGTGAACGCGCTCGGCCACGCGCACCCGCGGATCGTGAAAGCGATCCGGGAGCAGGCCGCCAAGGTCATTCACCTGTCGAATCTCTACTACAACGAATATCAGGGACAGCTGGCTGAGCGCCTGTGCCACCTCTCGGGACTGGATCGTGTGTTTTTCTCGAACAGTGGGACCGAAGCGATGGAAGGCGCCATCAAACTCGCGCGCCTGGCTGGGCACAAAGTGGGCGGCGACGCCAAGTGCCAGCTGGTCGGGTTGCAGGGGTCGTATCACGGGCGCACGTTTGGCGCGATGTCGCTCACCGGACAAGACAAGTACCGCAAGGGCTTCGAGCCCCTGCTCGAAGAAGTGACGTTTGTTCCGCAGAATGATCTGGAAGCCTTACGCGCCGCCATCAACGACAACACCTGCGCCATCGTGCTGGAACCGATATTTGGCGAAGGGGGNNAAGCCGCGCTCATCTTCGACGAAATTCAGTGCGGGCTGGGGCGGACCGGCACCATCTTCGCTTTCCAGGCATTCGGGGTTGTTCCCGACATTGTGGCCATCGCGAAACCGATCGCTGCCGGGGTACCGCTCGGTGCGTTCCTGGCGCGCGAGCAGTTTGCCTCCGCAATTTCACCGGGCCAGCATGGTACGACGTTCGGCGGCGGTCCGCTGGCCTGCCGGGTGGGTCTGGAATACCTGGCCATCCTGGAAGAAGAAAAGCTGCTGGAAAACGTGGCGCGCGTGGGAGGCTATCTGAGCCAGCAACTCCAGGAGTTGGTGGATAAGTACCAATCTACGCGGGAAGTGCGCGGTCGCGGGTTCATCCAGGGGTTGGTGCTGGAAATTCCAGGGCGGCCGATTGTTGAACAAGGCCTCGCCGAGGGTGTTCTGTTCAACGTGACCCAGGACACGGTGCTTCGATTCCTGCCGCCGTTCCTGCTGCAGGAGAAGCACGTGGATAAAGGGATCAAAGTGCTGAAGAAGCTGCTGGGGAAGAAGAGAAGCCGGTCGCAGAATTTGGTCTCGGCCGCGCTTGGAATGCGATAAGCAAAAAGAAGGAGGAGCCGAAGGGTCAGCTCCCCACAGAAGCGACAGAGGCGATATCACCTAGATAGACTCCAATCGCGAGATTTTAGTTGCCCACCCAATCCCCAAAAATCGCAGACCGACCGCCCACCGAAGAGATCCAGATCAACTCCAGTACACCCGCATGGGAAGAACTATGGTTGGAAGTTGCCGGCGGCCGAATGCGCTATCTGAAAGCGGGATCGGGGCCGCCGATGATCCTGCTGCATGGTCTGCTGGGGTATTCCTTCTCCTGGAGATTCACGATTCCGGCGCTGGCGCCGTACGCCACGGTTTACGCCATTGATAACCTCGGCGCGGGTCTATCCGTTGCTCCGAAGGGGATGGATTGCACGATGCGCGCTGCCGCCGAGCGGGTTTTGCAGTTCGCTGACGCGGCGGGCATCGCTGACTTCGATCTGCTCGGCACGTCGCATGGCGGGGCGGTGGCGATGATGGCGGCGGCCATGTGTGCCGAGAAACAAAGTCGGCTCTTGCGACGGTTAGTGCTGGTCGCCCCAGTGAATCCATGGTCGCCGCACGGTAAACGGCTCGCTCCTTTCATCGGAAGCGCTTTTGGATCCACCTTGTTCCGTAACACGGTGGCGCGCTGGCGATTCCTCGATTACCTCTGGCTGCGGAGGATGTTTGGCGATGGCGCGAAGATCCCGCCCGATTCGCTGGATGGTTACCGCGTGCCGGTGCTCCAGAACCGGGCTTTCAACTATGGTTTGGGTATCGTCCGGCACTGGACGTCGGACCTTGAGGAACTGCGAACCGCGATCTCAAAGATCGGCGACTACCCAACGCTCCTCATGTGGGGGACGCGGGACCGCGCCGTATCTGTGCGATCGGCCGAACTGCTGCGTAGCAACTTTCGTGATGCTCGCCTGGTTCTGTTCAAGGGCGCGGGCCATCTCCCTTATGAAGAAGTGCCGGATGAGTTCAACCGGGCGCTGATTGATTTCCTCACTGCGCAGCGGTAGCGGGTTTTGATAGCATCGCTGCGCCAGTCCCGTTGTGACCTACTTCCCCGGTCGGCGAGCTGGCGGAGGCTGGCTATGAATCGTGACCGAATGGGGATGATGTTGGCCTGCTTGCTGGCGGTTTCAGGAGAAGTCACCGTTGGCCAGGCTGGACCGGGATCAAGTCCGGCACTGACCGAACAATTGGAGGCTGCCAGGATCGCGTTCAACGCCGGAAAGTATCGCGATGCCGCCAACGCTTTCAAGAAGGCGAACAAACTTCAGGGCGATTCCTGCTACCCGTGCTGGCTCGGGATGGCAGCGGTCAACATGAAGACGGAAGACTACAAGGCTGCCCTGCAATCCGCGGACAAAGCCGTCGCCCTTGCTCAAGATGATTCCGAGCGAGCCGCTGCCCACAATCTTAAGGGGAATATCTTCTCGGCGAGAGCGCAAGGTGCGAAAGAGTTTGTGGCTGCCGAAGAGGAATACCGGACTGCCGCGCAATTGAACCGCACCGCTGCGGTGTATCACCTGAACTGCGCCACCGCCATGATCCGGCAATCAAAAGATGAAGCTGCGAAGCAGGAACTTGAGGCGTGCCTGGCGGCGAATCCGGCGCCCGATCTTGAACGTCGGGCGCAAACCCTCCTTGCCGACCCGCGGCGGGGGCGCGAGAACTTCGCTCCCGACTTCAAGGTGAAGGTTCTGACGGGCGAGGCGGTATCGTTGCAGCAATTCGCGGGCAAGGTCNNTTCGTCGGCAAGAAGCACATGGATTGGCTCCAGTATCGTGATTCCGACCACCAGTTGATTGACGCCTTTAACGTTGACAGCTACCCAACCTACCTGGTGATCGACGGGGAGGGAATTATCCGCCAGAGGATCACCGGTCTTGATCCTCAGGCGTCGGTGGTGCACCGGTTGCGTGCGACCTTGCAATCCATGCCTCAATTGAGCAAGTAAATTCACGTATTCTTGGTGGGCGTCCGTGTTCGAGTTCAAGAGCCATGGGTCATGCGATCTTCGAGACGCTTCGCACGTTCATTGCTGACTACGGCTACTGGGCCGTGGCATTGGCGCTGTTGTGCGAGAACGCGGGGATACCGGTTCCGGGCGAAACCACACTGCTGCTCGCCAGTTTCCTGGCGCATTCCGAACAGAGACTGCACCTGGGGTGGATCATCGTGGTGGGGACATGCGCCGCGACCATCGGCGACAACCTGGGATACGCCATCGGCCGCCGCGGCGGGCGCCCGCTGCTCGATCGCTATCAGGAGGCCCTCCGCATTCCCGCACAGTCCCTGGAAGGCGGAGAAAAACTGTTTGCCCGCTACGGGGCTGCCACCATCTTCTTCGCCCGCTTCATCTTCGGAATGCGCGTCTTTGCCGGGCCGCTGGCGGGCGTCCTGCGCATGCCGTGGAAAGCCTTTGCCCTGTTCAACCTCTTAGGCGCGATGGTATGGGTTACGGCGATCGCCAGCGTGGGATATCTGTTTGGGCGCCATTGGGACCAACTGGAACATGCCATCAAGCGCTTTGATGTGGCGATCGTGGTGGTGGCCGCGGTCGTGGGCCTGGTTTTCTGGTGGAAGCGACTCCGGGAGCGCCGACGAACTACCTCGAAAGAAACGTCGAAAACATAGCCCTTCCGTCACTTTCGGGAGTCTGTTGTCGCATCTTATGCTGATGAGGCATGACTCAACTGGTGAAGCGCGTGTTGTGGCTGGCGGCAGGCTGGGCTTTCATTCTGGTCGGCCTGGCAGGACTGTTCGTGCCCTTTTTTCAGGGGGCATTGTGCCTGATGATCGGCCTGATCATTTTGTCTTCCGAGTACGTCTGGGCGCACCGGTTGCTGACGAAAGTGCGAGCGCGCTTTCCGAGAATTGCGGGGATGGCCGATCGGGTGAAAGAGAAGGCCGTCCAATGGTTCCCGGGCACGGGTGGGACTGAAGGAGTGCATTGATCGAAACCGCCGCACCGGGAGTCTCTGCACGGCCCACGCTCCTGCGCATGGGACTGTCGCAGGTGTGGGTGCGGTTCCTGGTGGCCATCGTGGGGCTGGCGCTGGCCTTCGCCGCCGCGCTGTTTTCGACAGTACTGGGCGAATCCGGGAACATCTGGGCGACCATCATTCTGGCCTCGGCGGCGCTGATGCTGGCCACGCTGGTCGGCCTGACGACGGTCCCTTACCTGGCGCGGCAAGTGGTGACGTCCCGCGTCCGCGACGCCATGGACTACGAGGTGACGCGGGCCGGCATTTTGTACATCCTGATCGCGGTCGTGATCGGAGTTGCCGCCGTCAATACCGGAAATAACCTGCTCTACATCATCGTGGCGGCGCTGCTCTCCGCGGTCCTGGTTTCCGGGATCGCGTCGGCTCTGGTGCTGCGCAGCCTGGAACTGGACATTCATCTCCCGGAGCATGTTTTTGCCGGGCGTCCCATGCTGGCACGGCTCCTGGTGCGGAATGCCAGCCGCTGGCTGCCCTCGTTTTCCATCCGGGTCGTGCCCTCCAAACGGAAAGCCAAGAAGCGCTGGCGCTGGGAGCCCTACACGCTGGCCATGCCGCGCCACCTTCCGCCGGAGAAGCAGTGGATCCGCGTGCCGGACCGCAGGCTGCGTCGCGTGCTTGAAAATCCCGAGAAGCCGATCCTCGAACAACCGGTCTACTTTCCATTTCTCGCGCCGCAGCAACAGCTTCGATCGGACCTGGAAATGAGCTTCCCGGCGCGCGGCCGCTACCGGGAAGACAATTTCGGTTTGGCCACGCGTTTTCCGTTTGCGTTCCTGCTGAAGACCCGGCGCATCGGCCTGGCGCGCGAAGTGATCGTGTACCCGAAGGTCGAACCTCCGCAGGAATTTCTAGAAGTGCTGCCCATGGTCACCGGTGAATTCGAGACCTTTGTGCGCGGACGCGGCTATGACCTTTACCGGATTCGCGAATACCTGCCGGAGGATTCGGCGCGGCATGTGGACTGGAAGGCCACCGCCCGCACCGGTGCGCTGAAAGTCCGTGAGTTCAGCCGCGAAGATGAGCGCAAACTCCGTATCGTTTTCGACAATCCTCTGCCGGGAATTCTCAGCGCAGAGGTCTACGAGCGGGCGGTACACCTGGCGGCGTCGCTGGGATGGTACTTCTACCACGAAGATGTTGAAGTCTCGTTCGTGGCGCCGGGACTGGAACCCACCGCCGACGTCTTCGCTTTCCTGCACTACCTGGCGCTGGTGGAACCGCAGGAGGCGACGTCGGTACTGCAGCGTCTGCGGGCCAGTGATGATTACAACGTGATTGTGACCGCGCGGGACCGCGGCGAGCTGCCGGCCGCCGTGGCCGCAAGGTCGTACCTCATCTCACCAGGGCAAGCCCGCAGCTCGTAGCTCGCGGCGCGAAGCTGTTTCCGTTTTTTTCTTCCATTGGCCGGGGATTTCGACATATACTCCGCGCGGATGTGGGCGGGACAGGGCTTCGTTTCCTCCTTTCGGAGCCAACCTGCTACTGCCGCGCAGCGCACAGCCGGCTGCGGGCAGGCGTGAATGAGGAGGTGCAAGTGTTCATCAGCAATCTGCTAAAGAACCAAGTGATGGTGTCGGTTGACATCCGGCAAACGGTGCTGGACGTTGCCCGCCTGATGGTGGAGCACAATATCGGCGCGGTGCCGGTGCTGCGGGACGGCCGGCTGGTGGGAGTCTTCTCCGAGCGCGACCTGATGAACCGGGTGGTGGCGGGAGGGAAGAACCCGGCGCAGACCGCGGTTGCCGAGGTCATGACCGAGGATCCTCTGACGGTCGATGCCGGCGACCATCTGGAAACCTGCATGACCCTGATGCGGCGTCACAACTTTCGGCACTTGCTTGTCTGCCAGGCCGGCGAACTGATGGGAGTGGTTTCGTTGCGCGACGTCCTTCTGCATGACCTCGACGAAAAAGACGACGAGGTTCGCATGATGAGGGCTTACCTGCACTCCACTCCGGGATCGTGAACGCGACTTCTATGCCTGCGAGCAAAAGAAGTAACCGGTTACCAAGGTTACCTTGGATCGTTGACCCTTTGGGCTAAGCTGCTACTGTAGAAGAGGGCGAGGAGACGCGGATCGATAGGTTTACCCTCGTCCCCCAATCGCGTCCCTATGAGTTTGCATAGCCAACTTGCCTCGGACATTCTCTGGAGTGCGCAGCCAGTCCTGCAACTGGCCGTGGCGGTGGTCTTGTGGCGACGCAAAGAACGTCTGCAGTTCCCGGTCTTTTTTGCCTACCTCTTGTCGCAAATTCTCATCTTCGCCGTTACTTTCCCGCTGTGGAGAATGGCGAGGGCGAGTGAGGCACTCTACGAGTGGTACTTCTGGTCGTATTGGCTTGGAGCGGCGGTCAACGCAGCCTTGGGCTTCAAGGTGATCCACGAGATCTTCCTCGACGTGTTTCGTCCTTACCCCACTTTGAAAGATCTGGGCACCGTGTTGTTTAAGTGGGCGGCTGTTGTGATGTTGATGGTTTCAGCGGTGGTTGCATTCTCCGGTTCCTCGCACAGTTATCCGATCGTGGATGCGGTGACGACGCTGCAACGCTCGGTACGCCTTGTGCAGTGCGGACTAGTCTTGTTCTTGCTTTTGTTCTCCCGTTTCCTGGGGGTCTCGCGGAGGCAGCACAGCTTCGGGCTCGCGCTGGGCTTTGGACTTTTTGCCAGCGTCGAACTGGCGCTCCTGGTCCTGGCGTCCGGAGGACTGCTGCAGCGGGAGGCCGTGAATTTAATCAATACCGCCACCTACGATTGTTCCATCCTGATTTGGCTTGGCTATGCGCTGGCGAGGCACGCGGCGCGCGAGACTGCAGTCAATCACCTGCAGACGCAACGCTGGGAGCAGAGCCTTGCCGACCTCCATTCCGCCGAGGCGGTTCCAGGAGGGGCGTCCGATTCCCTGATCCCGATGTTTGAGGGGATGGTGGAACGGGCAATCTCGCGCAGTTCGAACCTGGAAGATGTGTACGAACCGCCGGAGACTCCACAACCTCCGAACCCGTCGGCCCCCCGTCCCCCGCGCATTCCCGCAGCGGCAGCTGCCGCTGGCTCCAAGGGCCGGGTCTAGAAGGCGACTGCCGAGCCCCTAGAGCGTTTGTTCAAAAAACTTGTCAAGTGGAATTTACGTCCCGCCCATCGGGCGTCTCCGCGGGCGCCTGCAAGCCGCAAAAAATCATGAACAATTACGTTAAGAAGCTGCTGTAAGAGCTTAGTTTATTTACTTCAAATGATGGTCGTGCATGCTGCCATGGTGATCTCCAGTCATGTTTCGCGAGCAGATGGCCAAGCGTAACCTGCTGTGTCTCAGAAACTTGCGGGTGTGTATATAATGCCGCCGCGCAGGCTTTCCATCGAGGGGGGCCCTCGTGAATTCAAGGAGAAAGACAATGAAACGTTCGCTTAGGGCGTTGATACTGTTGCTAGGCTTGGTAGGCACATACGTTTACGCTGCCGTCCCCAGAGTTCCCGCTCCGGACGGCGGGCCGATTCCGCTGTGCCCACCCAAGAAACCAAATTGCACCTATGGTGGCAATTAGGCAAGTCACTAAAGTAACCTTGCGTCACCAGGTGCAAGAGCAAAGCAGACTTCTCGGGCTGGCCCATAGCCAGCCCCAATTTTTTGTCCGTGAGGTTTTCCTCCTCGCCGCTGAATTTCACTCGCCTGGGGGCTTCTCCGCGGAGGGGCGCTCGGTGGATTCCCCGGCGGGTGCGCCGCCTGCTTTTTCCGGCGAATTATCCGCGTCCGGAGCGTTGGCGTCGTTGGGTTGGTACTGCACGATGATTGAAATGCGGCGGTTGGAAGCCTCCAGCGGATCCAATGAGGTACGCAAGCGCTGGTCCGCAAACCCGCGGACCTGCGAGATACGGTCGGAGCCCAAGCCCGAGAGCTGCATCAACCTGCGAGCAGCATTGGCGCGATCGGTGGAAAGTTCCCAGTTGCTGTAATTTCCTTTGCCGGTGAAGGGCTTGGCATCGGTGTGACCTTCCACCGAGATGCGGTTGGGCAGCTGCGCCAGTTGCTGGGCGAGCAGCGCCAGCAGGTCCTTTCCGCTACGATTCAGGTCCGAGCGCCCGCTTTCGAAGAATGTTCCCTTCTCCGATTCCAGCAGTTCAATGCGCAGGCCCTCGCTGGTGACGGTCATCTCGATGTTCTTCCGCAGTTTTTCCAGGTCATTGATCTTGTGGATGCGTTTCTGCAACTGCTCCTTGAGTTGCACCATGTTCTGTTTGGTCAGCTGAAAGTTCTCACCTGACCCCGATTGATTGGTACCGACTTTCTTGGAAGTGCCGGTGGGATCCTTGAAATATCCGCCGACCGCAACCTGGATCTGCTTGCTGCTGTTCATCAGCCAGAGCACGATGAACAGCGCCATCATGGCGGTGACAAAGTCGGCATAAGCAACCTTCCAAGCGCCACCGTGGTGTCCGCCGTGGCTGACTTTCTTCTTGATGATGATGGGGGGCGCGGCCATGGCGATGGGTTATCCGGCAGCGGGCTCCGCCGCGGGTGCCGCCGCTTCCGCCGCTGCTTCGGCTTTTGCGCCCCGGCAAGCTTCTTCGACCTGCTTGAATGAAGGACGCACGTGGCCGGGTACGGCTCGCCGGCCAATCTCCACCGCCATGATGGGAGCGATGCCTTTGAGGAATGCAATCATGACCACGCGCAGGACATTGAGGAACGCGCGTTCTTCGTCGGTGGCTTTACCCATCCGGGCCGCCAGAGGTCCTACCAGCCCGTAGCAGAGCAGGATGCCCAGGAACGTTCCGACGAGCGCGGCCGCCACTTTCTTGCCGATTTCTTCCGGCGGCCCGCCCAGCGCGCCCATGGTGATCACGACGCCCAGCACCGCCGCCACAATGCCCAGGCCGGGAAGGGAATCCGCCATCGTGCTGAGGGCTGAAACCGGCTGGGTCGCTTCATGATGGTGCACATCCATGTCGCCCTCCAGCATCTGATCGAGATCGAATACCTCGACCCCGCCGCTGACCGCCATGCGCAGGATGTCGCATACAAAATCTACCGCATGATGTTCCTTGATGAAGTCCTTGTACTTGGAGAGCAACGCGCTCTTGTCCGGTTCTTCAATATCGGTTTCCAGCGCGACCAGGCCCTCGCGGCGCGCCTTGTTCAGCAGTTCGTAGAGCATCGTCAGGGAATTGGTGTAGCGCTCTTTGGAGTAGCGCGAGGAACCGAACGTCCCGGCGAGTCCGCTGGCAATTTCCTTCAGGACATGGAGCGGGTTGGCGACGAGCACCGTGCCGATGGAGGCGCCCCCAATAATGATGAGCTCGGCGGGCTGAAGCAGGACTCGTATGTTGCCATGCTCCATCAGATAGCCGGCGACGATGGCACCGAACACGACGACGAGCCCGATGATTGCGAACATAGGACCTTAACCTCGCAGGGGTCCGGAGCCTGCCGGGCCNNTCTCAGACTGGCTCAGCAATCGCCCGATGGTTTCCGCCATGGCAGCGACGGTCACCGGGCTGGGCGAATGGAGCACGGCCAGGAACTCGTGCTCGTCCCACCGTCCCACAAAGTCTTCGCCACCCAGGCTATGCCGGATGGTCTGGGCCGTGGCGCGCAGGAAAGGAACCACCGAGTTGGCGCCGTGTTTAGCAGAAAACTCCTTCAAACCCAGCACCCGGATCCGCAGCAGGCCGAAGCCGCCGTGCCTCTCCTCGAGCCCGATCACACTCTCCGCCAGGGCCGCCCTGGTCAAACGCTGCGACGGAACCCCGGTGATGGGATCGAGACATCCGTACATCAGCGATCCAAAAGATTCGGTCCCGCAGTTCGCTGACGCATCCTGGAAAACCACGGCCACGCCGGCAACCTGATCCCGGCTCTCGAAGATGGGTAAGGTGCGGACCTGCATGCCCACGCGGTGTCCCTGTTTGTGCAGCGAGAAGACGAAGCTCTGCTGCGGGTGGCCATCGTGAAACGTCGCCGTTACCGGACAGCGGTCGGCGCAGAGAATGCGGCCCTGCGCGTCACAATGTTGGAGAGGACCGCTACAAGCCTGCCCCACGACCTCGTGTCCGAGGTACCCCGTGATGTGCTCCGCTCCCCGGTTCCAGAAGTGGACTCGGCGCTCCCGGTCGAGGATGTAAATTCCGACCGGCAGATTCTCCAGAACGGATCGGAAAATTGCCGGATCGTCGAAGAAAGGCATGGCTGGCCACCCGGCCTACACTGGTTATCGTCAGGAAGGAGAGAGGACTTCAGTGGGGCCGGATGTGGAAAATGAACGGCGCTTGGGCAAAAGCTGCGGCCAGGTACTCTCGTTTTTGCAATGATGCCCTTTGCCGGTGTAAATTCTATTCAAGGCTTCGTGGGGTAATCGTCTTGCGATCGTTCTCGAAACGGATTGCATGGGTGTGCCTGTTGCTGGCCTTGTGGTCAGCGCTGGCCTTCGCTGCGCACGATCACGCAAGTTCGATCGANNTCATCCCCTTCGCACTCAGTGTTCGCCCGCCTCCCGAAGTTTAGGTCTCAGAAAAATCAACCCGATCCTTCGTTGAATTTTGTTCTGCAACCCTAATTTTTCGTGGGAGGAATCATGCTGGCTTCTTATAAGAAGTCGCTGCGCGCGACTTTTCTGGTCATTTCTATTCTGGCGTTTGGCTTGAGCGCTTACGCACAGTCAGGTAGTTCGACTTCCGTGACGGGTACAGTGCTGGATCCATCGGGCGCAGTCGTGCCGAATGCCACGGTCGAAATCCGCAACCCGGTCAGCGGTCTTGAAAGAACTACCGCGACCGACAATGGAGGAAAATTCGCGATCCCGAATATTCCGTTCAACCCCTACCACCTGACAGTCACTGGCAAGGGCTTTGCTCCATATTCTCAGGACATTGATGTTCGGTCCGTGGTCCCCGTAAGCCTCAGCATTCGCCTTAATGTGGGAGGCTCGGCAGAAAGCGTGACGGTGGAAGCTGCCGGGGAAGACTTGCTGGAGAATACTTCGGTCTTCCACACCGACGTGGATCGCGGATTGTTCGACAAACTTCCGCTGGAAAGCCAGTCGTCCTCATTGAGTTCGCTGGTAACTTTGTCCTCTCCCGGAATCACGGCCGATTCGAATGGCCTTTTCCATGGCCTGGGCGACCACGCCGAAAACTCGTTTTCGGTCGATGGCCAGCCCATCACCGACCAGCAGAGCAAGATCTTCTCCAACCAGATTCCGCTCGATTCAGTCGAGTCGCTGGAGGTGATCTCCGGTGCGCCCCCGGCCGAATACGGGGAGAAGACCAGTGTTGTGGTGAACGTAACGACGCGTTCCGGTCAGGGCCTGACCACGCCCAAGGGCAGCGTTACGGTGTCTTTTGGAAGCTTTGGAACCTCCAGTGCCGGGTTCAACCTCGGCTACGGTGGCCCGAACTGGGGAAGCTTTATTTCTGCAAGCGGCTTGAACACTGGGCGTTTTCTCGATGGGCCGGAGTTCTCCGTGATTCACGACAAAGGCAATGAAGAGAACCTGTTCGATCGAGGGGACTTTCAAGTCTCGAAGGCGGACTCGATTCACGTTAATCTGGGATTCACGCGATCGTGGTTCCAGAATCCGAACGCGTTCGACAACTTGAACGTCCTCGATCAGCAAGGGAGTCCTGTCGGCTCCACCGACCAGCGCTCGCAGATCAAGACCGTGAATTTCGCGCCGTCCTGGACACGCGTGCTCAGTCCGACGGCGGTGTTTACCCTCGGCGGCTTTATCCGCCGGGACCAGTACAACTACTACCCAAGCGGCAATCCTTTCGCCGATCTGGGGCCGATCCAGCAGGAGACGATCGGTCAGAACCGGACGCTGGCCAACGCTGGCCTGCGTTCCGATATCTCGTATGCGAAAGGCATCCATAATCTGAAAGTGGGAGCGACCTACCAACAGACTCTTCTCACCGAGGACAACCATATCGGAATTGTCGATCCGAATCTCATCCCGTCCATCACGCCCTCGTGCCTCGACGAGAGCGGCAACGCAATTCCCGGGACGCCATGCGCGACCCTTGCGCCTTTCGACTTGACGCGCGGCGGAGGCTTGTTCACTTTTCACGGGCACACCGACGTTAAACAACTCGCGTTGTACGTTCAGGACACGATCACGAANNGGAAGTTGGTCGCTGAACCTGGGCCTGCGCGGCGATTTCTATAACGGCCTGGCCACCCATCGTGAAGCCGAGCCCCGCCTGGGTGTTGCCTACAACGTCAAAAAGACCAACACCGTGCTGCGCGTTTCCTACGCGCGCGTGCTGGAAACTCCGTTCAATGAGAACCTGGTGCTTTCCAGCACGGGTTGCGATGTTCCGGTGATTGCGGCCCTGGTCCCATGCGTGCCGGCACAATTCAGTCCGGGCTGGCGCAACGAATTCCACGCTGGATTGCAGCAGGCGTTTGGAAAGTACTTGGTCTTCTCGGGCGAGTACATCTGGAAGTACACACACAACGGCTACGACTTCAGCATCCTGGGGAACACGCCCATCTTTTTCCCGATTGCCTGGCACAACTCCAAAATTCCCGGATTTGCAGGACGCGTGAGCATACCGGACTTCCACGGATTCTCCGCACTCATGGTTTTCTCGAGCGTCGCCGCGCGCTTCTTTCCTCCGCAGATCGGAGGACTGGGGGTGACGGTCGGGCAGGGTGGCACACCTTTCCGCATCGACCACGACGAGAAATTCAACCAGACCACTCACCTGCAATATCAGCCTTGGCAGCGTGGACCGTGGGTCGGCTTCAACTGGCGCTACGACAGCGGACAGGTGGCCGGCGCGGTTCCATTCGCAACCGATACCACGACGCCGGTGGATCTGACCATCCTGACAGCCGATCAGCAGATGCAGGCTGGGCTATTCTGCGGCAACCTAGTTCCAACGTTGACATCGCCTCTGGCCAGTTGTGCGCCCTCGCAATACGGATCGACGCGGGTCACAACCCCTGCGCCCGGCACCGAGAGTGACGATCACAACCCGCCGCGCATCGCTCCCCGGCACCTCTTCGACATCGCTGTGGGCCACGACAACCTATTTCACGGCGATAAATACAAGTTCAGCCTTCAAGTCACGGCCATCAATGTGACGAACAAGACCGCACTCTACAACTTCCTTTCCACGTTCAGCGGGACGCACTTCGTCACACCGCGCGCCGTCACGGCTGAGGTGGGTTTTCACTTCTAGTCCTGAAAATGTGATGGGCTCCAGTCAATGAAGACGGGAGCCCATCTAGTTCATCTGGATATCAGCTTACGCCGCCGGGCGTGACGACGAGCGCAGCGTCTGCTCGAGTTGCGCAACATCGAAAACCGGGGGTTGGCAGGTGAAGCCCGAGCAAATTACGGCGAACGACTTTGCTTCGCGCAGCGCCGGAAGCTTGGGAATGGTCTCTGCCAGCGCGGGAGGCAGGTTCTGCGGCACCGCTTCGCTCGCGGGCAGACGCAGCACAGCTTTGGTCAGAGAGAGTGGTCCAAGAGCCGCCCGGCACAACTGTTCCGCAAGTTCGTCCTGGCCGATGACGACCACCTGCGTGTGCGGATGGGTGAAGTGCATCACGGCCAGGCCATAGGTGGCGCCGAACATTCCGAATTGCGGGGCCGAGCCGGCAAAAACTTCGAGAGTCTGCTCGGCTTTCTCGCGATGCGCCCGATCATTGGTGTAGGAGTGCAGCCGCAGCAGGGCAATCGCCGCCGCCGAATTGCCCGCGGGAGTGGGCGAATCCTGGAAGGGCTTGCGCCGCGTGCCGAGGATCCCAAGAGCGCCTTCTTCGCTTGACTTGCCCGCCGTGGTGTCCGCAACGTCGAAGAATCCGCCGGAGATGGGGTCGAAGAAGCGGGCGATCATCGTGTCCGCGATCTTCTGGGCAAACTTGAAGTAGCTGAGCGCAGACGTCGCCTCATACGCATCAAGGCAGGCGATCACAGTGCAAGCGTAGTCGTCGAGCACGCCGGCGGTTTCGCGGAGGTCGGCTTTCGGGTCGGAGTAGGCGATGACGTGTTTCAATGTGGGGCGGACACTCTTGTCCGCCGCGGTTGACTTGCCCTCCGCACTCCACCCATCCGCAAGCAGCCTGTCGAGTGAACGCAACGCAAAGTGGCGCGTCCCGTCGAGAGCGAGCACACGCGCGGCCTTAAGGTATGCCGAAACGCACATGGCGTTCCAGCCCACATAAACCGTCTTGTCCACGTACGGCGTCGGCCGCTGGAGACGTGCGGCATACAGCTTTTTGTTCGCCGAAGCGAGTAGTTCACGGACACGGACTTCGCTCAGAGTCAGGCGGCCGGAGATTTCCGAGAGATCAGCGCGGATGTACAGCACGTTCTTTTTCGGATTGTGATGCATCTCGCCGACTTCGTTGATGTCGTAGTAGAGCCCAGCAACCTGTGCTTCTTCCTCGGTCAGTACGGCCTTCGCTTCTTCTAGGGTCCAAGTGAAGTAGTCGCCGTCGTCGTCCATCGAGAGGTCGGCATCCTGCGACGCATAAAAGCCGCCGCGCTCGCGGTCGCTGAGCCACTCATCCATCCAGCGGATGATGTCGCGCGCCACATCGGCAAAGAACTCGTCGCCGGTCGCCTGGTAAGCGTGAACGTAGTTCTTGAGCAGTTCGGAGTTGTCGTAAGACATCTTCTCAAAGTGCGGCACCACCCAGCGCTCGTCCACCGAGTAACGATGGAAGCCGCCGGCCAACTGGTCATACACGCCGCCCCGCGCCATATGCTCGAGAGTGCTCACCACGACATTGCGGACCTCCTCGTTCCCTGTGCGCGCGAACTGATCAATCAGCAGGTCGAGCGCCGAGGGATGCGGAAACTTAGGCGCGTCTCCGAATCCGCCATTGCGTTCATCGAAAATCTTGAGCGATGCCTCCACAATCGAATCGATGATCTGCGCCGACACCTTCCCGCTGCGTCCGGAAAACGATTCGGCCTGCGAGATCGCGCTGGTCACCATATTGGCCTGCTCGGTCACTTCGTCATGCTTCTCGCGATAAGCATTTGCAATGGATTGCAGGACGCGCTTGAAACTGGGCCGCCCATACTGGTCCGCAGGAGGGAAGTAGGTTCCTCCATAAAAGGGCTTGCCGTCGGGCGTGAGAAACGCGGTGAGCGGCCAGCCGCCCTGTCCGGTGAGCGCACCGACAGCGGCCTGGTAGCGGCTGTCAATGTCGGGACGCTCGTCGCGGTCAACCTTCACCGCGATGAAATTCTCGTTGACGATCTTCGCCACCTCGGGATCGTCATACGACTCTCGATCCATCACATGACACCAATGGCACCACACCGCTCCGATATCGAGCAGCATGGGCTTGTCGTCCCGCTTCGCCGCGGCAAACGCCTCCTCTCCCCACTCGTGCCACTGGATGGGCTGGTGCATCGCCGACCGCAGATAGGAAGAAGAGGCGCGGGCGAGAGAATTGTGAGAAGCGGCGGTCATCCTACAAGGATATCGTTTAGCGTAAAAGATTGCAGGAGAGTGGAGCGAGCACGGCGTCGTTGGTTCCAGGCGTCAGCCGGCCACCAGTCGCTTCGCCATCGCACAGTACAACTCCACCGCGTCCTCCAACTGCGCCTTCTCTACGTACTCCCCTTCGGTGTGGGCGACGTGGATCGAGCCTGGCCCGAGCAGCAGCGGTTCGCCCCAGTTCGGCAGGGACGGGATGTCGGTGGTGAAGGCGGCCACCATGGTGGGCAGGCTGTCCAGAGTGCGCAGCTTCATGAAGGGAGTCTCGCGGGTGAAGTGGACTTCCGCCAGCGTGCCGACCGCTTCCGTGATCTGGTGGCGCAGTTCGTCGGTCGGGCCCACCAGGCGATAGAACAGATCCGCCTTGGCAAAGTCGGGGATCACGTTCGGCGCGCGTCCGCCCTGGATCGACCCCACGTTTTTCGTGCACGGCCCGACCTCGGGATTCTCCGGCAACTTCATCGCATGCAACCGTTGCAGCGCTTCCACCAGTTTGTCGATCGCCGACTCGCCCAGTTCCGGATACGCCGAATGCGCCATCTTCCCGCGTGCAATCACTTCGACGTGCAGCGCACCCTTGCTGGCGAGCGCGAGACGGTTCTCGGTAGGCTCGCCGTTAATCATGAACCGCGAACCGATTGNNAGCCCGACGTGGAGACCCTCGCTGCGCAGTTTCTCCGCGGCCACGATCTGCGCCGCGATGATGCCCTTGGCGTCGCAGGATCCGCGTCCGCAGATGCGCGTCCCATCTTCCGATGACGGTATGAAGGGGGGCACCGTATCCATATGGGTGGAAAAGACAATGTCGGGCCGCGGATGGCCCGGCGAGGTTGCTACCACATTCGCGCGCGCGCCCTCGACCGGCATCTTCTCAGCGTCGAAGCCGCGGCGGCAAAGCTCGTCGCACAGGAAATCGCCGACCGTGCCTTCGTTCGGAGTAATCGACTCGATGTCCACCAGCCGGCGCGTCAGGGCGAAGAGATCCATGGAGAAAGGGTAGCAGTAGCGAGTAGCGAGCGGCGACTAGCGACCACCGACTACGGATGTTTCGTATCCGGCTTCAACGCAGCAGCATTCGCGGGCGCAGTGGGATTTACGCCGAAGTCCCAGACGTAGAGGTTCATTCCCTCCTTGCCCAGCATCTCCGCGATGGCGTACTCGCCGGTGGGCAAAGGGTCCCTGGGAGTGATCTTGATCCAGCTGCCGGTCATGGACGTCACCGTGGAGGGGACGAATCGTTCATCGGCCTTCACCTTCCCATAGGGCGCGATCTTGATGCCGCCGGCAATGCGCTTGCCGTTCTTGATCTCAGCGCGCACGATCTTGAAACGCTCGGCGGGCGGCAGTGGGGGCGGCTCGCCGGTGGCGCTGCCGCCGGCACCTAGCGCGTTCTGGACGCCATCAATGTTGATGTAGATCGAAGGCACGGCGGTGTGCGACTGAATCTTCGCGCGCAGGCCCGGCAGCTCGATGGTCTGCTTGGCGCTGGCCAGCGGGTTGATGGCTGCTCGCAGGATGTTCGACTTCGTGTTCCGGTTCAGTTCGCCGCCGGACTGCTGCAGTTCGTCCAACTGCGGCTGGTTCTGGAAAGTATCGAGCAGAAAGATCCCGCCGTCCGCGGACAGGCGCAATCCGGGTGAGACCTGCGGGGAACGAGCGTCTTCGGCTTTCTGCTCGGCTTCGAATTCCTTGTCGAGCTGGAGGGCCTCCGGCGAAGGCGCGCCCTGGAGACGGCCCTGCTCGTACTTCTCGGTAGCATCCCAATCGATGAGCGAGTTAGGAATTTCCTCCCACTCGCCTCGCTCCGCACTATAGTAGCGGACGCGGTCGCCTTTGATTTCGTACTTAGCAGCAAGCTGGTAGGAGCCGTCCTTGAGGATGAGGCGTTTGGCCAGGTTCTGGGCAGGGGCTGTGCCGGGAACGGTACTGAAAAGTAGCCCCAGCAGGATGGCCAGAATCCCCCGGAAATGAGCGTGTGCCGGTAGCATTTCGGTAGAGACGTGGCTTGCCGCGTCTGCCTGCGCAACAGACCCATATTGCGCAGTTACAAGATTAGATGCCTGTAGTCCGCATTTAGCGAACTACAATATTTACCAGCTTCTTCGGCACAACGACCTTCTTCACAATCTGCTTGCCCGCAATCGCCGCCTTCACTTTCTCGTCTGCGAGTGCAGCCTGCTCAACCTGATCGTTGGTCGCATCGGCCGGCACGACGACCCGCCCGCGCAACTTTCCATTCACTTGCACCGGGATCTCGATCTCGTCTTCCGCTGCCAGCGCCGGGTCATACTTCGGCCACGCAGCCTTCAGCAGATTGCCTGTCTCCCCGGTCATCTCCCACAACTCATGGGCGACGTAAGGCGCCATCGGAGCCAGCAAGAGCGCAATTTTCCGCTGCACATCCAGGATCAACGAACCCGGAACCCGTCCCGCCGCAATCGCCTCTTCCGCGCCAGAGACCTCGTTCAGCAGTTCCATCAAGGCTGCAATGCAGGTGTTGAAGTGCCACCTTCCCTGGAAGTCGTCGCTTACGCGCTTGATCGTTTGATGCAGCTTGCGCTGAATGGTCCGAGCCTCCGCCTGTAGAGACGGGGTTTGCCCCGTCTCCGCCCGCTCAACCGCAGTATCTACCGGGTTGCGCACGTAGAACCGGTACACCCGTCCCAGAAACCGGTGAATCCCCTCAATCCCCGTATCCTGCCAATCCAAATCCCGATCCGGAGGCGCGGCAAACAGACTGTACAACCGCGCCGCATCGGCTCCGTAGCGCGCCACCATCTCGTCGGGCGACACCACGTTTCCGAGGTTCTTTGACATCTTCGCGCCGTCTTTGATGACCATTCCCTGGGTGAACAGGCGCTTTACGGGCTCGTCGTGCTTCACCAGCCCCATGTCGCGCATGAACTTCGTCCAGAAACGCGAATAAATAAGGTGGAGAATAGCGTGCTCAACTCCGCCAATGTACTGATCAATCGGGAACCAGTAGGCAATCGTGTTCGTATCGAAGGGCGCCTTGCTGTTTTGGGCGTCCGCGTAGCGGTAGAAGTACCATGACGAATCCACAAACGTATCCATCGTGTCGGTCTCGCGCCGCGCCGGACCACCGCACTTCGGGCAAGTCGTATTCAAAAATTCCGGAACATTCGCCAACGGCGACCCGCCCGCCAGCGTGACACTCACTTTGTCGGGCAAAATCACTGGCAGGTCTTTCTCAGCAACTGGAACCACGCCGTCTTTCTCGCAATACACCATCGGGATCGGCGTTCCCCAGTACCGCTGCCGCGAGATGCCCCAATCCTTCAACCGGAACGTAACCGTAGCCTTGCCAAAGCCCTTCTCGGCTGCGTGAGAGGACATCGTCTGGATGGCCTCCTCGCACTCCAGTCCGCTGAACTCGCCAGAGTTCACCAGAATTCCGTTCATGGTGGTGAACGGCAGCGCCGGCTCCGCCATCGTCTCTTCCGGATCGCTCGACTGCGGCAAGATCACCAAGCGGATCTCGAGGTTGTACTTCTTAGCAAACTCGAAGTCGCGCTCATCATGCGCCGGCACGCTCATAATCGCGCCCGTGCCATAGTCCATCAGGATGTAATTCGCCACCCAGACCGGCACCGCCTCGCCGTTATAAGGATTCTTCGCAAACCGCCCCGTGAACACGCCATGCTTCTCGATGTTCCCAATGTCGCCGACTTCGCGCGCCTTGCGTTGCTCGGCAATCAACTGCTCGACCTTGGCGCGCAGCTCCGCATCCCGCGCAATCATGTCCTCGACAATCGGATGCTGCGGCGCCAGTTGCACCGAAGTTGCTCCGTAGATCGTATCCACCCGCGTAGTGAAAACCGTAATCGTTGACCCCGCCGGCCCCACCGTTCCGCCCAGATCGAAATCCACCTGAGCGCCTTCGCTGCGCCCGATCCAGTTCTGCTGCATGATCCGGACTTTGTCCGGCCAGCCTGTCAGCTTCTCCAGATCGCGCAACAACTCGTCGGCATACTTCGTGATCCGCAGGAACCACTGTTCCAGTTCCCGCTGCTCCACCGGCGTATCTTCATGCCGCCAGCAATTCCCCCCGACCACCTGCTCGTTCGCCAGCACGGTCGCGCACTGCGGACACCAGTTCACCTTGCTCTTCTTCCGGTACGCCAATCCCGACTCGAAGAGCTTCAAGAAGAACCACTGGTTCCAGCGGTAATACTCCGGCAGGCACGTCGTAACCTCCCGCGACCAGTCATAGGCGAATCCGAGCCGCTTCATCTGCACTTTCATCGCGGCGATGTTCGAAAGCGTCCACTCCCTCGGCGGCGTGTTGTTCTTGATGGCCGCATTCTCCGCCGGCAGCCCGAACGAATCCCACCCCATCGGATGCAGCACGTTGTACCCGTTCATCCACATGTAGCGCGCCAGCGCGTCGCCGATCGCGTAGTTGCGCACGTGTCCCATATGCAGCGCGCCCGAAGGGTAGGGAAGCATCTCCAGCACGTAATACTTCGGCTTGGTGGAGTTCGCCTCGGCAGCATAAAGCGACGGATCGCTCAGCCAGCGCTCCGCCCACTTCTGCTCAATGCGCTGCGCGTCGTAGCGCTCTTCGCGGGTGGCGGGCACAAATTTGTCTTTCGGTGTCATAGATAAGGATCGTGCAGTAACTAGTAATCTTTGATTTTACAATGGGCAGACTGTCAGCACACTTAGCGATACACATCCTTGCGTTGACCAACCCTGAGCACCAATACCGTAATCCGCTTGTCCTGGATATCGCAGATCAGCCGATAATCACCCACGCGATATCGCCACAACCCGCCTTGGTCGCCGTGCAGCGGTTTCCCCCATTGGCGGGGGTTCTCCGCCGGTTGTACCCGCTCCCGCAGGAATCGGATGATCGACTCCTGGGCCGCGCGGTTTAGTTTCTGGATTTGCTTCTCGGCAGTACGGGTGATTTCGACCCGCCAGGTTCTACTCGGTGAAGCCAAGCCGCCGCTCCATCTCTTCAAGCGTGATGGTGGGTTCGCGCCGTTCCAGCGCGGCAATGCCCTTCAGGTAGTCCTCGTGGTCTTCCAGGTATTGCCGGATGGCCTCTCGCGCATAGTAGCTCTTGCTGCGGCCAGTCTCCTTCGCGAGCGACTCCAGCTTTTCTTCGAGTTCGGGTTCAAGCCTGATGCCGAGCATATTGTTAAGTCTGTTTAACATGTTTAACATACCACGATTTTCTCGTGCTATCAAGCGGTGCTGGTTCCTCTTCAATCATGGTCCGAATTCATCTGCAAGGCGTTTGGTATCAAGGATTTCCTTCGTCCGCCTTCGTGACCTTTATGGTTAACGGTGTTCTCAAATTGCCCTATCACCCATCACTCGATTTGTTTGCCCTCCACCCCTCCCAACGCTACACTAAAGCGTTCGAGGTTCTCATATGCTAGTCGTCATGCGCGCGCAGGCCACCGAAGACCAGGTCCGCGCCGTCTGCAAGAAGGTCGAATCGCTCGGATACCGCGCCCACCCCATGCCCGGCGCGCAACGCACTGCTATTGGCATCACCGGCAACAAGGGCGAGGTCGAGCCTGGAACTCTGGGAGAAATGCCGGGTGTGCAGGAAGTCATCCGTGTCTCGAAGCCCTACAAACTCGTCAGCCGCGACACCAAGCCCGACAACACCGTCATCACCTTCCCCGGTTCTCCGGTGACCGTCGGCGGTCCGGATCTGGCCATCATCGCGGGCCCCTGCGGCGTCGAGAGCCGCGATCAGGCCTTCACCATTGCCGAACGCGTTGCCCGCGCTGGCGCCCAGTTTTTTCGCGGAGGCGCGTACAAGCCCCGCACATCTCCCTATTCTTTCCAGGGCATGGGCGAAGACGGGCTCCGTATCTTGTCCGAGATCCGCGACCGTTACGGCCTGCTGATCGTCACCGAAGCCGTGGACAACGAGTCGCTCGATCTGGTCGACCAGTACGCTGATGTCATCCAGATCGGCGCTCGCAACATGCAGAATTTCTCTCTGCTGAAGCGAGCCGGACGCGCCCGCAAGCCCGTTCTCCTGAAGCGCGGAATTTCCGCCACGCTCGAAGAATTCCTGATGGCGGCTGAGTACGTAATGAGCGAAGGCAACTACAAGGTCATCCTGTGCGAACGAGGAGTCCGCACCTTCGCCGACCACACGCGCAACACTCTCGACTTAAGTGTCGTGCCCGCCGTCCAGCGCCTCAGCCATTTGCCCATCGTGGTTGACCCCAGCCACGGAACCGGCAAGCGCAACAAAGTCACGCCACTTTCCCGCGCCGCCGTCGCCGTTGGAGCCGATGGACTGATCATCGAAGTCCACAACGACCCCGACCAGGCTTTGTCGGACGGCGTCCAGTCCCTGTACCCCGACCAGTTCGACTCGCTCATGCAGCAAGTCCGGCAGATCGCGGCAGTGTTGGGACGCAATGTCGCCGAAGCTGGAACTTCGGCAGCCGCCGCGATGTCAAGAATGGCCAGGGCCTCAGAGAGATTGTCATCCCGAGCATAGCTAGGGATCTGAGAAAAATTGTCATCCCGAGCGGAGCGAGGGGATCTACAGTTGCCAGGATCGAAATGGGTTTCTCATGATGCGTGGTTGCATCCTCGTTGCTTCCGGTATGCTCGTCGCATGCACATCGCTGCTCGGGCAAGACTCGTCTTCGGTACCGGGAACTGCGGCAATGGCAAAACCTTCGGCGAACCAGTCTGTGGACGAGCACGGGATTTATGTGAGTGGTTTCGAAGTCCTCAATGGAGATAGGAATGGCAAGGACTTAGGAGGCTACCCGGACCAAGTCCTGGCTACTGTGCGAGGCAAGTGGTACCCGCAGATCCCAGAGCTACAGAAGTCGATTGGGCGGAAACGGGGCATGACGGTAATCGATTTCGAGATAAGCAGAGATGGTTCGGCGGGGAAAATAAGAACAGTTGAGTCCGCTGGAGATGCTTCCCTGGATGCCGCTGCCTCACTGGCAATTCTTTCGTCGACTCTTTTTGCGCGCCTGCCTGAGGCCTATCACGAGAAGACGCTGAACCTGAGAGTGTATTTTGGCTACGACCAACCTCCGATCCCGTCCGCGCCGTTCTGCAACGGTCCGAATTGGGGGGCACGTCCGGCGGCCTATGTCCTACATCAGTTCAAGGAGGGCGTCACGCCGCCAAAAGCGACATACGATCCGGAACCGGAGTACTCCGAACAAGCACGCAGGGATAAATATGTTAGCGTCGTGTGGATTTCTGGAACAGTCGATCCGCAGGGGGCTTTTACGGATCTTTGCCTGTCGCAGGCGGCTGGTGAGGGACTGGACGAAAAGGCTATGGAAGCCGTAAAGACGTGGAAATTCGAACCGGCAACCCTGCGCGGAGAGCCCGTTGCAGTTCGCATCAACGTGGAAGTGGATTTCCACCTTTATTGATCACAGTCTGCTCGTAGCGTAATCTGTCGAGTCCGGACCTTTCGTTTCTTGCGAAAACTCCTCCTCATCGTAGTACTTGTCCCCCTCGCGCTCGCCGGCGGATGGTGGTACTTCCACGAACGCAACCTCCCCGCCTCCGGCCCGCTCTACCGCGAGTACGCCTACATCAGCAACGGCAGAAGCAACACGGTCACGGTCATCGATCTCCGGACCTTCCAGCCTGTCCGAAATCTCGCGGTCGGAACCGAGCCCACCGGAATCGCCGCCAACCCCGCCAAGAACGAGGTCTACGTCGTCAACTCCGGCTCCAACAATGTCAGCATCATCGACGCCGAGCAGAACAAAGTCGTCGCCACCGTCGGCGTTCACGGCCGCCCCTACTTCATCGACGTCTCGCCCGACGGCCGCCGCGCCTACGTGGCCAACTCCGGTTCGGCCAACGTCTCGGTTCTAGATCTCGAGCATCGCAACGTGGCCGCGACGATCCGCGTGGGCGCGAACCCCGGCCTGGCGCGCGTTTCGCCCGACGGCAGCACAGTGGTCGTCACCAACCGCGCCGACAGCACCGTCTCGCTTATCGACACGGCTCGCCTCGCGGTCCGCTCGGCCGTCACCATCTGCATGAACCCCGAAGACATCGCCATCCTGCCCGATTCGACGAAGGCATTCATCTCCTGCTCGTCATCCGGACAAGTCGCCGTCGTCGACCTCAAGAAGGACAAGCTGCTAGCCCTGCTCGACGTCGGCAAATCTCCCGTCAGCCTCGCCCTCAAGCCCGACGGCGGAGAGCTCATCACCTGCAACTTCGGCGCCGACAGCATCTCCACCATCGAGACCACTCCCAACGAGGTCCTCAGCAGCTCTCTGATCGGATCGCAGCCCACGCGCGCCATCGTCTCGCTCGACAACGCGCGCCTCTACGTCTCAAATTTCGGCGCGAACAATGTCGCGGTCTATGACATTGATATCGGAAAGATAATTGCTGTTCTGCCAGTAGGTGCGCGCCCCGACGCCCTCGCGCTTTCGCAGAACCAGAACTACCTGCTCGTGCTCAACTCCGGCTCCGGAGACGTGGCCGTCATCCAGAAACGCAAATCAAGAAAACTGGAGCCCTCGGAATACTCGCTGCTCACCATCATCCCCGTAGGCATGCAGCCCAACCAGATCGTAGTGAAGTCGTTCCTGCTGACCAAGCCCTCGACGGACGGCCGCTAACTGCTGGTTGTTAGTTTCCAGGCAAACCAGAATCTGGCTCCTTAAGTTCTCGGCCCCTGCCCCCGCCGGCCTTTCCTGAGACCCGAGACCTAATCTTCCCGAATCCCGCCCTTTTGCGTAAACTAGTCAGCCTTATGACCGTCAAAGCCACCTATTCGACTCCCATGCTGCACGTGGCGGACATCGAGCGCTCGATCCGCTTCTACGAACTCCTCGGCTTCGCCACCATCGACACCGACCGCTGCCAGCCCCTCGGATGGGCGCGCATGCACTGTGAGGGTGGCGCCGTAATGTTCCTGCGCGCCGAGCACCCCATCGATTCCTCCGCCCAGGCACTGATGCTCTACATGTACACGCCCGACCTTGCCGGACTGCGCGAGCACCTGTTGGGCAACGGCGTCCAGGTGCCTCCCATCAGGCATCCGGAATATATGCCTAGCGGTGAAATCGGCATCACCGATCCTGATGGCTTCCTGATCATCGTCGCGCACTGGGGAAAATCGGAGCACGAAGCCTGGGAGAAGCGAATCGGCAGACCCGCGTGAGACGCTCTGCGTCCGAAACTGGAAACTCGGAATCCTAATCAAACATGGAACCCGGGTAGTCCACCCACCGGTATAATTATGCGCATCCACCATGAACAGAATATCGAGCACATTGTGCGGCCTCATCCTGTTTTCCGCCGCCCTTCTCCCAGCAGTTGCGGCGCAGTCGAACCAGACTTCGCCCGCGCAACCGGTACCGGCGATCGACGGCGGCCTCGGGCCGTGCTCGCTTGAACTGACGGTCAGCAACGCCGACGGCAAGCCCGCCGCCGCGGCTAGCGTCAAGGTGCACATTGCCTATCGTTTTGGCGGATTCCACAAACTCGATCTCGAAGCCGGCGCCAACGCGGACGGCAAAGTGAAGTTCACGGGTCTTCCTTCCCAGGTCCGCCGTCCACCGCTGGAGTTCCACGCCTCCAAGGACCAGTTGGTAGGGACGGCCGCATTCGATCCTGCCACCGAGTGTCAGGCCAAGCGCGACATCACTCTCGGGAAGCGGAACCCGTCAGAACAGTAAAATGCGTCGCAAAGAACGTCTTTGGGAGGGCACGACTTCAGTCGTGCCGATCAAGCACGCAGAAGATCGGCTTTAGCCGCTGAGGGCCCCGGGTGCAATTAAAGGCAAGTCAAAGGCTCACCGCAGCGGCTGTCCCACGTGAAGCGGGCGGACATGTGGAGTCGAAGGATCCCTACTCCCACCGAACAGACGGTTGAGGGGTAGGGGTCCTTCGACTCCGCGAGAGTTCCGCTTCGCGAAACTCCCGCTCCGCTCAGGATGACAAAACCATTAGTAGCGAGTAGCGAGCGACGAAACCCTGAGCGCTGAGAGCTGACAGCTGGGAGCCGAGAGCTGGGAATTGAGAACTGAGAACTGGCGTCGACTCGCGACACGCTACTCGCGACTCGCCACTGTCTTCCGGAAATGTTCCAGAATTTTCTCCGCCTGCGACTTCGTTACCACCGCCGACAGCGCTGCCACGTCCGCTTGCTTCACGGCTTGCAGGCTGCCGAAGTGTTCGAGGAGGCGGCGCGTGGTGGATTCGCCGACGCCGGGAATTTCGCGGAGTTCGGTCGAGCGGTCGCGGATCTGGCGGCGCTTGCGATGGAAGGTTACGGCGAAGCGATGTGCTTCGTCGCGGATCATCTGCACCAGATGTAAGACGGGAGAATGGTGGTCGAGCACGACCGGATCGTCTTCCTGTCCGTAAACGTAGATGATCTCTTCGCGCTTGGCGATGGAAGCGAGCGGCTGGTTGATGATCTCGAGGGCTTCGAGCGCCTGGGCGGCGGAGTGGAGCTGTCCGATGCCGCCATCGATCAGCACCAGGCTGGGCATGGGCTTTTTTTCTTCCTGCGTGCGCTTGTAACGGCGCGTGACCACTTCGCGCATGGACGCGAAATCGTCCACCCCTTCGACGGTCTTGATGATGAACTTGCGGTAGTCGGACTTCTTCATCTTGCCGTCTTCCCACACCACCATGGAAGCGACCGTCTCCGCGCCCTGAATGTGCGAGATGTCGAAGCACTCGATGCGCTTGGGCAACTCGGGGAGAGCGAGCGCGTCCTGGAAGGCTTCGGCGATCAGGCGCGCGTTGGGCTTCATCACGCGGAAGCGCTGATCGTAGGACTGCTTGGNNGACGCGCGTCGGTCTGCCACCTTCGCCCGCTAGTTGCTCGCTGAGGGCTTCTTCCAGCTCAGCGCGGTCTTCGAAGTCGACGGGGACGTAGATGTTGCGCGGGACATAAGGCTGCCCAAGATAGAGCTGCTTGACGAGAGCGGAGAAGAACTCTCCGGTCGCTCCATCGTGTTGCGCTGATCCGAATTGCGGCAAGTCTTCCCAGAAGAGCTCTCGGCGATCGAGCACCTTTCCGCCGCGCATGTGGAACAGGTTGACGGCGAGCATCTGGTTCTCGTAGTGATAGCCGAAGACGTCGGCGTCATCGCCTTCTACGGCGGCGATGCGCTGCTTCTCCTGAAGTTGATCGACGGTCGAGATCAGGTCGCGACACTTGGCGGCGCGCTCGAACTCCTCGTTATTCGCGGCCTCCGCCATGCGCTCGCGGAGAGACTTCACCAGGTCGGTCTGTCGGCCTTCCAGGAAAAGCTTCACGTCGCGGACGGCTTCCTGATAGGTCTCGGGAGTGGCGAGGTCCTTCACGCACGGGCCGAGACAGCGCTTGATGTAGAACTGCAAACACGGCCGCGGATGGGAGCGCGTCAGGTCGACCTTGCAGGACGGAATCAGGAAGTGGCGGTGGATCAGGTCGACGATGCGATAGGCGAGGTTGGCAGGGAAGTATGGACCGTAGTAGGAGCTGCCATCCTTCCGCAGGCGTCGAGTGACGTAGACGCGCGGGAAGCCCTCGGCGAGCGTGAGTTTCACGTAGGGATACGTCTTGTCGTCGCGCAGCAGGATGTTGAAGCGCGGCTTCTTCTGCTTGATGAGATGGTTCTCGAGGGCGAGGGCTTCCTTATTATTGGCGACGACGATGTAGTCGACATCGACCGCCTCACGGACGAGCGTGCCGGTCTTCGCATCTTCCCATCGTCCCTCGTGGAAGTAGGAAGAGACGCGGGAGCGCAGGTTCTTCGCCTTGCCGACATAGATGACTTCGCCTTCGGCGTTCTTGTAGAGGTACACGCCGGGGGAAGTGGGGATAGTACGGATTTTGGCGGCAAGATCCACGATGGTTTGATGAGCAGTCTGGCGGTTTCGGAGCGCGACGCAGTCTCGTGTTGCGTCGTGCGGCGAATACTAGTTTAGACGAGCGGGCCGCGATGCGGTCGAAGCCTCGAATCCCACTCCGCTATACTCCTCGGGATGCACTGGAGGAGATGTTCTCATCGTGGATGAGCTGGCCAAATCGCGTTGGAACCAACGGCGCACGCTGCTCGCCTTCTGTGTCATGTTGCCACTAGCGCTGGCCTACTTTGGGATTCGTGGTCCGATGCGCGCGGTCGAGTTCAGGCAGTTCAACGACTTCCTTTCGCCTTATATCCAGACGAAGGCATGGTTGCGTGGCCAGGACCCCTACGACCCACGTGTCGTCGCGCGGTTGTGGCCAGCCGAGACGGACGTTCCGGCATTCGTTCGACCGGAGAGCGAGAATGGCACTCTGCCCGCCCGGCGCGGAATTCCATCGCCCTATCCTCTCACAGGCTTTCCGCTACTCGCGCCGCTGGCGATGATGCCCTGGCCCAGCGCGAGCTTAGTGTGGTTCGCGATCAGCACTCTATCGTTCGTCACGATTGTGATCAGCACGCCGGCCGTGGCCCGCGTTCCGATGAGGAGCACGCAGGCCGGTGCTATCGTCTTGTGCGCGTTGATGCTCGCACCGTTTCATACGGCCATCGCCCTGGGGAATCTCGTGTTGGTTGTCTTCGCCCTTGGGATGCTGGCATGGCTGAATGTCGGGCGAGGCTCCGATGTCTGGGCAGGGCTGCTTCTCGCTGCCGGGGCAGCTCTGAAGCCGACGGTGGCGCTCCCGTTCCTGATCTGTTTTGCAGCGATGAGGCGATGGCGAACTTTGACCATCGCCCTTGCCGCTGGGCTCGCGCTATTCCTAATCGCCGATCTTCGGATTCTGTCGGCAGGAGTGCACTGGGCGCACAGTTACTTGCCGAATAGCCAGCGAATGTTTGCGCCGGGTGGAATTGACGACTTCACTTCTGGGAATCCGACGCGCTTCGACCTTCTGAATCTCCAAGTGATTTTGTACCAGGTAACCCGGAGCACGATACTGTCGCAGGTATTTGCGTGGATGATTGCAGCGGGGCTTTTGTTGCGCTGGGCAATCCACTACCGCAAGATGGAGGGAGCAGAGGCTAGCCTGTTCAATTTGGCAGTTGTGGGAACCATCAGCCTTTTGCCTTTTTATCATCGTTTCTACGACGGCTGTCTGCTGCTGTTTCCGCTGGCGTGGGCAGTTACTCAGGTCCGCGGCCGTCAGCGGAAGATTGCCCGCAATGTGTTAATCGTCGCGGTTCCGTTCGCGCTGCCGGGGGCGGCGGTGCTTCAGGCACTCGCAGGCGGGAATTCAATCCTGCATGATTTGGCGCAGAAATGGTGGTGGCAATTCCTGATTGCGCCTCACCAAGTCTGGATCATCCTTGCGATGGCAGTCTTGTTGCTAGCGGCACAAGCGAAGACAGCCGCCGCAGATTCGGTTGAGAGCTTTAACCGCCGCGAGGGCAACATGCTGCGGACACGAAAACCGACCACAGGGGCTGAAGGCCTGATTCATTGAGGACCGCTACCGCGGCCCTGAAGGGCCGCTCTTCCACGGTGGTGCTTGTGTTCGTGGTTGCTTCTGCAGCCTGCCACGTGCCGGGGCGTCATCATGTTCAACGTTTTGCTTTAATCTGCCCAGGCCTTTACGAACTCCACCAAACTGCGCAGGGCGATTCCGGACGGGCCTTTGGCGATCCACGGCTTCGCCTCTTCCATCCAGGCGGTACCGGCGATGTCGAGGTGGATCCAGGGCGTTTCCTCGGCGAATTCCTTGAGGAACATGGCGGCGGAGATGGCGCCGCCCCAACGGCCACCGGAGTTCACGATGTCGGCGATGTTGGACTTGATGTTGTCCTTGTATTCGTCGTCGAGCGGCAGGCGCCACATTTTCTCGCCCGCCTGCTGGTTGGCCTGGGCGAATCGTTCGTACATCTGGTCGTCGTTGGCGAAGATGCCGGCATTGACGTAGCCGAGGGCGACGACGACGGCGCCGGTGAGGGTGGCCGCGTCCACCATGTGAGTGCAGCCCAACTGGCGGGCGTAACAGAGGCCGTCGGCTAAGACGAGGCGGCCTTCGGCGTCGGTATTGATGATCTCGATGGACTTGCCCGACATGGCGATCTGGACATCGCCGGGCTTCTGCGCCCTTCCGGAAGGCATATTCTCAGTGGCGCAGATGATTGCTGTGACTCTTACCTTCGGCTTGAGGAGGGCGATGGCGCGCATGACACCGATCATGGTAGCGCCGCCCGCCATGTCGTACTTCATTTTCTCCATGCCATCGGCGGGTTTGATGGAGATGCCGCCAGTGTCGAAGGTGATGCCTTTGCCGACCAGTCCGAGATGGATGTCTTTCGCAGCGCCCTCGGGTTCATAGCGCAATACGATGAGCGCCGGTGGTTCGTCGGAGCCTTGTGCCACGCCCCAGAAAGCGCCCATCTTGAGTTCCTTGATTTTGTCTGCGCCGTGGACTTCGCACTTCAGTCCGACCTCGGCGGCCATTTTCTTGGCGCGCTCGCCCATGTTGGTAGGGGTCATTCGGTTCGAGGGTTCGTTGACCATGTCGCGGGTGAAGTTCTGCGATTCGCCGACGATGCGACCTAACTTCATCGCCTGCTCAAGGGGCGCCTGATCGCCGCGCGCGACAATCGTGACGGCATCGATTTTCTGATCCTTGCGATCGCTCTTGTAGTAATCGGGATCGAAATTTCCGACAAATGCGCCTTCGACTACGGACTTCATGCCTTCGGCAGCCGTGATGCCGTTCTCGGGCAGAGTGAAGGCGAAGCTGCGAATGCTCTTGCCTTTGAGGGTGCGAACGGCCGCGCCAGCGAGTTTGCGCAGTTCGGCCGCTGAAAAGGACTTCGCCTTTCCACCGCAGATCAACAGCAGGCGCTTGGCTTTCACTCCCGTGGGACGATGCAAAAGGGTCGTCTCGAAAATCTTGCCCGTGACCTCGCCGCTGGCAATGACTTCCTTGGCGGCCTCACGGAGAGCGGCATCGCTCGATTCAACGGACACGTTGGGTTTGTCTTTTTCGCCGCGATCGAGGACCACAGCGACCAGGCAATCGGTTTCCACCTGGGAAGGAGCAGAGAGAGAAAGGTTCGTATTCATGTTGGAACTTCCAGTATCCACGGCAAGCGGGGAAACGCGCAACTCCGGCCGAGCGCAAGGGTTCGCTAAGAACGCGAAGGAAGGCTTGGACCACGGGGAGCACAGGGGATCACGGGGCAGAATCCTTCGGAGGCGAAAAGGAGAACG
>PMCH01000155.1:40932-49319 GCA_003154055.1 Acidobacteriaceae bacterium
GATGTTCAGCGTGGCGGTTCCAGTGTTGGTGAGAGTGACGGTCTTGGTGCCGCTGGTTCCCACCAGTTTCTTGCCCCACGTCAGCGAGGTCGGGACCAGAGTGACGACTGGTCCACCACTACCGGTCACGGTGAGGGACAGCGTGGTCTGATGATTCAAGCTGCCCGACACGCCGCTGACGGTCACGGTCGAAGCGCCGGTGGTAGCCGTGGCGCTTGCCGTCAAGGTCAACGTGCTGGTTGAAGTTGCGGGATTCGGACTGAACCCTGCCGTGACACCGCTGGGCAGACCGGAGGCGCTCAAGGTGACGCTGTCCGAGAAGCCGTTCAGTGGAACGACAGTGAGGGTGCTGGTGCCGCTGCTGCCCAGGCTGATGGTCAAGGTGTTGGGCACCGCGTTGAGGGTAAAGTCTGGAGTCCCGCCGCCGCAGGCGGTGAAAATGAAAGACCCGATATGGGTGCTCCAGTTGAACGTGCCGCTTGTTTTTTGGTACTGGTTGGTGTACCAGAACGTGCAATCGTCGCCGGGGTCAACCTGGAGCGCGGTGTAGTCCCCCCAACGGCTGAGCCCTGTGGTTTGTGATCCGGAGCCTTCCAGGATGCTGGCTTCACTCTGAAGTGTGCCCGAGGGATCACTGGGGACGCGGCCGCTGAAGCGAATGGCGGGATTGATGGTGCTGCTGGAAGCGCTGTAGCCGACGGCGATATCGTTCGACTTATCCATGGCCGCGCTGGCCATCCAGCGGTAGGTAGAGTCGGGAGCGAACGTTCCCTGCTGATTCAGGGTGACGGCGCCGCTCGGATCGAGAATCTCGTACCAGCGAATCGCCACTTGGCTGCCGCTGCCGACGGAGTGGTTGACGACTACTCTTTCGTGATCCGGGAACTTGCGATAGGCCATGCGGTACATGAGACGGTCGCCGAGGGTGTCCAAGGTCTGGGTGGTTCCCTTTTGTGGAACGCAGGTGCCGCCGTTTCCGCAGGCCAGGGTGGTGTTGGCCACGGCAATGGTCGTGGGTGAGGAGAGAGAGGCGGTGCCAGCGGTGAAGTCCAAGGTGAGCTTGCGGAGGAACAACTGACCGGGATTGTTGTTTTGCCAGGTGAGGAAAAGGCCAGGCGTCCCGTTGGTTGGAGGAGTTGGGCCATCGAGATCGGAAGGCAAATAGCCGCCCTCGGTGTTCGGCGTCAGGACGCAAAGTTGAGCAGCCGACGCATTTCCGGCCAGCATCTTGGTGCGATCAAAACCACAGAGGTCGGCGCCGTTAAAGGATTGGCCGTTCCTGAAGATGTTGTAAGTCGCCAGGTACGCGCTGTTGCTGGCGGTGGGCCACACCCCCAGTTTCGGATAGTCATTCAGGTTGAGGCCAAACGAGTAGGCATACAGAGTGTAGGCGCCGGTGGGATCGTTCGTCTTGGATACGGCGACGCACTGGGAGAAGGTGCCGGTGATGCCAATGTCGCTGATGACCCAGCGATCGGCCAGCCGATCGTAGTTCACGATGGGATCGCTCGCCCCGGCGGCGCAGTTTCCGCCCAGCGGAGCAAAGAAAGTCGTGAAGTTGGTCGGACCCGAGAGCAGGGTACCGCTCTTGTTGTAGACCGCCAGACGAACGTTCACAGTCTGCACGATGTGGTTGGGGCCGACGGCGAGATTGACATCGGAAGGAGCGAAACCCTGGGCTCCCACGCCATCGAAATGAAGGCCCTGGGTGGCAGAAACGAAAGGCCTGTTTTCCTTCTGCAAAACCGGGTCCGCTTTGGCGGGGCTGACGCCACCGCGAGACATCATGGGAATCGGCAGGGGCCGGGGGGCTTCCATTTCTTCCGAGGCGAGCTCGTCTTCAATGGGCAGCTGCGACAGAGGCCGCGAGACGGCGAAGGCAGAGGGATACTTGACGGTTGATTTCGTGCTGGCGTTCTGAGCGGAAGCCAGGGCTGCGGTCAGCGCAAGGCAACATGCGGCGAGTAGAAGCTTCGAGCACTTACTCACTGATTCCTCCTGGAGATGATCGGTTTTCTGTTTGTTTCCAGCCAATGGAAGGCAACGATTCGATTCCGAAAAGCTGTGTGCTTGAACTGGTGAACGAAGCTGGTTTATCCAACCCATCGAGGGGGCGGTGCATGGGGCTACTATCGTGCGTAGTATATCCACGAACGATGTGAAATTTCACCTGAAAAGAGGCGCGGGGCAGGCTTTTTGTTGAGGGTGTTGAGAGCGCTCCGAGCTGGATGCAGAGACTTGCGCTTTCGCTGAAAAGAAATGTACCGGGGCGATGAGGACAGCGGCGGCTAAGCTTGCTTACGGGCGCGGGCCATGGCTTCTCGCGCTTCGCGGTCGGCGGTGCGGCGGCGTTCGGTCTCGCGCTTGTCCCACTGCTGCTTGCCGCGGGCCAGCGCCATCTCAATCTTCGCCTTGCCGTTCTTGAAGTACATGCGGGTGGGAACCAGGGTCAGACCCTTTTGCCGCGTCTGGCTGGAAAGTTTGCGAATTTCTTCCTCGTGGACCAGGAGCTTGCGTGTCCGCAACGCAGCGTGGTTGGAGTAGCTGCCGTGTTCGTAAGGAGTGATATGGCAATTCAGCAGCCAGAGTTCTCCATCCTTGATCAGGCCGTAGGCTTCCTTGAGGTTGGCTTTGCCGGCGCGCACGGACTTGACTTCGGTTCCAGTCAAGACCAGTCCGGCCTCGAATTTTTCGAGCAAGAAATAGATGTGGCTGGCGTTCCTGTTGACAGCGGCGTCTTTCTCTCCCGAGGCGGTGGGCTGGCGCCGAGGATTCTTCTCCGCGTTCGGACGGGTCTGGTGGGTGGACTGTTTGGCCATCGCTGAGAAGAAAGTAACACGGGAGCGGGGGCAGGCTGCGGCTCGCAGGAGGCAGAAAACGCCCGGACGGGAAAACTGAGAGGCATTCCTGGCAACTGAGACCTGCCCCCCAGAGCCCTGAAGTACAAGGACCAATGAGTGTAAACACCTCGGCACCAATCACTTCGGGCGCAAGTTGATGCGATGCTATAATCCGATTTCCGGGTATTTTTCGCGCGATTTTCGGCTGCAGTCCGAGTCGTGGCTGGCGCAGTTTTTCGCGCTGTCTTGCCTCGGTGGATGTGGCTGTGGGCGAAAGAGATTTTTCTGAGGACCGTTTTGATGAGACGCCTGATCCCTCCGGCTTGGTTCTTCCTGCTCCTGGTTTGCCTTAGCGTGGCCGGCTTTGCCGGCACCGACGGGGCGAAGACTCTTTACGAAAAGGGAACGGATGCGGAAGCGCGGCAGAACTACGAACAGGCCTACGATTATTTCAAGCAGGCCTATGACCTCAAACCCAAGGACCTGAAGTATCGCGCGTCCTACGAACGGAACCGGTTCCTGGCGGCGGCTTCGCACGTGCATCGCGGGCAGTTGCTGCGGGACGCAGGCAAGCTCGACGAAGCGCTGGCGGAATTCCAGAAGGCGATTTCCATTGACGGCTCTTCGTTCATCGCGCAACAGGAACTCCGGCGCACGCAGCAGATGCTCAAGGAAGGCCAGAATCCGCAACCCCAGGCCTCCGCCGCCGGATCCACGGCGTTACGAAGGCGTTTGGAGTCGGCGCAGGGCCCGGTGGAGTTGGCTCCCATTTCGAACGTTCCGATTACCCTCAAGCTCACCGAAGACACCAAGGTGATTTACGAGACAATCGGGAAACTGGCGGGGGTCAACGTGCTGTTCGATCCCGATTACACCGGGCGGCGGGTGCGGATCGAACTGAATGGCGTGACCCTGGAAGATGCGCTGGAAATCGTATCGTTCGAGACCAAGACCTTCTGGCGTCCGGTCACCCCCAACACCATTTTTGTCGCGCAAGACAATCCTGCAAAGCGGAAAGAGCTGGAACAAAACGTCATCAAAACCTTTTATCTTTCCAATCTTTCTCAGCCGACTGAGTTGCAGGATGTGGTAAACGCGATGCGCACGATTCTCGAGGTCAGCCGCATCCAGCAGTTGCCTTCGCAGGGTGCGATCGTGGTGCGCGGCACGCCGGACCAGATGGCGCTGGCGCAGAAGTTGATTGACGATCTCGACAAGGCCAAGCCGGAAGTGTTGATCGAAGTGGCGGTCATGCAGGTGAGCCGCGACAAGATGCGCAATCTCGGCATCAGCCCGCCCACCAGTACGACTGTGGCGCTGCAAAGCAACCTCACGCAGGCTCAGCCTGCGGGATCCACCCAGACCACACAGAGCACAGGGACGCCCAACACCATCAACCTGAACCGGCTGGCGAATCTGAACGCCACCGACTTCCAGGTCACGATTCCGCCGGCGACGGCGACGGCGCTGTTGAGCGACAGCACAACCAAACTCATCCAGAANNGTGGGCGTGAACATTGACATTACTCCGCGCGTGCATGCCGGACGGGAAGTCACTCTGAAGATGTCTCTCGACATTTCGGCGGTCACGTCCCACCAGAACATTGGTGGCATCGACCAGCCCGTCATCGGACAGCGCAAGATCGAACACGAAATTCGGCTCAAGGACGGCGAAGTCAATCTGCTGGGCGGCATCCTGGAAGACCAGGAGACGAAATCCTTGAGCGGGATCCCGGGCTTGGCCTCGATTCCAATCCTGAAGTATCTGTTCTCGCAGACCAATACCGAACACCGCGAGAATGAGATCGTGTTTGTGCTGATTCCGCATATCATCCGNNAGCCAGGTGGCTCCGGCGGCTTCGAGCCCGGCCGCGGCTCCATCGGCTCCGGCTCCGCAGACCCTTGCGCCACAAGCGCAGCGCCCGCAGGAGCAGAGTCCTCAAACTCAGGCTTTGCCCATGCAAGGTACGCCGCAGGCGCAACCACAGGCCGTCATTCCGCAGCCACAAATGCAGCCGTCGACGCCTGCACCGCAGAATGCGGCTCCGGAGGCGGGCGCCGGAACCGCGACGTTCCTGTTTGATCCTCCCTCCCTCACTCAGGCCAAGGGTTCGACCTTCGCGGTGAACGTGATGGTCTCGGGTGGGCAGAACGTGTATTCGGTGCCCATGCAGTTGAACTACGATCCGAACCAGTTGCAGGTCGTGAACGTGTCGAACGGCGGTTTCCTGTCGCAGGACGGCCAGGCGGTGGCGCTGGTGCATCGAGATGATTCGACGACGGGAACTCTGCAGATTACGGCTACGCGTCCACCGGGGGTGGGCGGTGTCTCCGGGCAGGGGGCGGTGATTACGCTTACATTCATGGCCAAGGCGCCCGGCCAGTCTTCTTTGACGATCACGCGCGGCGGGGCCCGGGATCCGGCCATGCAGCCCATTCCCATGAGCGGAGCGCAGGCATCTGTCAGCGTTCAGTGATGAGGCTGTTGCGAGTCCCGTTATGAGCCGATCCCTAAACACGCGGCAAGCGATCCGGGGCAACCCGCGCCGGCAGGGTGGTTTCACCCTGATTGAGCTGATCGTGGCGACCGCGATTGTAGTGATTCTGACCGGGCTGGCGGTTCCGCTGGCGCGGATCGCCGTTCAGCGCGAGCGCGAACGCGAACTCCGCTACGACTTGTGGATGATGCGCGATGCGATTGACCGCTACAAAGATGCTGCCGAGCTGGGCGGGTTTCAGACTAAGGTGGGCAGCGAGAAGTATCCGCCGGACCTGGAAACGCTGGTAACCGGGGTGGACGTCAGCGGAAAGAAGTTGAAGTTCCTGCGCAAGATTCCAGTGGATCCGATGACGGGCAAGGCGGAATGGGGCATGCGCTCCATGCAGGACGATGCGACCTCGGATTCCTGGGGTGGGCAGAACGTTTTTGACGTGTACACGAAATCGCAGGGCACCGCTCTGGACGATACGAAGTATAAGGACTGGTAGATGAGATTCAGGCGCAAGCCCGGCAATGGCGGTTTCACGCTGATCGAGATGGTGGTGGTGATCAGCCTGATCCTGATCTTGCTGTCGATCGCGCTGCCGATGTACAACCAGTCCATTATTCGCTCCAAGGAAGCCAAGCTGCGTTACAACGTGTCCAAACTCAACGAAATCATCCAGGCATATTCGCTCGACAAGAAGAAAGCGCCCCAGGCGCTAGACGATCTGGTGCAGGCGGGGTATTTCAAGTTCATTCCGGACGACATCACGGGCCGCAACGACACGTGGGTGACGGAGCCGGAAGATCCCCAGAATGCGTGGGATCAGAACGAAACTGGCATCGCGAGGGTGCATAGCGGTTCCGATGCGATGTCGAGCGAGGGCACGCCGTATTCGAGTTGGACGCACTAGGTCAGGAATGAAACCAGGGGCGGCAGGACGCAATCGCGGATTCACGCTGGTTGAAATGATGGTGGTGATCAGCATCATGCTGATCCTGTTGGCGGTGGCCATGCCCATCTACAGCCGGAGTGTTGTCCGGAAGCGGGAAGAGTCGCTGCGCCAGAACCTGGAAACGATGAATAAGGTGATCGTCCAGTACACCCTCGACAAGAAGAAGGCGCCCAAGTCGCTGGAAGATCTGAAACAGGCGCACTACCTGAAAGAAATTCCCGAGGACATCACCGGCCGCAACGACACCTGGGTGACCGACGAGGACGAGTCCACCATGGTGCCGGAGCAGACCGAAACGGGCGTGTCGGGCGTGCACAGCGGCTCGAATCAAACCGCCATCGACGGGACGGCGTATTCGAGCTGGTGAGGACCCAGGTCTCAGTAACCCAGGCCTCAGGTGTTGGGTCTCAGGAAAACCGGAGCGCAACGTCTCCAATCCCTAGGCAATGAAGCAGGAGACGGAGCGAGCTGCATCTCTACCGGTAATCAGAACTCCGACAACTCCTTCATCGCCCGGAACAGATCGCTGGCCTGAGGCAGAATGGCGTCTTCGAGGATTGGCTGGTAGGCGACGAAGGTGTCGGCGGCGGCCACGCGTTTGACGGGGGCGTCCAGGTGATGGAACAGCTTGTCGGCGATGCGGGCGGCGATTTCGGCGCCATATCCCCAGCTCAGGGAATCTTCGTAGGCGATCAGCGCGCGGTTGGTCTTCTTGACTGATGCCGCAATCGTCTCCCAATCGAACGGATTCAGTGTGCGCAGGTCGATGAGTTCAACGCTGATGTGGTGTTCGCGCTCCAGTTTCTGCGCTGCCTGCAATGCGCGGGGAACCACGGCGCCGTAGGTGATCACGGTCATGTTGGATCCCGGCTGAACAATCTTGGCTTTGCCGAACGGGACCATGTAGTCCGGACCGGGATAGGGTGCGCGGCCGTAGGTTTCGCGATACAGGCGCTTGTGCTCAAGGAAAAGGACCGGGTCATCGCAACGGATGGCGGTGCGCAGCAGGCCGGCGGCATCGAGCGCGTTGGAAGGGAAGACAACCCGCAGTCCGGGGATGTGTGTGAAGATGCTTTCGCCGCATTGGGAGTGATAAATCGCACCACCCGTGAGGTATCCACCGATGGCGACTCGGATCACCAGAGGCGATGAGAAGGCGTTGTTGGAGCGCCAGCGGATCAGGGGTAGTTCATCGCGAAGCTGGAGCATCGCGGGCCAGATGTAATCGAAGAACTGGATCTCGACTACCGGCTTGATTCCGCGCGTCGCCATGCCGGTGGCGCGGCCTACGATGTTGGCTTCGGCCAGCGGGGAATTGAAGACGCGGTCGGAACCGAATTCCATCTGCAGGCCTGCGGTGAGCTTGAAGACGCCGCCCTTGCCTTTGACCAGCTTTTGCTTGACGTATTCTTCACGGCTGGCGTCGGCCACGTCTTCGCCGAAGATCACAATGCGCTCGTCGCGGCGCATCTCGTCGCGGAGTGTGGCGTTAATCAGGTCCGCCATGGTTTTGGGCTGGGAAGCGGCGGAGCGCTTGCCGTCGGAGGTAGCCTCGGGAGCCGCAAAAGCGGGATGCGTGTCGAATTGCGCCGAGGTGGGATCGATATCGGGTGAGTAGACGTAGTTGTAAACGGTCTCGGGCTGAGGAGGCGCGGCTTCAAGGGCGCGGTCCGCATCCGCCTGAATCCCTTCCTCCACTTCTTTCTCGATCTTGTTGATTCCTTTTTCGTCGAGGATACCTTCGCGCAGCAGAAACATCTGCAGACGCGGGACGGGATCGCGAGCCGCATCCCGCTGGCGCTCGGAGTCGGGACGGTACAGACGCTCGTCGTCCGACAAGGAGTGAGAGTAGGGACGGATGACGTGTGCGTGCACGAACGCCGGACCGTTGCCCGCCCGACAGTGGTCCGCAGCGCGCTTGATGGCGGCGTAGGCGATGACTGGGTCGGTGCCGTCAATCTCTTCGAAATGGAAGCTGGGGAAATTGGCCACGAGGCGTGAAATATTTCCGCCCGGGGTTTGCGTTTCCACGGGGACGGAAATGGCGTACTCGTTATCCTGCACGCAAAACAGCACCGGGAGGCGGCGGTTAGAGGCGGTGTTCAGCGC
>PMCH01000024.1:0-2341 GCA_003154055.1 Acidobacteriaceae bacterium
CCGCCACCTGAACTGCGGCGGAGTCCAGGCGGAAATCCCCCTCACCAAAGCTTACTTTAGTGTTGCGACCAAAGCAGGTTACGTAAGTCACTACGGGGAGCGGCGGCACGTTCGGGACGGGACGTGGTAAAAGACTAATAGACGAATCAGTTTGTGGGGTCCAAATTCCTGAACGGCAGGCACTTCCGCCTTTCCGTCAGATTGCGCAATCCGCCCTTTCTCTGAAAAAATACGTTGGAGCCTTCCCCCATGTCCCTACTTGGAAGTTTCGCGCTCCTGCTCGCACTCGCACTCGCCGGGTATTCTTTCCTGGCTGGGTTGCTGTCCCTGTTTTGGCAGGATGCCAGATCTGCGCGCCTGGGCGAAACCGCTCGCCGCGCCGGAATCGCCGCTTTCGCCGCCGTGCTGCTCGCCGCAATCGTCCTGGTGACGGCTGCCTTCCAGGACGACTTCTCGATTGCCTATCTTCTCCAGCACAGCAACCGCGATCTGCCCGCGCCCTATAAGTTTGCCGTGCTCTGGTCCGGGCAGGAAGGCTCGTTGCTGTTCTGGTCGCTGCTGCTGGCCGGTTATGGACTTGTTCTCCGCCTCCGCTACAAGACCGATCAGCGCCTGTTTGCGCATGCGTCCGTCGTTACCGCTGCCGTACAGATTTTCTTTTTGCTGATCCTGAATATCGCCGCGCGCCCGTTTGCGATGGCGCAGGGTCCGCTGCGCGCCGACGGCAACGGATTGAATCCACTTCTCCAGTATCCGGAGATGGTGATTCATCCCCCCATGCTCTACCTGGGATACGTTGGCTTCACGGTTCCATTCGCGTTCGCGCTCGGAGCCCTGATCATGAAGTATCCCGGCGAGCGGTGGATCCAGATCACCCGCCGCTGGACGATGGTGACGTGGTGCTTCCTCACCATCGGCGTTTTCCTCGGCGCGCACTGGGCCTACGCCGTCCTGGGATGGGGCGGATACTGGGGATGGGACCCGGTGGAAAATGCCTCGCTCATGCCCTGGCTGACCGGCACCGCCTTCCTGCATTCCGTGATGATGCAGGAAAAACGCGGCATGCTGAAGGTCTGGAACATGTGGCTGATTTTTTCCACTTTTCTGCTTTCATTGCTCGGAACTTTTCTGACCCGCTCGGGCGTCATCAGTTCGGTGCATGCCTTCGCGCAATCTTCGATCGGCGACTGGTTTGTCGTTTTCATGTCGCTCACGCTTGCGACCTGCGTGTTTTTCTTCGTGAAGAACAAATCGCACCTGAAGAGCGAACACAAACTGGAATCGCTCGTCTCCCGCGAATCGAGCTTCCTGTTCAACAACCTGCTTCTGCTGGTTGCCTGCTTCACCGTGCTGTGGGGGACGTTCTTCCCCATCCTCTCGGAGTGGTTCCAGGGGCACAAGGTCACGGTTGGCCCGCCATTCTTCAATCGCGTAATCGTGCCGATTGCCCTGATTCTCCTGCTGCTCACTGCCGTGGGACCCCTGCTCGCTTGGCGGAAGACTTCGATTGAGAGCATCAAGCGAAACTTCCTCTACCCGGCTATCGGGGCGATGGCGATCGGCATCGTGATGATCGTCTTCGGTGTGCGCCCCTGGGAAGATTCTTCTTACTTCTACGCCACCATGGCGGCCGTTCTTTCCTTCCTCGTGATCTTCACCGTGCTCTCGGAGTTCATCCGGGGCGGCCGCGTCATCGCTGAGAAAACTCATCAGAACCTTTTCGGCGCCATGGTTCACCTCTATCACCGGAACACCCGCCGCTACGGCGGATACATCGTTCACTTCGGCGTGGCCCTGGTAGTCATCGGTATCCTCGGCACTCCCTTCAACAAGGAAGTGGAAAAAGAAATGGGCTTCGGCGACCAGGTCACCCTCGGCCCCTACACCCTGGTTTGCCAGTCCTACACGCAGGAGAGCAATGCAAATTACGACAACGAGTGGGCCATCATCAACGTGTTCCGGGGCGGCAAGCAGGTCACCACGCTGTATCCGGAACGCCGCTTCTACCACTCCAGCGGACAGCCGCAGACCCTGCCCAGAATCTATCCCAGCATCAAGGAAGATTTCATTCTGGTGACCGACCTCTACATGGTTTACGAAGGCAAGAACGAGACCACCGGGCGGCCCATCATCAAGGCGCATCTCAATCCCTTGGTGCCCTGGATCTGGACCGGATTGATTGTCATGGTCTTCGGCACGATTACGGCGCTGATTCCGAATGCGGCACCGGCGCGCGTCACGGTTGCGGCTCGAGTCGAGCCCGCGCCAGCGGGAGCAGGTGACTGATGAACTCCCGACTGCAAAAGCGCGGCGCCCAACTGGCCATCGTAATCCTGGCGAT
>PMCH01000024.1:2355-2737 GCA_003154055.1 Acidobacteriaceae bacterium
CTGATCGCGGCGCTCGATCGCGGCGACAACGATGACCTCATCATGCAGGGATTCGTCCAGAACTACGGGCCGACCGTGATTGCCGCGCCCACCGCGACCGGCTTCAACCGGGTGGCGTGGATCATGCCCTTCGTCGCGCTGGCGTTCGGAATGGCATTCGTAGTGGTCGTCGTCCGTTCCTGGAAGAACAAACCCGCACCCGCGCTGGCCGACGGGATCACGATCCCCAAGGGTGGCGTACTCAATGAATTCCGTGAGCAAGCCCGGAAGGAGACCGACCTGTGACTTTATTTGTCTGCGCCGTGTTCACGCTCGCCGCTCTCTACTATGTCTTCTTCTTCCCGGGCGAGGTCTATGCTGGTCCGGAAAAGACGCGCCTGAT
>PMCH01000024.1:2769-6157 GCA_003154055.1 Acidobacteriaceae bacterium
CCATCCAGATTTTGAGACAACTGAAACACTTCGTTCTCGCGTTTTGGTTTTCGCATCGGGAACTCTCGTTCAGCATTTTGCGTCACGACATTTCGGATCAGAGCCGTTCGTATCAGGGCATTGCTTCAGCGATGCCGCATGACGCCAATTCTCAGTTCCCCTTTAGGGGCTGAACACATCCCGTAGGAGAGGCCTTGAAGAAACTCGCAAAGTCCCATGTAGCGACTGCACCTCGCGGGCAAATGACCGCCCTCGCTATCCTCTTGCTGTTTGCGCTGACATCGTCGACCGCCGCTCAGACCCTCGCCGGCACCGTCACCAATGGCACCACTGGCAAACCCGCCGCCGGCGATCAGATCATCCTGCTCAGTCTTGCCAACGGCATGGAAGAAGCCGGGAAAACGACTACCGACAGCGGCGGCAAATTCAGTTTCAAGCTGACCGACGGCGGCGGCCCGCATCTCATCCGTGCCATCCACCAGGGCGTCACCTATCACCAGATGGCTCCTCCCGGAACGAACTCGGTCGAGGTCCAGGTCTATGACGTGGCCAAGAAAATTCCCGAACTCGGCATGACTGCTGACGTGCTGCGCTTCCAGACCGATGGCGGCCAGCTCCAGGGCACACGCCTGTTCGCGGTGAATAACACGTCGGCTCCTCCCCGGACGCAGATGAACGATCACAACTTCGAGTTCTACCTGCCCGAAGGCGCCAAGGTCGAATCCTCGCAAGCGAAGGCGCCCAACGGCCAGCCCATCGCCGCCGAGGTCGTTCCCCAATCGGAGAAGAACCGTTACGCGATCGTGTTTCCGCTGCGTCCGGGCGAAACCCAGTTCCAGGTTCAGTACACATTGCCGTATTCTGGCACGGCCAAAGTCGACCCCAAGCCGCTCTATCCGGCGGAACACCTTGTGGTCGTGCTTCCCAAGTCCATGCACTTCGCCGCGTCTAATGGGTCGGCGTTTCAGTCCATGCAGGACCCCAGCCAGGGCGACACGATCGTGGAAGTCGCACAACAAACGAAGCCCGGACAATCCCTCGGCTTCACGCTGACGGGCACTGGGACGATCTCCGACGAACCGGGTAAGGTCGCAGCCGGCGCGGCCCAGCAGCAGGGCGGTGAAAACCGTCCCGGTGGCGGACTGGGCGCTCCCATCGAGGCTCCCGATCCACTGGACAAGTTTCGCTGGTACATCCTCGGCGGCTTTGCCCTCATCCTGGCGATCGGCGCATTCGTGGTCATGAGACGCCAGCCGGAGGCAGCAACGGCGACCGGCACGATGCCAACCGCTCCGCCTGCATCCGTTTCCGAGCCCCGCTCTGCTCGCTCCGCGCCAGTGGTCACTGCGGCCTTGGCGAGCGCGGTAAGCGCACCGGCCGATCGCTCTTCGAAACTGCTCGAGGCCCTGAAGGAAGAAATGTTTGAGCTGGAATTGGAACGCAAGCAGGGCAAGATCTCTCCCCCCGACTACGAAAAGGCCCGCGCCGCCCTGGATCAAACGCTCGACCGCGCTCTGAAGCGGAAGTCGTAGAACGTAATACGAGCCGCGTACCGGAGTTGAAGGATCCAGAGGGAAGCTGAACGGCGGCGGCGGAGTGCCCTTTGCATGTGTACGGCAAGAGACAACGGCGGCGGACAGGAGTGTCCGCCCCACACCAGGCAAGCGACCAGAGCCCTAAGCCCATGGCGTAGCATCTAATTATGAACAAGAGATTTTTATGAGCAACATATTCAAAACCACCTTGCTCCTCACCGCGATGACGCTGCTGCTCATGTTAGCGGGCCGCGCCTTTGGCGGACAAAGCGGCATGCTGATGGCGCTCGCCTTTGCCGGCGTGATGAATTTCGTTGCCTATTTTTTCTCCGACAAGATTGCGCTCGCCACCTACCGCGCCCAGCCCGTCTCTCGTGACGACCTGCCGCGTGTGTACAACATCGTCGAGCGGCTGTCGCAAAAAGTCGGCCTGCCGATGCCCAAGGTCTACCTCATCCCCAACGACTCGCCCAACGCCTTTGCCACCGGACGCAATCCGAACCACGCTTCCGTGGCCGTCACTCAGGGCATCCTCGGCCTGCTCAACGACGACGAACTCGAGGGCGTAATTGCACACGAACTCGGGCATGTTCGCAATCGCGACATCCTGATCAGTTCCATCGCCGCGACTCTCGCCGGCGCCATCACATATCTCGGTCACATCGCCCGCTGGGGAATGATTTTCGGCGGCTACGGCGGCGATCGCGACAGCCGACGGGGCGGTGGTATCGGCGCCCTGCTCATGATCATTCTGGCCCCATTTGCGGCGATGTTGATCCAGCTAGCCGTCTCCCGTTCCCGCGAGTACGGCGCGGATGACACCGGCGCCCACTGGACCGGCAACCCGTACGCGCTCGCAAGCGCGCTCGCAAAAATCGACGCCTACGCCCAGCAACGGCCGCTGGTAGCCAGTCCCTCGACCGCGCACCTCTTCATCATCCAGCCATTTCTGGGCGGGATGAGTTTCGGCAGCCTGTTCTCCACTCATCCGCCTACTGCAAAGAGAATTGAGCGATTGACGGGAAGGCCGGCGGAATTCACACAGTGAGTTCTCAATTCCCGGTTCTCAGTTCTCAGCAAAACCAACACGGCTCATGCCGCGCGGTTCTTGATTGAGGCGATGAGTCCGTTCAGAACTCTCCCTAGTTCGTCGGCGGCAGCCAGCAGGGAGTCCGCCTTGGATGGTTGGAGGTATTTCAGGTCTCTGGCGATAAGAAGCTGGTTTCGATCTCGACCAGAGAACCACGTGCCTGACTCAGAAAGTGATGAAACTCTTTCTGCGAAAAGCGCGCCTGCCCTTCCGCGATATTGCTTGGTACGGAAACGGCTGCTCGCCGCAATTGATTGGTGATTCCGTACCGCTCTTCGCTTGGAAACCGCTGGGTTACCTCGTAGATGTCGGTGACGAACTTCATGGCTTTCTGCCATGCGATCAGATCACGGTAAGAACGGCCCATAGTACCTCCTGCGAAGCACACTATGGAACTCCCGCAGCCGAACCTCAGTGACCGGCAACCCCGCAAGATGTTCGGTTTTACTGAGAACTGAGAACCGGGAACTGAGAACTGGGTCCTATGACATCCGTAACCGCCGCCTCCCCCACCCCCATAGTAGAATCGCAATAATGGCCCCCGAAACTCTGGTTGCAACTTCCCGCCGCGCGGCGGAGCTGGAGAACAGTCTGCGCCGCGTGATCCGCGGCAAGGACGATGTCCTGCGCCTCGCGCTGGTTTCCATCTTCGCCAAGGGCCACCTGCAGATTGAAGGAGTTCCGGGAGTCGGAAAGACTACGCTCGGCCAGGCGCTAGCCCGCGCCATTGATTGCAGCTTCCAGCGCATCCAGATCACCAGCG
>PMCH01000198.1 GCA_003154055.1 Acidobacteriaceae bacterium
CTCGGAATAGACGCACCCCGGGAACTCTGGATCGGGGTTCAGGTCTTCGACACAGCGGCGCATCTTGAAGAAGTCGAGGGCATCGTTCAGGAACTTCTCGGCGGCTACGCGAGAGAGAAACGGTCCGTAGTAGATGTTCTTCCCGGAAAGCCGTCCGACGCGGTTGGTGATGGAGGCGCGGGGATATTCGTTCTCGATATGCATTTTCACCAGCGGGGCGAAACGAAACCGCAGGCGGTTGGAATAAGTCTTGGGGAAGACGTCGCTCAGAAGCTGGTAGAGCAGAAATCCAGACTCGAAGTCGGACCCAGTCAGCGAGTATTCAATGCTCCGGACGCGCTCGCGCAAGTTGAGTCGTTTTGTTCGTTCCTCCGGTGGAGAAAGCAACCGCTGCAACCGGCGCCGCAGGTTGGCGGTCTTGCTGACATAGGGCTCGGCAGTCGGATCAGCGCCGCGCAAAAGGAAAATGGCGGGCGCGGGCGGAACGGAAGCGAAGATCTCGGTATCCGCTTCTGGCCGGAACTCGATGCGCTCGCTCAGCACAAGGCGATTGTAGTGCGTTATCCACCCCGGAGGCACCGGATACGGAGAAAGCAAACGACCGAGTCAGAAGCGCCTTGGCAGGAGCGCACAGTATGGGGCAGCAAGATGTTGGTGCGATTTTGTTGCCGGCCGATGACCCGCTTCCTTCGACGGTGATCAGCGTCGTATCATAGAGAGTAGATGGCTTCCCCGATCAAAATCTGCGCCGTCTGCTCAGAGGAGTTCGAGCTGAAGCCGGATAAGCCCGGTTTCGCCAATCGCTGCCCGCAGTGCAGTACCCCCGAAGCGACTGTCCCCACAACTCAGCGCCGCATGGACGCCGACGAGCGCAAGACTGTGAGTGAAGCGAACGAGGCTCGTAGGCAGGCAATGCGCGAGCTCCTGTACCGCAAGGATAGCTAATCGCTGTCCCGGGTACACCCACTCGGCACATTCGCTAAGCATGGTGGCATTGCGTTTTCCGCGGCTAGTGGGGAGCTGAACGGGAGCTATCGCAGCGGCCACTCTGAACAGGAGACTGGGCCGAACTATACAAACGCGCCTCCATTGGCGAAACATCGCCTCCACCAACAACCTGGCTGTTGGTGCAAACGCTGTTAACAACAGTTACCGCCCCGCTCTTCCCCAAGACGAGAGTGAGCGTGTCACCTATTTTTTCGGAGGAGCCGGTTTAGCCTTCGTGTATGTCTGCTCATACCAGGGTGCCCAGGTCTTGCCATCGACCGAGAGTTCGCCCTTCGATACAAAGCTCATCGAATCTGCCGCAAATACGCTGGTGCCACGGAATCCATATTGCTTGCCGGCAACGACGAGCTTTCCTTCCCAGGTCCAGGTGTTTCCGTTTACGCTAAACGCGCCGGAGTACGTAGTGCCGTCGTCCTCGTAGCCTCTACCGAAGAAGTTCTTGTTCACGGGGTCGTAGCTATCGATCTCAAGACCCTGCGATTCCATCGGTCCGTTCTCCTTGAATTGCGACTGCAGAAAGAATCCTCCGAGGATCATCTGGTTGTTCCCTTCGCCGGTGACTTTGCCGCCGGGTCCGAGGGGGGTGGGTTTGTAGTCTCCGGTGTAGGTCCAGTGGCCCGTGATGAGATGGAGCGGCTTGAGTTCCGGGCCAGGCTTTGCCTTCTGGGCCTGGGCGCTGGCGCAGCCGATAACCAGGAGCAGAAGCAGAAGAATGTTGAAGTGTCGCATGATACTCCTCCGTTCATGAGGTAATCTGACGTTCGTGAATTCGGGGACCTTCGCCTCAGGGGGTGCTGCGTCTCAACGGGCGGGAACTGCTCTTCGGAGAGGCGGGGACAACGCCATCCTATGCCGCCTGATCAGCTACGGCGCAAGAAAACCCGTTAACCGACTGAAGGGTCTGCCCAAAATGGGAAGCACATACCGCTTGCTAAGCTAAGCAAGTAGTTGTCGAAACACCGCGATTGCACCAGCAATCCTCAACTACCGAAAGCTAGCGCTTCTGAACTTCTGCCGGAAGTCGGGGCCTTCCATCTTCACGATGCGGCACATTTCATGGAGGCGGGAGCGCATGCGTTCGCCGATGCGGTCGCCAAGGGTTTCCCGGCGCGTGGCGGCGAAAGCGGAAGAGCGCGGAGAAAGCTCGGGTGCCATCACCCCCGCGGCGGGTTCATCGGGAAAGTTCGTGGTGATGATGGTGGTGCGATTGTCGTTATAGCGGGTATTGAGGATGAGGCTGACCGTGTCCCAGGCCCATTCGCTGGGCTTGACCGCGCCGAGTTCATCGAGCACCAGCACCTCGGCTTCGAACACCGGGCGCAACACTTCGAGTTCGGTCGCCTGGACGGAGTCGTTATACGAATTCTGGATCTGTTTCAGAAGCTCGCGGTAGTCGCTGAAGAAGCAGCGGCTGCTCCGCTTCCCGATCAACTCTTTCAGGATCCCGACCGCGAGATGCGTCTTGCCAGTGCCGATTCCACCAACGATCAGCAACCCCGTACCGTCTCGTGGATCAAACTCCTCGACGAAGCGGCAGGCGGCGATGTGAGCCAGTCCGATTCGGGGATCCGCGCCCGGGAAGTCGGTCGTGAAGCTGGACAGTTCACAATGCTCATACCGCTTTGGGATGCGCGCGGAGGTGAGCAGCGCGTCGGCGCGGGCGAGCAACTGGCAGTCGCAGCGGGTCACGCGGCGCTCCGGGGAACCGGCAACGGCCTTCCATCCCGAGCCCTCGCACAGCGGACAAACTTCGGCAGCAGTTTTCATGTTGACCAGAACTTGTTTCAAAATCGGGCTGGACACTGGGCAGTTGGCCCTCGGGGCTAAAGCCCAGATCTTTAAATGCGGCGTCTGCGGCACGGCTAAACAGGGCTGCGGAAAAACTCAATTTGCCGAGGAAAAGCGACCACAGGGGCTGAAGCCCTAACTCAGGGCAAACGACTTACGCGGCCCTGAAGGGCCGCTCTTCCACGGTGACGCATACATTCGTGAGTTTTTCCGCAGCCTGTAAAGTCATGCCCGCCTCACATGCCGCCTCAAGCCGAATTTGGAAACCAGTTACTACTTAGACTCTGCACCCTGACTGGCGTTGTGCGCAACTCGAAACGGTGTTCTTCCTGTGCACATCCTGTGGAGTTGAGGAAGCGACTGTGGAGAAGCGAGGAAAATCGCGGCTGCATTGCGCTGCTCGTTGCGCTGGTACTTATCGAGTGGAAGACCGCGCTCATTGCGCCGTCTCCCGTATGGCACGAAAGTGGATGGCACCAAACCCCGCATCTGGCACGTGTTTCCCATTGACAATTCTTTAACACAGAGGAAAATGGCTGCCGTTCGGTACCACGCTTGCGCTTTCCCTCCCCGGCACGGGCGCAGGGGCCGAAATAACGTTAGTCAGGAGAGAGCATGAACAAAGCCGATCTCGTTGATCGAATCGCGGGAGCCTGCAGTATTTCGAAAGCGCAGGCTGCGACCGCGATCGACACCGCCGTGGACAGCGTCACTGCTGCCCTTCGCAAAGGAGATCGGGTAGCCTTGATTGGGTTTGGAACGTTCTCCGTCTCGCAGCGCAAGGCCCGCAATGGCCGGAACCCGCAGACGGGAGCAACCATCAAGATTGCTGCCCGCAGAGTCGCGAAATTTACTCCCGGAAATGAACTCAAGAAGGCAGTGAACAAGGGGAAATAGGGCCAGGCTATCGTAGTTGCCGAACGGCAGGGGGTCGGCCCTGCCGTTTTGCTTTTGGGGAAGAGGCTTTTCACCACGGAGGCACGGGGAAAACCAAATTCTTTCTTAGTGCTTTTCGATTCCGACGGGTTCCGTGTTGCTGCGTGCGTCCACCGAGGGTTTTTCAAGAAGTTGCCTTGCTCCGTGTCTCCGTGCCTCCGTGGTGAAAAAGCGGTCACTGGCCCGTTTCCGGCCCACGATGATATCTTTCGGGCACCAATGAACTCCCAACGCCGGCCATTCGTTCTCCTCTTCCTCATCCTTCTCGTCTCAATCCATGTTTCCGCGGCCAGCGTGCCCGCAACCGCGCGCAGGTTCGATCAGGCCGCCATCTCACCCGACGGAAAGCGT
>PMCH01000249.1:0-3879 GCA_003154055.1 Acidobacteriaceae bacterium
TGGGATACGAATTGTCGTCCGGACGGGAGAAGGACGCGCCCGCACTCTCTGAAGCCAGTCGGTAGTTTCTGCAGAGACGCGAGCGTGCCGCGTCTTTGCCGCACAGATCTGTCCGAATCTAGAAATTCTTCGGAAGCCCGTCACCATCCGCCCGCGTGAAGTGCATGCGCGGGCGAATCTGTTCAAACGGAGCCAGCAACTCGGCCAGTTTCCTTGAGGCGGCGAAAATAAAATTTGACGGCCCTGGCAGATACCCAGCAGCATGGAACGCGTCGCACCACATCTGATGACCCTGGTTCGTGAGGATCAGGTCGAAGCCTTGGCGCTGCAAGGTTTCGGAGGCGCCGCGTACCACCGCCAGTGCCTCGCCCGGAGCGGCCCAGCAATCGACTACCGACCCGACCCGCATATCGCCGTATTTCGCGTCCTTGCGGCGCTCGCCGACAACCGCCCATCCAATTGCAACGCCATCCCGCTTTACTTCAATGCGGGTGAGATGAGTTTCCGTCGATGGATACAGGCTCTGGAGAGCTTCTGCGTTACGGACGGCGGTGAATGAACAAGTTTGCCTTGCCCGACCCCAAACTCCATCGCAGGATTCGCTAAATGTCGGGACCTGATTCACCGTTGCTGCTGGCGTTCGCGGCCCTGCCAGGGCCCGGTACCGGTCGTACAACTTCAGGCCCGCCCATCCTGCCCCGGTGAAGGCAGCCATGTCCATCAGCAGCTTCTTCGATGCCGAATTCCGCAGCGGCTGCATCTGCCGCAAGAAGCGCCCTGGGCTCAGGACACGAAAGAAAAACGGCACGGCACAATGAGCCCACCCGAGTCGGATCAGCATCTGCGGCAGCGGATTCTCATAGCCGCCCATCCCAAGGCAGTAAAGCAGCGGCGCGCGGGTCATCGCATCGCGCAGCAGGAGTGTACCCACGATCGCATGCGCCCTATTCACGATGCCTTCAGAGAGCGGGTGGTGGTAGTAAGCGACCGGCCGGATCGAACCGTCGGGAAACAGGAAATCCTGGGTCTTCAGCGCGTAGCCGCCACGCACCACGCCATTGTCGACGGCAACAAAGAATTCGTTGTAGATGCGCGAGTCAGGTTTGCGAGGCAGCCAGCGCGGCTCCGCATACTTGAAGAAGACCATGTTCGCGTCTTCGCCGGCTTGCCGGAGTCGCTGGTTAAACTCCGCCACCGCCGGTTCATGCTCGGGACGATACGCCTGGATGACAATGGGCATGAACGCGAAAGTCTAGCGCGAAACGCTATCGTGAAACTGAAGACACTTTTTTTTCGACCAGTGCAGCCACCAGTCCGATGTTATTCATCTGCTCAATCTCTTCGGGCGAAAGCTGCACGCCAAACCTCTCCTCGATAGCCAGCACGAGGTTCAGGTGCTGCATGGAATCCCAACTCTCGATCGTTTCCGGCGAGGAAGCAACCGTGATCTTGCCAGCCGGAACTCCAAGAATGTCCGATGCGATCCCCCGCACCTGCTCAAAGATGCTTGGTGTCAATGACGTCCTCCCTTGGTCAACTCGCGATCCTTCAACTCCAGCTTAATCCATTCCGGACAGCGGAGCGGCGAACACTCAATGTCGAGCGACCAGAGCGAGCCGTCACTGTTCGAGTCCTGCCTCTGGAAACCGTGCTGCGCGTAGAACTCCCGGGCCGGTGCGTTTTTCTTGGTGGGAAGAAACCACCCTACCAGCCCCTTGCACCCGCGTCCGGCGGCCCTTTTGGCCAGGTGGGACAGGAACGCGGTCTCAATCGTTCGGCCAATCACGCGGCAGCTCATCAGGAGAGTATCCACTTCACACTGCTCCCCCTCGTCATGGGTGATCGCAACGCCCACCAATCCGTGGTCGCCGAAACGATCCCTGACCTTGATCGAGAGTACCTGCCATCCCGGACGCGCTGCCATCTCCGCAACCTGCTGCTCAGAATAGCGACGAGTGGTCAGATTGAACTGGTTGGTCTTCTGCGTCAGTTGCGCGACCCGGGCCAGGGTAAGATCGGATACGGGTGCAATCTCTGCTTCTTGCTCCAGGAATCGGAAGAAATCTTCTTTCGACTGGAAGCTCTGCTCCGCCCCTGCCCGTGCCTTTTGCCCTGCGTACATGGCAGTCCGCTGCTGGTCCTCGGCGGAAAGCGTCAACCTCTCAAACACCGGACAGTCGCGCGCAGCAGCCGCATACTCGAGCGGATTCTCCGGCAGATCGATGACGGCCACTTCCGGCAGAGCCGCGCGGACCTGCTCGCGCTCGAAGCGGTTATCGTCAACAAAGGCAAGTGCATCGATGCCAATATTCAATTCCTGTGCAATCTCGCGCAGGTTCTGGCTCTTGTCCGTCCAATTAATGCGCACGGCTGCAAAATCCTTCGACCGCACCAGCATCCCGGGATGCTGGTCGAGCGCTTCCATCGCGTCGTCCAGGTTGTTCTTGCTGCACACTGCCAGCAGGATTCCTTTCCGCGACAGATCCAGCAGCGTACGCTGCAACGCCTGGTACGCGGATCCAGGGTACTCGGGGCCAACCTTGATGCCGGTCATCCCATCCTCGCCGATTACGCCGCCCCACAGCGTGTTGTCGAGGTCGACCACCAGTGCCTTCGCCACCCGGCCGCTCAACGGCATCACAAAACGCATCCACTCCCGTGCCATGTGGAGCAGATGATCCGCGGCGATCGGCAGACGGGCCATCAGCCACTTTCGTTCGTCGTGCCAGCTCTCGCGCCCATGCCGCGCCACCAGGGAGTCGTAGTCGAGAACGTAAATCCCGCGATATCCTGCCGCTATGCGCCGTAGTTCGCGATTGATTTGCCGAATGACCCCAGACTGCCCGCTTTCCGATTGGCTGTCCAGAACACCGAGGCTGGTGTTGCGAGGTTGCTCCAGGGAGTGAACGATGAGCGCTGCCTGGCTGCGCTCCCGAAACGCTGCAACCCACTGCTCAAAGCTGCGGACCACACGTTCCGCCGCGCCGCGTGCGGCGTCCGGCGAAAGATCGGCGAACTGCTGCCACAGGTCCGGCGCGAGGTCCGCNNGCAAGTGCTTCCGCCCGCAGCAGCGGCACGATCGGCTCGACCGTGAAGGACCGAAGAATGGCCACCTTGAACTTCTGCAACGGCAACTTCTCGCCCAACTGATCCAATCGCGAAGTGACAAATGCGGCGGCAGCCGATCCGGGATCGCGCCTCCAGAGTTCCGTCAGTCGTTGTGCCGCGAGATCGGAAGTGCCGTCGCCAATCAGCCGGTCGACTTCCTCTCGCAAATTCCTCGACTTGTGCTCGGACGGCATCGGTTAGCGTTCCAGGTATTCGATGAGAAGCCGGTTCTTCGTATAAATCCAGGCAATCCGGCGTCCGCCGAATGCGACGGCCGGCATGGGCCGGCGAGTGATGACTGCGCCGCAGGACCGAGCGCGAGCCAGTTCCTGCTCCAAATCCTCCACGGCGTAGCAGACGTGGTGCAATCCGCCTCCCTTGGCCACAAACGATTGCACCGGCGATCGTTCGTCGGCCGGTTCCACCAACTCAAAGAGCGGGTCGCCAGCACGCCTGCTCTTCAAAAATGTGACCCGAACGCCCTGGTTCGGATCATAAAAAATCTCCTCATCCCAGTCGGCCTGCAGAATATCGGCGAATCCCTGCACGGAGTTCTGGATCGAGGCGACCACGAATCCTACGTGGTGAAACGTGCCTTCCGGTTGCCAACTCAGGGAGATCGCGTTCATGGTCAGAACTCGTCACTCGTGGGAGACTCTGCGACGGATTTCGGCAGGCTTCCGGTCATCGAGTAGGCCCGTTCAGAAGCGGTTCGACAAATCGGGAATCGAAGTTGGTCGGCCGCTCGGGAAATTGAAGCTCGTACCCCAG
>PMCH01000249.1:3920-4517 GCA_003154055.1 Acidobacteriaceae bacterium
GCCGCCACCTTGGAAAGTTCACGGGCCGCGTCTTCCAGCATGTCTTCATAACGGAGGAGCAGAAACCCCTGCCGGTTCTGGCGAGTGGCAAGCCAGGAAGCCACGTTGTCTCCCCACGAACCGTAGGGCCCGGTCTCGCCGGCCACGAAGCGCGTGACGAATTTCCCGATCGGATAATCGTCTTCAATCAGCTTGCGCTTGCGGTGGAAGTGAAACTGCGAAACTGCCACGTCGCGCGGATCGCGCACCACGTAGATCACGCGCTTGTAGTTTGGGTGAAAATATTGATGACTCTTGATAATCCGCGGGCGCGGCATGCGCGCCAGTTCGCGCTTCGACAAGGACTCTGGGTCGGGCGTGAGTTGATTGATGTTCGAAAAATCTGCTGGCGTCTCCGGATACACCAGATTGGCAATCAGAAAGCGTGTCCACGTGTTGCCAGACTTGGGGAAGGAGAGGATGAAGACATCGTCGGGGAATACGACCAGATTGCGGCCCGGATGGTGTAACCCGAGCGCTTTCCGTGTCCCGCGGATGAGTTTCTGAATCATTGCCGCACCTTGCCCTGTGCTGCAGGTTGCAAGTCGGAGGCCAAAA
>PMCH01000021.1 GCA_003154055.1 Acidobacteriaceae bacterium
GGGGTTCGGCAGTTGATCCCGGTGCATGGAGAGACTGCCTACGACTTCACCGCTTACTACAAGTCCGCCGAGTTTCAAGGCGCGGGCGGGCCCCAGATCGTTCTCCGCGACGCCTACACCGGAACCCCACTGTTCACCAGCGAACCTCTTAACGATGCGGACTTCTGGAAACCGGTCCACGCAAAACTGGCCACTTCCGCGACCACCAATCTGCTCGCTCTGACGCTCGAACGCTTTCCCGCGGGCAGCCCGATCCGCGGCAAGCTCTGGCTGGACAATTTTGAACTGTCGCCCGCCACCGCTGCGGACTCCAAGGATCCCTTGTGAGTGCCGCCCTGGCGGTTAAGCCGGAATCCGATCACTCTGCCCGGCAGCCCAGCTTCGGGCTGTCCAGTACCGGACTGCTGGCCGCTGCATGCGCTGTCCTGCTGCTCGCACCTCTGGCCTTTGGAGCGGTTGAGACCTGGTCCATTTTTGCTCTGGAAGCAAGCGCCGCATTGCTTCTCGTGGCTTGGGGAGTCTGGCAGTGGAACAACGGCGAACTCAAAATCTCGCCCCACCCGCTGTACGCTCCTGCACTGGCCTTCGTGGCCCTGGTGCTCTTGCAGTCCCTGACCGGAATCAGTGCCTACCGCCACGCGACCTACTCCGCTCTGCTCCTCTATCTCGGCTACGGCATGCTGGCATTTGTCGTCACCCAGACCCTCTGTCGTAGCTCGCAGCTCAGATCGCTCGCGTGGGTGTTCTGCGGATACGGGGCGGTGCTCGCGTTCTTTGCCTTGCTTCAGGGAATCGCTCCCAACGGGAAGCTCTACTGGACCTGGCCTGCGCTGCATGGAGGCTCCATCTACGGACCCTATGTCAACCACAATCATTACGCGGGTCTGATGGAAATGCTCGCTCCCTTTCCCATTGTGCTGGCCGCGAGCCGCTTTACCCACGGCAATCGCAAGCTAACCGTGGCCGCGATTGGCGCCCTGATGGCCGGAACAATTTTCCTTTCCAGTTCGCGGGGTGGCATGCTGGCCTTCACCTTGCAGATGGTGGTCCTGGCGGTAGTTCTTCGACCCCACCAGAAAAGCTGGAAGCAGCCCCTGGTTCTGGGCACTTTTCTGGCAGTCATGATCGGGCTGCTGGTTTGGCTGGGAGGCAATGAACTCACGAAACGGCTGGTCAGTATCCAATCCGAGGCGCAGCAGGAGATCAGCGGAGGCGTGCGCTTTACCATTGTCCGTGACAGCATGCGGATGTGGCTCGCCCGCCCGTTGCTCGGTTGGGGGCTGGGCACTTTCCCGGACGTCTATCCGCAGTTCCGCAGCTTCTACACCACCTTCTTCGTGAATGAAGCGCACAACGATTACATTCAACTCCTGGTGGAAACCGGATTGGCGGGATTTGCCGTGGGCATTTGGTTCCTGGTGCTTACGTTCCGCGGCGCGCGCGGCAAGCTCGAAGGCTGGACCGAAACCGCGAACGGCACCCTGACCGTGGCCGCCCTGCTCGGCATCGTCGGGATTCTGGTGCACAGCTTTTTCGATTTCAATCTCCAGATCCCCGCCAATGCCGCGCTGTTCTACGTTTTGTGCGCCATCGCCGCCTCCGCCAGCGTTCCCGAATCGCACAAAGTGCGTCGCCGCTCCCGGCACCACGCCCTCATTCTCGAACCCAAGCCGGAAGGCATGCAGACCTAGTCGGGCCAGGGAGAGCCGGCCACATCCCCTTTCTCCTGCGTCAACCGCCGCACCAGCGCCACCGCGCTCACGGCATCTTTCGCGAACCCGTCGGACCGGATCTCCTCCGCCCACTGGCGCGTTACCGGCGCGCCTCCAATGATGACCTTGATCTTCGGGCGCAGCCCTTCCCGGTCGAAAAATTCGATCACTTTCTTCTGCCCATTCATGGTGGTCGTCAGCAACGCGGAGACTCCAACCACATCGGCGCGCAATTCATGCGCTGCCGCCGCAAACTTCTCGACGGGAACGTCCACCCCCAGATCGTGGACCCGGAAGCCGTTGGCGCCGAGGAGCGTGCCCACCAGCGTCTTGCCAATCTCGTGGATGTCCCCTTTCGCGGTGCCCAGCACGATCGTCCCAGATGAGGGCCGTTCCGTGCCCAAACGATTCAGCTCCGGCTCCAGCACTCCCATGGCCGCCTTCATCGCCTCGGCCGCCGCCACCATGTCGGGCAGGAACATGCGCCGTTGTCCGAACTGCTCTCCCACGCAACTCATGCCCGACACGTATCCGTCATGGATCGCGCGCAGCAGGTCCACTCCGGTCTTTACCCCAGTCTCGGCCAGCGTGCGCGCCGTCTCTGGCGCGCCGTCGATCACACTCTGCCGCATGGCTTCGAACAGCTTTGTTTCCGACATTCCACACCTCGCGCGCCATTCTCGCCTTCTCCCTGAACACGATGCTGTGATCTGAATCACCATTCCCGGGCCGCGCTGACGTTACTTCGTTGGCTCTCCGTGATCCCGCGGAGCCCGCTTCAACCGTCGCAACCGCGTGCTGGGAGGCTTTCTAAGGCCTTCGCCTGGTTCACCTTGGCCCTCTGGCGAACCCAAGAGGTACCTACTTCCTACCGTCTTCCCCGGAGCATTCAGGCTTTTACGCTGCTGTTTTCCGTGATATAACGCCTGTAAGCTGCTCATCAGGCTCTGGGTTAGGAATCTCGGGCTTAAAGCTGGCACTTGCAGGACTGCTGAGCCAGAGCAGAGGAGGGTTCGTGTCCGAAGCACGTACCGGGAAAAGGTTTCCGCTGGAATTGCCGATCAAGATCCATAAGGGCGACACCGCGATCGAGTCCAGCGGCGTCACCGGCAATCTGAGCGCTGCCGGCGTTTACATTCGCGCCGATGCTTCGCTGGAGGTCGGCTCGCCCGTCGAATTTGAAATCACTCTTCCGCCGGATGTTACGGGCGGCAAGGAAGATGTCGTCATCCAGTGCCGCGGCCGCGTCGTGCGGACCGATGAGCCTGCTGCCGGCGCCTCCCCCGCAGATAACCGGGGCGTCGCCTGCGTTATTGATTCGTATGAATTCGTTCGCAACTCCTAACGGGGAGCGCTAATCCATGTTGAAGCTCATTCTGGCCGACAATCAGGCGATTTTTCGTGCGGGCATCGCCAAAGTACTGGCCGTTGAAGACGAAATGCGCATCGTGGCCCAGGCGCAGACCACCGAGCAGATGTTCATGGCGCTCGACAAGTTTCGCGCCGCCGTGCTCGTCATCGCCGGTGGGTTCCACTCCGACTTCGCTGCCATCCTCTCCGCCGCCAATCGCAACAAGACCCGGGTCGTCATCCTCGCCGATACCGGTGAAAGCGCACAGCGCTACATGGCTGCTGGCGGACATGGCGTTGTCTATCGCAATGTAACCAGTTCCGCGCTGGTGGATTGCGTCCGCAAGGTGGCCCGCGGCGAAACCTGGGTGCAGGATATGGCTGTCCCGAGCGAACTGACCGAGAACGATATGGTCGGTCTGCGCGTCCGTGACCGGCTGACCGCCAAGGAACTTCGCATCGTGGCACTCATCGTCCAGGGATACAAGAACAAGGAAATCGCCACCCAACTCGGCACCACCGAGCAGGTCATCAAGAATTACCTGCGCAACGTCTATGACAAAATTGGCGTCTCAGACCGGCTGGAACTGGCGCTGTTCACCATCCACCATCGCATCCTGAACGAAGCGGCGGCAGCGACTGCAGCGGCGGCGATTCCGCAACCCCCACAGGGAGCGGGCGTCACCAACTAGTTTCCCCAGAACTAAAAGGGCCGCCCGCGCAGTCTGTTACGAAACACTAGGCGG
>PMCH01000089.1 GCA_003154055.1 Acidobacteriaceae bacterium
TGGCGCTCACCGAGTACGCTGCTGAACTCGGTTACGACGCCGCCATGGTCCGCACCCCTCACTATTACAAAAAGCAGATGCTCCCGGCGAACATCCTCGCCTTCTATCGCACCGTGGCCGACCGCTCCCCGCTGCCGATCGTCATCTACAATTTCCCACAGGCTACCGGATACGACATCCCTGCCGAGGTGGTTATCGAACTCGCCGATCACCCGAACGTCATTTCGATCAAAGAATCGAGCGGCAACCTGGAAAAAGTGAAGAAGATGGTCGACGGCACGCGCCACGTGAAGCGCTCCGCCACCGTGACCGAGACGTTCGAAGCCGTTACTCCGCGCATGTTCAAGGCCGCCACTGCCGAAAGCGCCAAACAGAGCAGGGAACTCGTTACCGTCGAGGCCTTGGCTGGTTCGGTGGAGCGCCGCATGCCCTCACCCGTCCCCGACAGCGGCTCTCCGAAGCCTTCATCTTCCGCTGTAAGTGTCGTCGGCAAACTTAAGACCCGCCAAAAGGAAGTTGGGTTCCAGGTAATGGTCGGTGCGGCCCACCAACTCGAACCCTCGCTAGGAATGGGAGCCGTGGGAGCGATCCTCGCATTTGCCTGCCCAGCCCCCATGGCCTGCTACGAAATCTACGCCGCCCTCAAGGAAGGCGACATCGCCCTCGCCCGCGAGAAGCAGGAGCGCGTGAAACTCCCGGCACAGCGAATCGTCAGCGAACTCGGAGTCCCGGGCGTGAAGTATGCCATGGAGCTCAACGGATACTATGGGGGCACCTCACGCCTGCCGTTTCTGCCGCTCTCCGCTGATCTCAAGGCCGAAATCGAAAGGCTGATGGCGGGGATTCGTAGCTGAGGGCTACCCACTGGATTCGAAAATCCCAGGGGAAGCAGATACGACCGCCTCACTCCCCGCGTTGCAGCCTGCCCATGGCCGAAACGCGCAGAATCAGGCCTCGAGGAGTAGCCCCCCGGCCGGCCACGCGCCATTGACCGGTAACCCGCCCGGTGGCAGACTTGACTAGCAGGTGTGTGAGTCGGCCTATGTCTGCGAGGTTTTTCATGAAGGTTCCAGCGGTTTGCGCCGTGATTCTAGGGGTTTTGGCGGCCACCGTTTTCCTTCGTGCCCAGAAACAGGATCCGTTCAGCGTTCCGGGAACTCCCACCGGGCCTGCACTCTATGAGAGCAAAGGGTCTGTCGTCAGACTCACGGTCCACAGCAAGAATGGTAGTCGCCTGGACCGCCAGGCTGTGGTGAAACTGTACAACCGGAGGGATAAGAGCGCGTTATGGCGGACTACGACGAGCGAGGCGGAAGTTTCGTTTTGGGATCTGATGGTGGGCCAATATGACCTTGAGATCAGTGCCGTCGGCTATCTCACGGAGGAGCAGGAACTCGTCGTCGGAACTCTTCTTGCCACCTATCAACTGGAAATCGTGCTGAAGCCCGATCCAGCCGCCATTGACTTGAACCGCGGATTCGACAGCAAACTCGCCGCCAAGCCACGAAAGGAGATCCAGCGAGGTGTCACTGCTCTCAAGTCAGGGGACTACGGGCAAGCGCAGAAACGGTTGGAATCTGCCTACCGGGCCGCTCCCTCNNTTTTCTCGGCAATGCAGCCAATCTTGATCCCCGGAATGTCCAGGCTCTGACGCTGCTGGGCAGGATGCATCTACAGCAGAAAGAATACGGTCCGGCGCAGACTAAGTTGGAGCAGGCGGTGGCCATCGACGACGACTACTGGTTGGCTCATAGCTTGCTCGCGGATACCTACCTGAGGCAGGGCGAGTTCGAGAAGTCACGGATTCAGGCGCAGTCCGCGATCGACCGGGGCAAGGGCGGCGGGTCTTCTGCTTACCTGGTACTCGGACAGGCGCTCGCCAATGCTGGGCAGAGCAAGGAAGCGGTGCAAGCACTGCAAACCTATCTGCAATACGCGCCCAAGAGCCCAAACGAAGGGACGGTGAAGGACTACATCGCGGAGCTCGAGAAGCGTATTTCGAACCCCGTCGCTGCGGGTTCCGCGCCTAGCTATGTGGCCAACGTCGCCGCCGGTTCACTCGAGGAAACCGACGAACTACGGTTGTCGGAAAAGTCATGGCACCCATCCGGCATCGATGATTTCAGGCCCGCCACTGCTTCCGGTGTAACTTGCCCGGCCGACACCGTGCTGAGTCGGACCGGAGAGCGGGTCAAGGAACTGGTTGACGATGTGGCCCGCTTCTCTGCAGTCGAGGAAATACTCCATGAGAACCTGGACGAACTCGGGCACGCCACCACTCGGGAAACCCGGCTGTTCAACTACCTGGTCGATATCTCGCAGGCCGATCCCGGTTCGGTGGATGAATACCGCTCGGTCCACGAGGGTCTGTCGGACTTTCCGGACCAGATCGCCACTCGTGGCCTGCCTTCGCTGGCCATGGTCTTCCACCCGGCGATGCGCGACAACTTCCAGATGACCTGCGAGGGACTTGGCGAATGGCACGGACGCGCAGCCTGGCTGGTCTATTTCCGGCAGCGCGAGGACCGCCCGAACCGGCTGCACGCCTACAAGATTGGCGACGAAGTCTACTCCGTTGATCTCAAGGGACGGGCCTGGATCTCCTCCGACAAATTCCAGATTCTCCATCTTGAATCGCAATTGGTAAGTCCGCTTCGCACCATCAAACTACTGAGCGAATACCAATCCGTGGACTACGGCCCTGTCAGCTTTCCGCGCAAGAATGCCGAGCTCTGGCTACCCAAGAGCGCGGACCTGTACTGCGACTTCCGGCGGCACCGCTTTCATCGTCGCCACAGTTTTAACAACTTCATGCTTTTCTCCGCGGATGCGCAGGAACTGCCCAAGGCTCCTGCCGTCAGGCCGGCGCCGCCACCGCACAATTGAGGAAGGCACGTCACACCCTGTTGTGATCTAAGTCACGACCCACTATAATCAATCGAACGAACGTTCGAACCATGGCAGCGTCCCCTTCAACCCGCCCCCCCCGCCNNCCCCCGCAAAGCCAATGGCCCTGCGCCCGAGACCCGCTTCGACCGCCGCCTGGGCGAGATTCTGGACCACGCCACCGAGGTCTTCTGCGAAAAAGGATATGAAGGCGCTTCCATGCGCGACCTTTCGCGCGCCAGCGGCGTTTCGCTCTCCGGGCTTTATTACTACTTCGAATCGAAGGAACGCCTGCTGTACCTGATCCAGAAACACACCTTTACCACCATTCTCGACAAACTCAAGACGCGACTCGAAGGGGTGGCCGATCCCGAGCAGCGCATCCGCATCTTCATCCTGAACCACCTCGAATATTTTCTGGTCAACCAGCAGGGGATGAAAGTTCTCTCGCATGAAGATGAGGCGCTCAAGAATGGCCCCAGTTCCGAGATCGCAGCTATCAAGCGCACCTACTATCGAACCTGTATTGGTCTTATGGACGACCTGAAGCGCGCCCAGGGTTTGGACTTCAATTCGCGCACCGCCGTCATGAGCCTGTTCGGCATGATCAACTGGATCTACACCTGGTACAGCCCGCGCGTGGACGGCAGCGCCCAGGAACTTGCCCAGAGGATGGGCGACATCTTCCTGACTGGCGTAACCGCTGGCAGTTCAGGCCTTAAGCACAGGAAAGACATTTCTGACTTGTCATCCCGACCCTGAGCGAAGTCGAAGGGGAGGGATCTGCAGTTTTCGCCGCTGATCTAGCAATTCAGCGCCGACACATTTGAATCAAGGAGCATTCATGGCCACCACCACGCAACTCGCCACCGGCGAAACCACCAAGCAGGTGGTCAACTATCGCACCGACGCCGGCGTAGCCGTGATCGAGATGAACGATCCGCCCGCCAACACCTACACCTACGAGATGAACCGCCAACTCGACGAAGCGATCCTGAAGGCGAGGATGGATAACAACGTCTACGTGATCGTCCTCACGGGCGCGGGGGATAAGTTCTTCTCGGCCGGCGCCAATATCAAGATGCTGGCCTCGGTCGACCCGACCTTCAAGTACTACTTCTGCCTGCACGCCAACGAGATGCTGCTGCGCCTCGAGCACACCCCCAAACTTGTGATCGCCGCGATCAACGGACATTGCGTCGGCGGCGGACTCGAAATCGCGATGGCGGCGGATCTCCGCATCGCGCGCAAGGACGCCGGAAAGATCGGCCTGCCCGAGGTCAACCTGGGCGTGCTCCCGGGCACGGGGGGCACGCAGCGTCTGTCGCGCATGGTCGGCAAGAGCAAGGCCATCGAACTGATGGTCACGGGCAACACGTTCTCCTTTGAAGAGGCGAAAGACTTCGGCATCGTGAACGACATCTTCGAGCGCGAAGGCTTCATGGAAAACATCATGGAGTACGCCCGCCAGTTCACGCCGCCGAACAAGGCCGCGAAAGCCGTTGGCCGGATCAAGCGGGCCGTGCAGACCGGATGGGAGATTCCTATGGAGTCGGCGTTGGCCGTGGAGCGCGAGAACCAGCAGATCCTGTTCCAGAGCGACGACGCCAAAGAAGGCCTGGCCGCCTACGTAGAAAAGCGCCCAGCAAAATTCACGGCCAAATAGTTAACGTAGGGACAGTCGCCCCTCGAATGTCCAGCGGAGCGTAGCTCTGCAGATCATTCGCGCCGAGGCATAGAGCCACTGGGAAGAACGGAAGAACTTCCATGTGTCCTCTGTGACCTCGGTGGTCAAAGACCGGGCATAGAAGACAAAATGATTGCAGCCAGCAAAGTAAATCTGAAACCCGGCCGCCTACTGATCGACGGCCAGTGGCTCGAGGCTTCCAAGCGCTTCGATACCATCAATCCCGCCACCGGCGAGGTGCTGACGCAAATTGCCGAAGCATCCCGCGAAGACGTGGACCGCGCTGTCACCGCCGCTCGCCGTACCTTCGAGGATAGATCCGGTCCCTGGCGCAAGATGTCGGCCTCGGACCGCGGCAAGTTGATCTGGCGTCTCGCCGATCTGATCGAGAAGAACATCGAGGAGCTCGCGGAACTTGAAACCCTCGACAACGGCAAGCCGATATTCGAATCGCGCAACGTCGATATGCCCATGACCATCGACGTCCTGCGCTACTACGCCGGATGGGCTACGAAGATTCACGGCGAGACCGTCAACACCTTCGACGCGGCCTTCACCTACACGCTGCGGGAGCCGGTCGGAGTTGTGGGCCTGATCATCCCGTGGAATTTCCCGTTGTTATTGGCCTCATGGAAACTCGGCCCCGCGCTTGCTTGCGGCAACACCATCGTCCTCAAGCCCGCCGAGCAGACGCCGCTCACAACGCTGCGGATGGGTGAACTGGCCATCGAAGCAGGCATTCCAGCGGGCGTGCTGAACATCGTCACCGGCGGCCCGGAAGTGGGCAAGGCCATCGTCCAGCATCCCGGCATCGACAAAATTGCTTTCACTGGATCCACCGCCGTTGGCAAGGAAATCATGAAGGGCGCGGCCGATACGCTCAAGCGTGTAACTCTGGAGCTCGGCGGGAAGTCGCCCAACATCGTTTTCGCCGACGCCGATCTCGACAGCGCGGTTCGCGGTGCGTTCAACGGCATCTTCTACGGCAAGGGCGAATGCTGCAACGCCGGCTCGCGGCTCTTCGTGGAATCGAAAGTCCACGATGAATTTATGGAGAAGTTGTTAGCTCGCACTGCCAAGCTGAAGCCTGCCGACCCGCTCGATCAAAAGACGCGGCTGGGCGCCATTGTCAGCCAGGAACAGATGAACGCGGTCCTCGGCTACATCGAGTCCGGCAAGAAAGAGGCGAAGCTAGTCGCCGGCGGGAACCGCGTCTCACTCGATGGCGGCAAAGGTTTCTTCCTCGAGCCTACGATATTCGACGGGGTCTCCAACAGCGCCAGGATCGCGCAGGAAGAAATCTTCGGCCCCGTGCTCTCAGTGTTATCGTTCGACGATGCCGAACAGGCCGTCGAGCAGGCCAACAACAACCCGTACGGACTCGCCGCCGCCGTCTGGACGCGCGACGTAAAGAAGGCCCACACCGTCTCCCGCATGCTGAAAGCCGGAACGGTCTGGATCAACACCTACGGCCCGATGGACGCCGCCATGCCCTTCGGCGGCTTCAAGCAATCGGGTTTCGGCCGCGAATTGGGCATGCACGCAATCGAACACTACACCGAACTGAAAACAGTTTGGTTGAACATGGGGTAAAAAGCTGTGAACCACAGGGAACACAGAGATTCACGGGGAATTTGCGCCCAGGTTTCTCCCTGTGGTCCTCTGTGCCCCCCGTGGTTAAGAATTTGAGGACCTATGCCAGGCAAGGTAGCAAAAATCGGAAGTTTCAGCGAGTGGGTCGGCGTCTTCAACGAATGGCGCAAGGAAGTCGGCGTCAATAAAGACGACGTCGAGGCCTTCCACTTCGACACGCTCTACGGCGCGATCGAAACCGAAGAGATCCAATTCGGATCCTACAAAGGCAATCGCAAGTGGGAGAACCTCCGCCAAATCCCCACCCAGCAGATGCGCGACGCGCTCATGAACATGATCATCTACCAGGGCGACACCGAGTTTGCCTCGGTCGAGCAGCAGCGCAACCTGTTCGAGTCCGCCCCCACCGACTGGGACCGCCGCGCCCTTACCCGCGTCATGATCGAAGAAATGCGCCACGGCTGGCAGATGTGCGCCTTGCTCATCGACTTTTTCGGCTCCTCCGGAAAAGTCGAGGCGCAAAAGATGCTGGAGCGCCGCGCCTTCGAAAACAAACGCCTGCTCGGCACCTTCAACGTTGAGGTTGACAACTGGCTCGACTTCTTCACCTACACGGATTTCGTCGACCGCGACGGCAAGTTCCAACTCCAGATGCTGAAGTATTCTTCGTTCGCCCCGCTCGGCCGCTCTACCTCCTATATGCTCCGCGAGGAAGCCTTCCACATGGGCACTGGCAACGACGGATTACGCCGCGTGGTGGAAGCCGGAGTCATTCCGCAGTGGCTCCTGCAGAAGTACCTCAACAAGTGGATTTCGAGTTCCTACGATCTGTTCGGCACCGATCACTCGTCTTCGGCGCACTGGGCCTACGTCTGGGGCATCAAGGGCCGCTACGACGAACTCCAGAACGAGAAGGCCGCCGACCTCGACGACCTGAACGACTACAATCGCCACTTGTACCGGCAGGAAGTTTCGGGACTGATCGACCGCCTCAACACGTTTCTGAAGCCCGGAGACAAGAAGTTCTATACTCCCGACATCCACTTCAACCGCAGCATCGGACGTTGGGCAGGGAAGAAGTTCCACTGCGAAACCGGAGAGCCGCTGGACGACCGTGCCTACGAGCAGCACTGCGAAGAGAGTCTGCCGTCGGCAAAAGATAAAGTGCTCTTGCTTGACATCATCCGCAACGAGAAGAAGTGGATCAAAGAGAAAGAAGGCGCCCGCGACCCGCTGTCTACCATCGGCGAGCCGCGCAAGTCTGCGATTAATATTTAGGAGAGGCAAAACGTTCCACGTGGAACAATTTGTACTGATTGGGTCGTACGTACATAGTTGTAGGCGAATGGGCTTCATCTGAGTGAGCGGGAAGGAGTTGACCCGCCCCGCGAAGAAGACAAACATACGTGAGCATCACATCCATAGTTCGGGTTGAAGTTGAGGCGGCTTTGCTCGCGCGGGTCTGGCTCAGCAACCCGCCGTTGAATATTCTAGATATCCCCATGATGCGCGAACTCCACCAGGCGTTCGCCGAACTGGAACTCCGCTCCGACATTTCCGTCGTCCTTATTCAAGGCGACGCCCGCGCCTTTTCCGCCGGTGTAGATATCAAAGCGCACGTTCCCGAGCATATTCATGAAATGCTCAACAGCTTCCACGCCGTGATTCGCGCCATCGTGGCCTCGCGCAAGATTACAATTGCCGCCGTGCAAGGCGCATGCCTCGGCGGAGGCGCGGAACTGGCTGCTGTCTGCGACATGGTTTACACCGCCCGCGACGCTACCTGGGGATTCCCTGAAATCAAGCTGGGCTGCTACCCGCCGGTCGCTGCCGTAGCTCTACCTGCGCTGATCGGCCAGAAGCGCGCTGCCGAGCTCATTCTCACCGGCCGCCAGATCTCAGGCGACGAAGCCGTAGCCATCGGCCTCGCCAACCGTTCAGCGCGTGCCGAAGAACTCGAAGCTGTCGTCCAGGAGACGCTCAACCAACTTCAGCAGCTAAGCCCCGCCGCCCTTGCCCACGCCAAGAAATCCATTTACGCCTGGGATGCGATTCACTTTGACAAAGGACTGGCCCGGGCTGAGAGAATCTATCTGGAAGAAGTCATCCACACCGAGGACGCGCGTGAAGGTATCATGGCCTTCCTAGAAACGCGGCCACCGAAATGGACAGGCAAGTAGAAATGACGAACCCGACCCCAGTGGCGAAGACTCCCTACAGTTCCGGCCACCTGATGTGCCGCTCGACCGCGTGGGGCGTCATGGGATTCCTGGCCTGCTCGTACTTCGCCTGGATTTCATTCAGCCACGTCCTGCGCAACGAGTATGACTGGCCGCACGACAGCTGGACCGCGGCAACCTACGTCGTCTGGGTTCTGCTGCTCGCCGGGTCGATGCTGGACACCCACTGCTTGCGGGAGCGGCTGTTCTTCGGTTTGCTGGTAGCGAATTTTGTCCAGGGCTTTGCCCTTACGCTGTGGCGCACCATCCCATCCACCCAGGTTCACAATGCGCGACTCGGTACCGGCGTACTGTGGACACTGGCTGCGCTGGTGAGCTTAACCACCATGGGGCGCGGGCATACGGTCGGGGCAGAAAAGGACGCCTAGAGTTTCGCCGGGAGGGCCCAACCATGACCACAGAACCAACTCTTGAAATGGAAATCAGTCCCGGCCAGGTCAAATCGCTGCAGAAGCGCGGCGAAACATTCACCCTGCTCGATGTGCGTGAGCCTGGGGAGTGGGAAGCCTCCCGCATCGAAGGTGCAAAGCACATCCCGATGGGCGATATCCCGTCGCGCGCGCATCAGGAACTTGGCCCCGACGACCATATCGTCGTCATGTGTCATCACGGAGTTCGCTCCCTGACGGTGACCAACTGGCTCCGCCAGCAAGGATTCGAAAGGGTTCAATCGATGCGCGGCGGCATCGACGGATGGGCCCGCACGGTGGATCCGAAGGTGCCGATTTATTGAAGGAGCTTTTGGCTCTTAGCTCTTAGCCTTCAGCTTGGAACTTCCGGGCCAAGAGCNNAAGAGCCAAAAGCTAGTAACAATGAAAAAAGAACTCATCGACCTCCGCATCAACGGCCGCGCCCATGAACTCGCCATCGAGCCCAATGCGCTCTTGCTCGACGTGCTGCGCCGCGATCTGAATCTCACCGGCTCCAAGCGCGGGTGCGACGACTCGTCCTGCGGCTCTTGCACGGTGCTGGTGGACGGCACGCCGATGCTCGCCTGCACAATGCTCGCCGCCAGTTGCGAAGGTCAGGAGATCACGACCGTCGAGGGAGTCAGCGAACATGGCAGCCTTGCCGCCATCCAGAAAGCCTACGGCGATTGGGGCGGCGCCCAATGCGGATTCTGCACTCCCGGCTTCATGATGACGGTCAAACATCTGCTCTCGATCAACGAAAATCCAACAGAAGAAGAAATACGCGCCGCGCTGAGCGGCAATCTCTGTCGCTGCACCGGCTACACCCAGATGTACCAGGCAATCAAAGCCGCCATCGAAGCAGAAAAGAAGGGGATGGCGGTGGCCAAGTGAGCCGGCAGTAGCTAAGGATTGCCATCCTGGTTGAAGCGAAGGACCTGCTGTTTTGCCACCGCTACATCGATCGTGACTGAGGACCGGGAACTGAGAACTAACATGCCGAACGACCACCGACCAACGGCCAGTGACTTTTCCATCATCGGCAAGCCCATCGCCATGGTCGACGCCGCCGGTAAAACAACTGGTTCCGGCAAGTACACCGACGACCTCTCAGTTCCCGGCATGCTCTATGGCAAGATCCTGCACTCGCCGCATCCGCATGCCCGAATCAAGAGCATCGACACGACCCGCGCCTGCCAACTCGACGGCGTCATCGCGGTCGTCACCGGCAAAGACGCCCCGAATCCCTTCGGCATTCTCCCCGTCGGTCACGACGAGCACGCGCTCGCCCTTGACAAGGTCCGCTACGTGGGCGACAACGTAGCCTGCGTCGCCGCCGTCTCCGAAGCGATCGCCGAACAGGCCCTCGAACTGATCGACGTCGATTACGAACTCCTGCCCGCCTACTTCGATCCCGAAGACTCGATGAAGGCTGAGAAAGACCTCATTCACGACAATAAGCGCCACAACCTGGAGAAGGATTACCACCATGTCTTCGGCGATCCCGACCAAGCCTTTGCCGAGGCCGACTACATCGCCGAAGGACGCTTCCTCGCGAACGAAGTCACCCACGCCGCCATGGAGCCGCACTCTACGCTGGCGTCGTTCGAACTCGATCCGTATACCGGCAACCTGGGCCGCCTGACAGTCTGGTCGTCCACGCAGGTCCCGTACTACCTGCAGCACAAGCTGTCGCTCGTGCTCGAGATGCCGATGCAACAGATCCGCGTGATCAAGCCACTGGTGGGCGGCGGCTTTGGTGGAAAAAGTGAAGTCATTCCTATCGAAATTATTGCTGGTATCGCAGCCCGCGCCGCCCGCAAGCCGGTGAAGATCACTTACACGCGCGAAGAAGTTTTCTGGGCCCATCGCGGACGCCCGCGCACCATCGTCGATCTCAAAACCGCTGTCAAGAACGACGGCCGCATCACCGCCGTCAAAGCCCGCGTCGTGCAGGACGGCGGCGGCTACTGCTCCTACGGCGTCGTCACCATTCTTTATTCCGGCGCACTGCTCGGCGCCCTCTACGACATCCCGAACATCCAATACGACGGCTACCGTGTCCTCACCAATAAACCCGCCTGCGGCGCCATGCGCGGACACGGCACGGTCAACGTCCGCTTCGCCTTCGAATCGCAGTTCGATGAGATCGCCGGCAAGCTCGAAATCGATCCGGCCGAGATCCGCCGTCGCAATCTGCTCAAGCCGCCCTGCAT
>PMCH01000186.1 GCA_003154055.1 Acidobacteriaceae bacterium
TTCTTTCTGTGGGTGCACCTTTACGATCCGCACGACCCGTACGATCCGCCGGAGCCTTACAAATCGAAGTTCTCTGATCCCTATGACGGCGAGATCGCCTACGCGGACGCCATGCTGGGCAAGCTGTTTGCGGCTTTACGGACGGCGGGTCTCTACGATGGCTCACTGATTGCCATGATGGCCGACCATGGCGAAGCGTTCGGGGAACATGGGGAGCACACGCATGGCATCTTTCTTTACGACGAAACAATCCATGTGCCGTTGCTGATCAAGTTGCCGGGAGGCCACACGGCTAGCCAAAAAGGGGAACAGAAAGTCGATACACGGGTTGGCCTGGTCGACGTCATGCCGACAATCCTGCAAGCTGCAGGGTTCGCGATTCCCAAGGAAGTCCAGGGCGAGTCGCTACTGGGGTTACTGAAACCTGTGGGCAAGCCCGGGTTGCGGGAGCCCGATCGTCCTGTGTATTCGGAAACCGACTATCCTCACCGCGCGTTCCACTGGAGTTCGGTCCGCGCCATGCGGTCCGGAAAATATCTGGTTGTCGAAACTACACGGCCCGAGTTGTATGACCAGTCGGACGACCCCGGGGCATTGAAGAATCTCGCGGGATCCTCTCCGGCGGTGGCCGGGACTCTGATCGCGAACCTGGAAGGCTTCCGGCAGAAGACGGCTTCCGATCTGGCGATAGCCGCCAAACTCGATCCCGAGCAGGCCGAGAAACTTCATGCCCTGGGTTATGTGGGTGGAGATTCGGGCCTTGGGCATGAAGGCAAGATCGGAGGGATCGATCCCAAGGACCGCATTGAAATTGCCAATCTGCTGCATGACGGAATGGCAGCTGTCGAGCAGGGCCGGTATGAGGAGTCGATCCCCAAGCTGGAGAAGGTGATCCAGAGCGAACCAACTTCGGCGATCGCGCGCGTGCAGCTCGGGACGGCCTGGACGCGCCTCAGGGAGTACAAGAAGGCGTTGCCCATCCTGCAAAAGGCGATCGAGTTGAAGGCAGATTCCAGCATGGCGCAGTACGAACTCGGACTGGCGCTGTTTGAAACTGGCAGCTGGGGCGAGGCGGCTGCGCAATTCGAGAAGGTCGTGGCTCGAATGCCGAAGTGGGCAGACGCGCAGTTTTCGCTGGCCTCGGTGTACGCGCGGGTGGATCGCGTCCCGGAGGCGATGCAGCATCTGGATACTTGCCTGGGAATCGATCCCGGCCACTACCGCGCGAACTTGCTGCGCGGGAGGATCCTGTCACTCCAGGGCAATCCGGCGGAAGGTCTGGCGAACCTGAAGAAAGCTGCCGAGGTGCAGCCGGATACGCGGGAAGCGCACAAGTTTCTCGCGGACGCCTATGACCAGCTGGGTGATGTCGGGAAAGCGGCGGAGGAGCGGGCACGAGCCGCCGGGGCGCGCTGAGCGACGTTTGCTGGACTTGTCTCGCGGGCAAAAAGAAAGGGCGAGATGGCTCCCGCCCTGTGAGATTCCAACTCTTTGACTAGAAGGTGTAGCGCAGAGAGAATTGCATCACTCTGGGCTTGGTCAGGGTCGAAGTGAAAGTGCCGAAGCCCTGCTGATCGAAGGTACTGTTCATTGTCGCCACATCGAACCGGACTGAGTTTGTGACATTGAACACTTCCCATCCGAACTTCAAGTTCTGCGCCTCGGTAATCCGCCATGACTTGAACAGGCCGGTGTCGATGCCGAAATAACCGGGCCCGCGGACGTTGTTGCGTACTCCCGCCTCGCCAGGATAGGCGTAACAGAAGCTGGTGCAGTGCAGTACACCATTGTCGTCAACCGACGGCAGGGCGGGGGTATCTTTGAAGATGGTCGGGTTGCCGCTGGAATCGATGAACTGGCCACTCTTGGGAATCGGTCCGCTGACCCGGGCTGCTCCGGTGAGCTCCCAGTTTGTGGGGAAGTCTCCGGACCCGCCAGCAATGCTGATCGGATAACCGCTGGACCACCGGAATAACCCGGTGGTCGACCAGCCACCCAAAATAGCATCCACAACCTTGCTGTTGATGTTGAAGCGGCGGGACTTGCCGAAGGGCAAATCATAGGTCCAATTGGCATTGATGTTGTGCCTGGTGTCGAAGTCAGAAACGGCGCGGAACTGGTGCGGCGACCAGGTGTTGATGATCTGGCCGCTTAAGATGCCGGGGTCGCCTTCAAACAGCGAGAGCCGCTCGGCGTACGATCCTTCATCGATGGACTTGGAGAACGTGTAGTTAAGGTCGAATTGGAAGGAACCTGTGCGCCGGCGAAGCATCAACTGCCAGCCGTGGTAGCTGCTGGTTCCCGATGACGTCCAGGCGTAGAGGGATGAGTATTGGTTGTGGAAGAACGTGTTGGGTCCAAACTTGCTGCACGCCGGGAAACAATTCCCGCCATCGATGCCGTCCAGGACGAAGAGGCCGGTGGTCTCGTTGTGCAGGGCCCAACCGCAGGTCTCCTGGTCGTAAATATTCTGTGTGGCGGTTGGATTCGCCACGCTGCCGGAAGCGCACCCGGAAACACCTCCCGGACCGGCAGCATCGGGGAACAAGTTCTCCCAGTAGGGTATCGGGGTCACCGCCGAAATTGGGGTGCCATTTTCGGCCAGTTTGACCAGTTGGGTCATGGCGGTGAAGTAATCGGTCTTTGACGCGGGATCCACCAGGTTCAGCGGCATGGCCAGGTCTTTCTGTTGGAGCAGCCGCCGTCCCAATCGCCCAATATAGGCCGTTTCGAAAACAAAGCCATGTCCGAGATCACGTTCGACGGAGAAGTCAATGACGTGCGAATAGGGCGTCTTCAGCTTGTCATCCAAGCCCCACGTGATGGCGAACAGATCGGAGGGCGGGGTAATGGGAAACGGACCGGCGGGAGGGGCTGGGCACAAGATCTGTCCGCAGAAGGTGCCGGTCGGAAATTGGGTTAGGCCCGCAAACCG
>PMCH01000213.1 GCA_003154055.1 Acidobacteriaceae bacterium
GTCTCGGGGTTGCCGAACATCACGCCAATCTTTTCGCGGATCTGGTTGATGAAGATCAAGGAGGTGCGCGACTTGGCAACCGTCCCCGTCAGCTTGCGCAGCGCCTGCGACATCAGGCGGGCTTGCAGTCCCATGTGGCTGTCGCCCATTTCGCCGTCGAGTTCGGCCTTGGGGACGAGCGCCGCGACCGAGTCCACCACCAGCACATCAATGGCGTTCGATCGCACCAGAGCTTCGGTGATTTCGAGCGCCTGCTCGCCGTAGTCGGGTTGCGAGACCAGCAAGTTGTCGACGTCGACGCCAAGTTTTTTGGCGTAGCCGGGATCGAGCGCGTGCTCGGCGTCCACGAACGCAGCCATGCCGCCGGCCTTCTGCGCTTCAGCGATGACTTGCAGGGCGATGGTCGTTTTGCCGGAAGATTCCGGGCCGAAGATTTCAATCACGCGGCCGCGCGGAACGCCGCCCACGCCGAGGGCGGCGTCGAACGAGATCGAGCCGGTCGAAATCACTGCGATCGGGACGATAGCTTCCTTCGACCCCAGCCGCATGATGGATCCCTTGCCAAACTGCTTTTCGATTTGTGCAAATGCGAGTTCAATTGCCTTGCTGCGCTCGTCGGCCATGATGGCTGCTCCTGAACCTGGAATTGCGGGTATGAATCCCCCGTAGCCTACACCCGCGGGCTGGAGTGAAAAGTGCGGGCCGTCACATCAATTTTGGTCAGTTTAGCACGAGGGGAATAAAAGGCGAAGCAAGAAGTTGGCGGGGATGGTTCGGCCAAAACCTTTAACGACGGAGGACACAGAGGAACATGGGGGAGTCAGGGTTCCTCCGTGCGACCCGGTGTCCTCCGTGGTCAAGGGTTTGTTGCTAGACTCTTGAATATGCGGCCAGAAGCCCAAACCGACACCTCCAACGGCCGTGGCACCCTGGGGCCGGGATCATCGCTCTACCTGGTCGCGACGCCCATCGGCAACCTCGAAGACATCACCCTGCGAGCCCTGCGCGTCCTGAAAGAAGTGGACCTGATCGCCTGCGAGGACACGCGCCAGACGCAAAAACTGCTCAGCCATTACGACATCAAGACGCGCACCGTCAGCTATCACGAGCACAACGAGATGACCAAGGCCGCCGAACTGGTGGTGGACCTCGAAAGCGGCGCCAAGATCGCGCTGGTCACCGACGCGGGCATGCCATGCATCTCCGATCCGGGATTCCGCCTGATCGCGCTGGCTATCCGGCATCATGTGCCGGTGGTGCCGATTCCGGGAGCGTCAGCGTTCCTGGCGGCCCTGGTGGCCAGCGGCCTGCCCACGGACTCGTTCCGATTCAGCGGATTCCTGCCGGCGAAGTCCGGACAACGGCGGAAGCTGATCGAGAGCATACGTGAGTCTCCGCGGACGCAGGTGTTCTACGAAGCGCCGCACCGGTTGCTGGAGACATTGGCGGATGTGGTCGAAGTTCTTGGAGAATCCCGCCACGTGGTGGTCGCTCGCGAGGTGACGAAGATTCACGAAGAGTTCCTGCGCGGGCGAGCAGGAGAAGTGCTGGAGCAACTGAAGGCGCGTGGAGATGTGAAGGGCGAAATCACGCTGCTGATCGCGAAAGCCGAGAGCGGAGAGCTGACAGCTGAGAGCTCAAGCGTCACTGTTGCGCAACAGGTCCGCGAGATTATGGCCCAAGAAAAAGTTGACGAAAAATCCGCGCTCAAGAAAGTCGCGAAAGAGCGCGGCATCGGAAAGAGCGAAGCTTACCGAGAGTGGCAGCGGGGCAAGTAAGGTGAAGCTAAATCCCCGGCATCTTCCCGAAGAAGATCAGAACCATGTCGATCGTGTCGCAGACTCCGTGCGCGATGATCGGCACGGACAGATTCTTGCTGGTGCGCAGGTACATCAAGCCTAGCGCCAAACCGGCGAGGCCCTCTTCGATCCAGCCTGCCAGTCCCTGATATTCGTGCGCGAAGCCAAATACTGTGCTCACGATCACCAGGCTGACGACCCATGCCGCGTGCGAGCGGCCAAATACATCCGCCACGCGGTTCATCAGGTAGCCGCGCCAGAACATCTCCTCGCCAAAGGCCGCCAGGGTCCAGGAAAGAACGATGAACAGCAGAGTCATCTGGACGTTTCCGGTCAACGCGCGAAACAGTTCCAGGTCCGGCTGACGGCCGACTAGTTTGGCTAGGATCGGCTGCGTGACTAGGAGCTGAAGTGTCTCAAGTACCGTGCCCAGGACGACCCCGGTGGCAATCGTCACCGGCCACGAGCGATAGCGAGTGAGGCCGACGTCTCGCCAACGCAGCCCCCGCACGCGCAGCGAGATCCATGCCAGCAGAAGCAGTTCCGGAGTTTTCGAGATGGGAATCAGCTTGCGATAGTCGGCGTAGAAGATCAGGCCGACGAGCAGGAATTCAACAAGCGCGAGCCACTTACTGTTGCGCCAGGTCTTACCGGACACTGCGGTTTCTGGCGGGCGAGTGGCGTTCGCGGTGGCACTTTCGACGGCCAGAATCGTGTCGGCCCTGCCCGACCCGTTCATTGAGCAGTCCCTCCCAATCTCCTCCTCGCTTGGGTTTCACGGAACCGGCGAATGCACGACTGCGCAAAATAGGTGGTCAGCAGGATCGTTCCGCCACCCAGGGCGAAGCCAATCGGAATGAGCTTCCAGCCCAACAGTTCGTGGCCGCGCGGGATGGCACTGGTCATTCCGAGCACCAGAGAAAAGGTGTCCTGGTCGATCAACCAGAGACCGACCTTGGGATTAAATGGCTTTGCCAGGGCAGCGATGAAGAACGAAGCTCCGAAAGCGTAACCCGCCAGACAGACGATGAAGACCAAAACGCCTTTCACACTGAGCGTGGCCCAATGGTAGATGCCACGGAGAATCTTCCAGGGCAAGCGGGTGCGCTGCGCCCGGGCCAGCAGATTGTCCGTGACGTAGTTCGCGGCCAGCGCGGAAGGCGGCCCCAGCCGGCTCAGCGCCGTGTGAATACCAGCCTCGGTCATCACGCCGCCGCTGCCTGCGCTATCGCGGATGTGGCTGCGGATTTCTTCGACAATATCCGTGATCTGCTCTTCGGGCAGAGCGCGCAAGCGGGTGCGGAGTTCGGCAAGGTAGGCGTCCATGCTGCTTTGCGGAGAGTTAGCTTGCGGGGACATGAGCATAGGCATCAGCGGTTCTCCTTTCGGACTGGGGCGAGCAGGTGGTCGAGGCTGGCCGAAAACGTCTGCCAGAAGCGCGCCATCTCGACCACGCGGCGGCGTCCGGCGGCCGTCAGACGGTAGTACTTGCGCGGATGTCCGGCATCGGCCTCCACCCACTCCGAACTGAGCAGGCCTTCAGTTTTCAGACGGCTCAACAGCGGATAGACCGTCCCCTCAGGAACAATCAGCCCCGACCCTTCCGCCAGCCGGCGCATGATCTCCAGCCCATAAAGACGCTCCGACCAAAGCGCCGCCAGAATGGCTAGTTCGAGACATCCCTTGCGCAGCTGGACTTCCCACTTGTCAGCAGGCTCAGGCGGCGGAGGGAGAACTCGGACAGCCATTGGCAGACACGATACCTTGCAGTGCAAGGTATGTCAACATGCATTTGCTAGGGGGTTCCAAAGATGGTTTTGGGGAGTTGGGGGGCGCGACTTCAGCTGTCCCTACCGGAGCTAGCGGAGAACGGCAGTTCCTCGCCCTGCGAAAAAGATGCATCCCGGCAGATCCTCTTGCCAAGAGCCCTTTGCTTGCGGCACTAGAGAAGCCCACGCCAGAGGCAGTCGATCGCCTGCGAACATCTTCGACAGCAGCTTGTCAAGAAACGTCGAGAATTTAGGACCGTTACGGGTTATGGTCATAACCAGATTGATCCGCTTCCCCTGAGCTTTGAAATTCTTAATGTACCCTTCGGGTGGGTTGTCATTCCCGACCCACAACAGCTTGACGTTTGCGGCACAACAGGCTTCGATTATCTGTGTACCGGTCAGTGCTCGATGTTCAGCGTCGACGATGATGCCGCTGGGCGGAACATTGCAGAATATGTGGACGACGTCGTATCGATGACCAATAGCTTGGGTCAACTCTCCAAGGGTGGAAAACTGCGCCGTTACTGTAGATGGGTAGAAGCGCTTGTATACCTCGGCATCAGTTTGGACTAGCTCGTCGAACTGAGCTCCTAAGCTACAGACGAGCACCTTCGACCCTAACACTTCGTCTGGAGGTCGTTTCACAAACCAATTCTTGATCCCCATAGCTGCGCATCTCCCTACTTCCCCGCCAACTCCTTCTTCACCGCCTCGCTGACCACCCTTCCATCCACCCGCTTGCCGGCGGCGGCGAAGCGGGACATCGCGGCTTTCATCACCGTGCCCATGTCTTTCATGGCGGGGGCGGGGGACATCTCGGCGATGGCGGCACGGACTCCGGCTACGATTTCTTCTTCGCCGGCGGACTTGGGCAGGTAGGTTTCGATCAGCTTGATTTCGGCGGCTTCTTTGTCGGCCATCTCCTGGCGTCCGCCCTTGGTGAACTGTTCGACCGAGTCCTTGCGCTGCTTGATGAGGGTGGAGAGCACTTGCTGCGATTCCTTGTCGTCGAGCGGCGCCATCTTGTCGATCTCTTTGTTCTTGAGCGCGGACTTGACCATGCGCAGAGTGGAGAGGCGCAGCTCTTCGCGCGCTTTCATGGCGGTGACGATGTCTTTCTGGATCTGGTCGATGAGGGGCATGGGAGGATTATAGAACCGTCAAACCCTTAACCACAGAGGACACAGGGGAACACGGGGGAAATCAAAAGGCAGAAGTCAAATTGCAGAAGTGAAACCAAGGGCTGCGAGCAACGCTTCGAACAAACTGGTTGCGCGCGGTGCGCAACTTGTAACTGTTTGATTCACTTCTTCAATTTGACTTCTGCCTTTTGACTTCGCTTTCCGATATTCTGATTGTTCCCATGCTCAAGAAAAACAGACTCTTCACTCCCGGTCCGACCCCTCTCCTTCCTTCTGCGCAGGTGGCGATGGCTTCCTACGGCGCGCACCATCGCACCGCCGATTTCCGCACGCTCTTTGCTCGAGTGCTGGCCGACTTGAAGGAGTTTGTTGGCACGCAGAACGAGGTGCTGGTGCTGTCGTCGTCGGGCACCGGGTTTATGGAGGCTTCGGTCTCGAACCTGACTTCGCCCGGAGACAAGGTGCTGGTGCTGACCGCCGGCAAGTTTGGCGAGCGCTGGATCTCGCTGGCCGAGGCGTTCGACTGCAATGTTGACGTGCTGAGCGCGCCCTACGGCAGCACTTTCTCGACCGAGGAAGTGAAAAAACGCCTGACGCCCGACATCCGCTGCGCCTATGTGCAGGCGACGGAGAGTTCCACGGGCGCGCGGCATGATGTGGAGGCGATTGCGAAACTGGTCCGTGCGATGCCCGACACGCTGCTAGTGGTCGATGCCATCACCGGCCTTGGCACAACGCATTTCGACGTGGACGGCTGGGGCCTCGACATGATTATTGGTGGCTCACAGAAGGCCCTGATGATCCCGCCCGGCCTCGCCTATGGCGCCATCAGCGAGCGCGCCTGGCAGCGGATGGAGACGACGAAGTCTCCGCGCTACTACTTCGATCTGCGGAAAGAGAGAAAGTCAGCGGCCAAGGCCGAGACCGCCTACACTCCCGCCACCTCGTTGTTTGCGGGACTGGCCGCCGCGCTCGATTACGTCCGGCAGATGGGGGATGGCAACCTAGCGGCCGGGCGCAAGGCGCTGGTAGACAACGCTGAGATGTGTGCGGCGATGACCCGCGCCGGCGTGGAGGCGCTGGGGTTGAAGCTGTTTTCGCCGCGTGCTCCGGCGGCGGCCCTCACTGCGGTCGCTGCGCCCGCTGGCGCCGATTCGACGGCTATCTGCAAGCGCTTCCGTGATCAGTTTGGCGCGGTCGTCGCCAACGGGCAGGCCGAGATGAAAGGGCAACTGTTCAGGATCGCGCATATCGGGTACTACGACTATCTGGATACGGCGGGTGTGCTGGCGGCGCTGGAACAGGTGATCGCTGAGGTTACCGGCAAAGCGGTCGAGTTCGGATGCGCGGTTAAGGCGGCGCAGGAAGTGTACAAGCAGCGAGTAGCGAGTAGCGAGTAGCGAGCAAACGTCCCGCAACCGCGCTACGAATCCAGGGTTTCTCGCCGCAACTTGCGGCTCTCCGCCAATAGCGCCATCGAGTGCATCAGGTTCTGCAGCGTGATGATTCCGACCAGGCGTTGCTCGTCCACCACCGGAATGATGCTGAGGTTGCGGGCGGAGAGCTTGCGGAAGGCGGAGGCCAGCGACTCCTGCTTGGCGGCAATCTCAAAGAATTTGCTCATGGCCGCCTGCACATAGCCATTGCCGTTCGAGCGCAGCGCTTCGAGGATCTTTTGCTTTGAGATGACGCCTACCATGTCGCTGCCGCGGACCACGGGGAAATCGTCTTGCAGCGTGTGGACGGCCTTGTCGAGCGCGTCTTCGAGCGTGTCCGCCGGAGAAAGCGTGGCGAAGTCAGTGAGCATGACTTCTTCCAGGTGAACGCTTTGCAGCACAGACTGAAATACCGCCGAGCGCTCTTCGAGCTGGGCCCCCACGAAGAGGAAGAAGCCGACCATCACCAGCCACCAGTCGCCCATCAGCATGCCGACCATCATGAAGAGAATGGCAAACACGTGGCCGATGCGGATGGCGCGTTGGGTGGCTTGAACCGGGTCCGAGCGACGCGAGAAAAGCGCGCGCAACACGCGGCCGCCGTCCATGGGATAGGCGGGGAGCAGGTTGAACAGGCCGAGATAAATGTTGCCCCAGACCAGGCTGCGCAGCAGGTTGCTGGAGTGCACCAGCGGCTTGCCCCAGAATTGAAAATGCGGTATCGCAGCCAGAATCAAAAGGGCGGAGACGCCGGCGATGGCCAGATTAACCAGAGGGCCCGCGACGGCGATGCGGATGTCGCGCTTCCAGGTCACGGCCGGATCGGAGACGGCTTGCGACTCGTCGAGAATGGTGACTCCTCCGATGGGGAGAAGGACGATGCCCTTGGCGGGGATGCCGGCGCCGCGGGCGACCAGCGCGTGCCCGAGTTCGTGCAGGACCACGCTGCCGAAAATGACCCCGACCAGCCCCAGACCGCGGAGCGCGGCGGTGGTGTCCTGGGTTCCCTTTTCCAGCCCCCACACGAACAGGAGCAGAAAGAAGAACGTCAGGTGAATGCGGATCTCGATCCCGAAAAGCCGCCCCGCCGGTATGGACCAACTACGCATGGACACGCCTGCCAGTATTCTATCTAGTTAGACGCCAGCCGGGGGCCGGACGATGCGGGCGGGAAATCGAAAGTAAGGCCACAGGGACAGCTTTTGGCCTTTAGCTTTTGGCCTCTAGCTTTTAGCCAAAGGCTAAGAGCCAAGAGCGCCACACTTACATGAGAGTGATTGCGGGACAGTATCGGAGCCGTCCGTTGCGGTCGTTGCGTGGGATGGATATTCGTCCGACGTCCGACCGGCTGCGCGAGACGCTGTTCAACGTGTTGTGCGCGGGGAATCCGGAGGCGCTGGCCGGTTCGACCTGGCTGGATCTGTATGCCGGGACAGGGGCGGTCGGAATCGAGGCGCTGAGCCGCGGGGCCGGGATGGTGTATTTCGTCGAGGCGTCAAAAGCGGCGGCGGAGTTAATTGCGGAGAATTTGCGGTCGTTGGGGATTTCGGCCGGATTCAAGATCTTGCAGGCAGAGGCGGCGAAGTCTCCGGGGAAGTTGGAAGCTCTGGGAGTGGTGGGCGATTTCGTGTTCCTGGATCCGCCGTATCAGATGCGCGAGGAATACGCGAAAACGTTGAGTGCGCTGGCGGGATCAAAGGTGTTGCGCGAGGGCAGCATGGTAGTCGCGGAGCATGAGAAGAAGTTCGATCCGGGGGAGGCGTTTGGGGGTTTGCTGCGCTTCCGCAAGCTGGAGCAGGGGGATGCGGCACTAAGTTTCTACCGGCACAACCGCTCGTGAGGGTTTGAAAAAAACTTTCACCACAGAGGGCGCAGGGGACACAGAGGGAACAACGGGTTGCCAACCGAGTGTTCCGGTGAAACCGTCTGGCTATAATCAAAGCTCATGGCTAACTTCCTACCGGTTGACGAACAACTGGCATACATCAAGAAGGGCGCGGCGGAGATTGTCAAGGAATCCGAACTACGCGCGAAACTCGAACGGTCGCTCAAGGCCGGCAAACCGCTGCGCGTGAAGCTCGGCATGGACCCGACCGCGCCTGACCTCCACCTCGGGCACACGGTCGTCCTGCGCAAGCTCAAACATTTCCAGGATCTCGGGCACACGGTGATTTTTCTGATCGGCGATTTCACCGGGATGATTGGCGATCCGACGGGGCGCTCGGCGACGCGGCCTCCACTTTCGCGCGAGCAGATCGAGCAGAACGCCGAGACTTACAAGGCGCAGGTCTTCAAGATTCTCAGCCCGGAAAAAACGGTCATCGATTTCAACAGCCGGTGGTTTTCGAAGTTCTCAGCGGAAGACTTCATCCGGTTGACGGCGAAGTACACGGTCTCGCAGATCCTCGAACGCGAGGACTTCCACAAGCGCTTCCACGATGAGAAGCCGATTGCCATGCACGAATTGCTGTATCCGCTGGCGCAGGGATATGACTCGGTAGCGCTCGAAGCGGATGTCGAACTGGGTGGCACGGATCAGAAGTTCAATCTGCTGGTGGGACGCGAGTTGCAGCGGGCTTACGGGCAGGAGTCGCAGGTCGTGCTGACAACGCCGATTCTCGAGGGGCTCGACGGCGTGAACAAGATGTCGAAGTCGCTGGGGAACGCGATCGGTATCCACGAGCCTCCGCTGGAGATGTACGGGAAGATCATGTCGGTATCGGACGAAATGATGTGGCGGTACTACGAGTTACTGACGGATGTGCGCTCTGACCAGATCGCGACGATGAAGCAGGATGCGTCGAGTGCGAAAGCGCATCCGATGGCGCTCAAGAAAGACCTGGCGCGGACGCTTGTGGCGGATTTCCATTCGGCGGAGGCGGCAACGAAGGCGGCGGAGGATTGGGCGAAGCAGTTTCAGAAGGGTGGGGTGCCGGAGGATGTGGAGGAAGTGACTGTATCTTTTGCGGACTTCTTCATACCACCTGACACAACTGGCGATGTCGAGGGCATAAAGTATGCGCTCGAACACGGAGCCGCAATCAAACTCGACCGCCTGCTGAAAAGTATCGGACTCGCAGAATCTGTAAGTGACGGGGCACGCAAGCTCAAACAGAGGGCTGTCAAGGTGAACGGTGAAGTGAAGACTGAGCCAGCAATCTTCCTCGGCCCGCGTGAGCGAGAGCTGACACTAAGAGTTGGCCGGAGAATCAAGAAGGTTTTGTTCACCTACTGAGTAGAGACGGCAGTTCCGAGACGGGGAGATCAGTGCCGTCCCTGGCGGGACTCGGTCGTTCTATTGTCACCTCGGCACTGACGTGCCGGGCTTTCCTGTGACGCCGCTTCGCGGCTGGGAGAACCACGAACCACGTAGGCCCGGACGCCTTCGTCCGGGCGGGCGCGCGAAGCACGCCTGACGATGCAGCGAAGCCGGAGCGTTGCGACACAATGTAGCCCATTCGCTCAGCCTGAAGGCCAAAACTCCAGAGAGGGTCCCTGAATAGAGTTTCGGCGGGCAGGAGTGCCCGCCCCACACGGGCCTTGCTGAGCTTTGCTCGGCTGGACGGACGAGGGCGTCCGTCCCTACGTGGTTCGTGGTGGTTCGAGCATTTTGTTGTGCCAGTCGGTCGCCCGCTCGTAGGCATGGGCCACTTGCAGCACCAAATCCTCACGCCACGGCGGCGCGGCGAGTTGCAGTCCGATCGGAAGGCCATCGGATGTGAATCCGCACGGGATTGAGACTGTGGGAATTCCCCAGACATTGAATGGGCGCGTGTTCCTAAGCATGAGCAGTTCCGCGGGGCGCAGATTTTCGGGATGTTCGCGGAGTTCGGCAATTACCGGCGGCGGAATCGGGACCGTGGGCGTCAGCAGAACATCCACTTTCTCGAAGATCCCATACGGCTTTGGCGGGCAAGAGTGCCCGCCCCACATGGATTGGCGCGCCGCGTCGAGTTCGCGGCGAGCCCGCAACGCTGCGGCGGCCGTGGTGTTCATCGCCGATTTGATTCGTCCGAGCGTGGCCGGCTGATAGAGTTCGGGCGACTTCGCGACTATCGGCTCGTGAAAAGCCCAGGACTCGGCGCTTGAGAGCGTGCGGTCGGTCGAGACTTCGAGTCTGACGTCGCGAATCTCTGAGTGCAATCTTCGGAATACCTCGATAGCTTTCTCGACGGCAGCGGCCACTTCCGGATGCAAGTCGTCGAAAAAGAAAGCGCGCGGCACGCCGATACGTAGTTTCGGCGGGAGTTTCTCCAGCACGGCGGTGTAGTCGGCGACGGGCGCGTCAACACTGGCCGGATCGCCCGCATCGTAGCCTGCGAGCACTTGCAACAGGATGGCCGCGTCGTGAACCGAGTTCGCGATCGGGCCGACGTGATCATAGGACCACGCCAGGGGGACGACGCCGCGGGCGCTCACGCGTCCATAGGTGGGCTTGAGTCCGACCACCCCGCA
>PMCH01000001.1 GCA_003154055.1 Acidobacteriaceae bacterium
CCGGACCGTTTCCTGCCGGACAAGGCAATCGACCTGATTGACGAAGCGGGAGCGCGCGTGAAGCTGCGCCAGACCTCGCTGCCCGAGGAGTTGACCGAAGTCCAGAAGCGGATCAAGTTCATCGTCCACCGTATGGAGAACGCGATCGCGAACCACGAGTTCGAGAAGGCGCGCTTCTACTCGGACGAAGAACGCAAGGAGCGCGAAAACCTGCGCGCTCTTCGCGAAAAATACCACCTCGATGAGTCCTCCACCGGCGTAGTCGGTCGGGAGGACATCGAGGATGTGGTATCGCGCTGGACGGGCGTGCCGATCACCTCGATTAAAGAAGAAGAAACGCAGAAGCTGCTGCGCATTGAAGAAGAGCTGCACAAGCGGATCATCTCGCAAGACAAGGCGATCAGCGCACTGGCGCGCGCCATCCGCCGCAGCCGTGCCGGCTTGAAGAACCCGAACCGGCCGATCGGCTCGTTCCTGTTCCTCGGACCCACGGGCGTAGGCAAGACCGAAGTCGCCCGCACGCTGGCACAGTTCATGTTTGGCAGCGACAAAGCTCTCGTCCGTTTCGATATGTCGGAATTCATGGAGAAGCACTCGGTCTCGAAACTGATCGGGTCGCCTCCCGGATACGTGGGTTACGAAGAAGGCGGCCAGCTGACGGAACGCGTCAAGCGCGCGCCGTATTCGGTCGTGCTGCTGGACGAAATTGAAAAGGCTCACCCGGACGTGTTCAACATCCTGTTGCAGGTTTTTGAAGACGGCCAGTTGACCGACGGCCTTGGCAACACGGTGGATTTCAAGAACGTCATCCTGATCATGACGTCGAACATCGGCGCGAGGCACCTGATGAAGCGCGAGGGCCTCGGCTTCCAGTCGTCGAAGGAAGAGATGGTTTCGGAGAAAGTGGAAGATCTCGTCAAAGGCGAGGTTAAGCGCACCTTCAATCCCGAGTTCCTGAACCGTTTGGATGAGGTCATCCTGTTCACGGCGCTGGGCGAAGCGGACCTGATCCAGATCCTGGAACTCATGGTTAACCAACTCAACCAGAACCTGGCACAGCGCTCGATTACTGTCACGGTGACGGACGACGCCAAGAAGTGGATCCTGAACCAGACGCTCACCGACCGCAGCTATGGAGCGCGTCCGCTGCGTAGGGCGCTGCAGAAGTACATCGAAGACCCGCTTTCGGAGGCCTTGATTCAGGGCACGATCACGACCCGGCCGGCGTTCATCGAGGTCTTCCTCGAGGCTAACAAGCTGTACTACCGTCCGGTGGACTCGGAGAAGGCGGAGGGCGTGCTGTTGTACGAAAGCTAGGTGTGTAGGGACGGGTCTCCGACCCGTCCAAGCCGAGCGAAGCTTGGCAGGATTTCAGCCGTCAGCGAAAAGCTGGCGGCTTTTGTTTTTCCAGAACACGTTCTAAACTTCAGATTATGAGCGAAGCAAAGGAAGCATACATACGGACACTTAACGACCTCTTGAAGAATGAGAAGGAGGCCGAGGAGCGCGCGGTAGCGCTTTCGAAGGTTGTACTCCCTGCATCGGAGAGAACACGTTATCAAGCAGCCGCAAAGGCTCATGCGGCTCAGGGCGAAAGCTACAAACTGCTGATCCAGGTTGTATTGGATACGCTTCCATAGATTTGCACTGAACGTCGGTGTCGTGGGGACCCATGAAGCGCCTTTGGTCGAGTCCGGACGAGAACTGGAATGGCTTCCAGCCTGTCACTTACTGGCTGGATGTGAAGAAGGTGTTAGCTCTCCCATTGACCCAGGAGGACTCCGAGGTCGGCAGCAAGAAGACAATTTCCACAACGGTGGGCGAGTTATATAAGACATTATCGGGGCAACACGTCGAAACGGAATCCAGCATCGATACTGAAATTACGACGGAGACCGGGAAGCTGATCGTCACTGGTCCTTCGTTTAATCGTGAGATTCTGGAAATTCTGCTCTCTCTTCGGCAAGACGGAACTAACGGCTTTGAGGCGCTTTGGTTCTGGTACAACTCTGATAGTTGCAGACAAGACCCTCAGGATTCCTACAGTTTTTTCGTGGTCGCCGAGGATAGGATCGTTCGAGAGCAAGTCATGTTTTTCGATGCCCATGACAGCGGTTTTGACCCGTCCGTCTTCGACTCAGAAGCCTTGTCTCCTTTGATCTGGTTCGGCGACAAAGCATGGAGGGCTGCTAAAGCTCGATTCTGGTATCGCAAGTTTTACGATGAGACTCACACAGGCCAACTGATGACTCTCCGCACCGATCATCCCCCCCTCCATTACTACGACGGACCTACCGCAGGCCGGATTGGCAATTTGCCGATGGTTGCTAAGCTTCTCAGCAAGATCTATTTTCTTCTCTGGATACTCATCATGCTGGCCGCCTTGGAACTCATGCTCCACTGGAGGTGAGATTCGGTCGAGTTCCCAAATTTCTTTGCGACCCATGAGGTCCAAACTTAGTGGAGTGTTATGCTTTACTCCAATCCTCCACCTTCAATCCCTTCACCCGCCGAAACAGCCGGTCATGCGTCACCAACACCGCCGTCCGCTGCCATGACCTGGGCGGCGATCATCAATTTGGCGGCTT
>PMCH01000072.1 GCA_003154055.1 Acidobacteriaceae bacterium
TTCAACATTCTGCATGGCGATATTCTGAAAGCGGCGCGCTATGGAGTCTGGTCCTACCATCATGGCGATAACGATTTCTACCGCGGCGGTCCCGCGCATTTCTGGGAATTGCAGGAAGGCGCACCGCTCTCGGGCGTGATCCTGCAGGTGTTGACCGAGGAACTCGATGGCGGCCTGGTCCTCTGCAAGTCGCTATTTCCGACGCAGCGGACCCTCAGCATGTCGGCGAACCGCCAGGCGCCCTACTGGGGATCAACCCATTTCGTGATTCGAAAATTGAATGAGCTTCACCAGTTCGGGTGGGAACACCTACAGAAAAAAGCGGTGCCCGCGGCTCCCTACCAGGGGAAGCGCAAGCTCTATCGCACGCCGACAAACATGGACATCGGGCGCTGGCTGGGTCCGGCCCTTCTGAAGAAGGCAGTCAGCTACCCATTTCGGCGACCGACGGTGCAGCATTGGCGGATTGGGGTTCGCGTCAATGGCAAGCGCCTCCTTGAGCATGACCAGAACTTCGAGGGCTTTCGCTGGATCAATGCTCCCAAGGGACATTTCTGGGCCGATCCGTTTGGTCTGGAACATGGTGGCAAGAACTGGGCTTTCTTTGAGGATTTTTCTTACCAGAAGAAGCGCGGATGGATTTCGTGCGCCGAGATTTCTCCAGATGGGGGCCTGATCTCACCCATGCCGTGCCTTGATAACCCGAACGAGCATTACTCCTACCCGCACGTTTTCCGCGCTGGGTCGGACCTGTTCATGGTGCCGGAATCATGGGACGCAAACCGGGTTGAGCTATTCCGTTGCCGCGAGTTCCCCAACCGGTGGGTGCACGAACGAACGCTGTTTCACGGCAAATATGTGGACACGAACATCTGGCACCAGGACGGCCGGTGGTGGCTGCTGACGACGCGCGCCGACCCCGATCCCCGCACCGGCTGCCTGCTGCTGTTCTACGCCGAGTCGCTCGACGGAGAGTGGCGGTTTCACCCAGCCAATCCCATCTCCACCGACATCCGAAACAGCCGGGGAGCGGGCCGAGTGTTTCAGGCCGATGGCCGGTGGATTCGTCCCAGCCAGACCCGCAGTCCGATTTACGGCTATAGCTTCGCCTTGAACGAGATCACGGCGCTGACGCCGGCCGAGTATTCGGAACGCGTATTGCTCAATGTGACTCCCGAGCACTGGAAGGGGCTGTGCGCGGTGCATACTTATAACCGGGTCGGAAATATCGAGCTGATCGATGGAGCGCGGATGACCCGCCTGAAAGACGTGGGAGCTGATCCCGATCCGCAGGCATGACATGGTAGAGCACAAAAACTCGCGAGCGGTTCGCAGGGCACGGGATCGCGGTCCTTTCTTCGGACGCCTGCTCCTCGACCTCACCTGCCGCTTGCGCCGGTTCGACACGCTGCAAGTGCTGGAAAAAATCGAGGAGGCTCCGTTTCTCTCTCCCGAGCAGGTCCGCGAGAACCAGTTCAAGAAACTGTCTGCACTCCTGGGGCACGCCGAAGCGCATGTCCCGTACTATCGGGCGCTTTTTCGCAGTCTTGGAATCCGCAGTCAGGACATCAGGAACATGGATGATTTCGCCAAGCTCCCCATCCTCACGAAGGACATCATCCGGGAAAAGCAAACGGAACTAGTTCGGGAGGATGTTCCGCTGGCAACCTTGAAGCCGCATTTCAGCGGAGGGTCCACCGGCGTGCCGCTGAAGTTTTATCGGAGCCGCGGGTACATGGTAGCCAGCGACGCGGGAAGCTACCGGAACCTGGAGCAGTGCGGTTGGCGTCCGGGAGAAATGATCGCGTTCTTCTGGGGTGGCAATGACAAGTTGTACGCCATGTCGCGCTGGGAATTCGAAGTGCGCCAGTTCATTCGCCGGACCTACCAGTTTGATCCCTTCCATTCGGGAGAAGCAGAGATGGCCGGCTGGGCGGAGCGGTTCAGAAAGATCCGGCCGCGCGTGATCCTGGGATATGCGTCCACGATCGCTCGCTTCGCCGCGTTTCTGGACAGCCGGGGGCAATCGCTCGACGGAATCAAGGGCGCGTTCACTACCGCCGAGAAACTATACCGTCCGCAGCGCGAGGTGATCGAGCGTGCTTTCGGCTGCAAAGCGTTCGACTGTTACGGGTCCAGTGAGGTACAGAATATCGCGGCGGAGTGCGCGGAGGGGCGCATGCACGTCAATGCCGACTACGTCGTGGTGGAAGAAGATCAAGCAACGGGTGATGGGCCCCGGCCGTTCCTGCTGACATCGCTGTGGAACTGGTCCATGCCGTTCATTCGCTACCGCAATGAAGACTGCGGCTATCTGTCCCCGGAAAGCTGTTCGTGCGGCAATCATTTTCCGCTGATGCGACTGGAGATTGCGCGCACCAGTGACAACTTCCTGTTTCCCGGTGGCCGTGTTGTGCATGGGGAATTCTTTACCCACCTGATGTACGGCGGAGACGGGATCGCGAATTTCCAGTTCCACCAGACGGCGCTGGATGAAATCATCCTGTCGATTGTGCCTGGGCCGGGAAACACCGAAGAAAGGCAGAAAAAAATTCGGGACGCAATCCGCCAGATACAATCAATATGTCCTGGACAAGCCGTCCGGGTTGAGGTGCGCGAGGTGGATATGATTCCGTTATCGTCCGCCGGGAAGCACCGTTTCACGCGCTCCGACGTGCCCTCCGGGAGCGCATCCACGACAGTGGCAGAAATGAGTTCCTGATCTATGGCCAATGCCCAGTCCAATCACAATTTCGTTGCCCAGGTGGGGATCGCCCGCCTGCCCTCGCCGACCTATCCCAAGGGGGCCGAGAGCGACAATCCGGTTTCGCAGGCACTGAGCCGTGTGGCCGACGCGATGGGATGGTCTGACGAAACCGGCCCCTTCGGCAAAGTCGTGCCACCGGGCGCTCGAGTCCTGATCAAGCCCAACATGGTGCTGCATCGCAACGAGGGCGGCGGTGGGTTGGAGTGCCTTGTGACCCATCCTTCGCTGATCCGCGCGGTCGCCGAGGCCGCCCTGCGTACCGGTGCAAAAGAAGTGCTGGTGGGCGACGCNNGATTTTCGCCGTACGACTTGCGTGATGGTGGAGGGCGTACGCGTCGCGAATGAGAACCTGCAGCCGTTGGATGACTTCCGTCTTTTTGATCTTGGCCGCGAAAGCATGCTGGAACCGATCAGCAATGGCCAGCACCGGTTTCGCGTCGCCTGGTATGACCATCGTTTGCTCGCCAAGGCACATCACCCGGGTGTGCATCAATATATGGTTGCGAGAGAGGTGGTCGAAGCAGATGTCGTCTTTAATCTCCCAAAACTGAAGGTTCACCGGAAGGCCGGCGTCACTAGCGCGCTCAAGAACCTGGTCGGCATTAATGGAAACAAGGAATTTCTGCCGCACCACCAGTTGGGTGGGTCAGGAAATGGCGGCGACAACTACCCCGGAGACAGCACGTTGCGACGGGTGCTTGAGTTCGCGCGCGACCGCCAGAACATTGCCTCCTCGCACACCGAAGGCAGGGCCTGGAACTTTCTGGCTGCAGTTCTCACTAAAACCGGGCGCTCTCTTGGAGACCGCATCGGCACCGACGGCTCATGGTCGGGTAACGACACGATCTGGAGAACCTCTCTGGATTTGAATCGCATCCTTCTGTACGGCCGAGCCGACGCCACCATGAGTGACGAAATCCAGCGGCGGGTGGTTCACATCGTCGACGCGGTCGTCGCCGGCGATAACAATGGGCCGCTCGCCCCTGACCCGCTTCCGTTGGGATTGATCCTGGGCGGAAACAACGCGGCAGCGATGGACTGGGTGGG
>PMCH01000318.1:0-6256 GCA_003154055.1 Acidobacteriaceae bacterium
CTCGAAGTGCGCCTCGATCATCCGCTCCGCATTCCATCTCACTAAGACTTTCATCGTCCAACCTCCTGTGGCCCAGTTCGCTGGGCCTCTTTTTTTTGCAATCTTATACACTTGCCGCGTTCTACTATTGACTCATCACTCAAGCATTCGGAGAGCCCATGAAATCCTTTGCTGTCACGCTCTGCTCTGTTCTCCTTCTTGCCTCGTTCGCCGTTGCCCAAGCTCCTACTCTGACCGCGCTGCCGAACACCGTCTTCGTCGGCGCCGACGGCAAGTTTGAGACCGCGCCCGACACCGCGCTCATCCAGTTCAACATCTCCGCGCAAGCCGACACCGCCAAAGCCGCCTACGATCAGGCCTCGAAATCGGCCGAGACCACGCGCGGTGTCCTGCGCTCCAACGGCATCGATCCCAAGGCGGCCGAGATCGGCTTCTATTCCATCAATCCCATGTACGACTGGAAGAATCCCAAACGCAAAGTGATCGGCTACCAGGTCACGACCAGCGTCAGCCTGAAGCTCAAGGACTTTTCCAAAATCGGACCCATGACCCAGCAGCTTGCCGATGCCAGCGTCAGTGAAAGCCAGTCTCTGAGCTACACATTGGAAAATATGGACGAAGCCAAGACCAAAGCCGTTGCCGACGCCTACCACCGTGCCCATTCTTCCGCGCAAGCCCTCGCTTCGGCCAGCGGCCGCACCCTCGGCGAACTCTCCTACGCTTCGGTGGACACCTTCGAGAACATCCGCGTGATCGCCCCCATGAGGAGAGGCGTCCAGATGGCCATGAGCGCTGAAGCTGCCGGCCCGACCGAACAGTTCACGCCCCAGAACGTCACCGTCACCGCGCATGTCAACGCGATGTTCGTGCTGAAGTAGTCAGTTGGAGCGGGCACTCCTGTCCCGCTCCGCTTCAACCAGGCACGTGCGCGATGCGTTGACGCACATCTCCCCTGCCCATAACATGCAGACTGGCTCTTTCTCCCCTTCATGATTGGTCAAACCATCTCGCACTATCGCATCGTCGAGAAACTGGGCGGCGGTGGCATGGGTGTGGTCTACAAAGCCGAAGACACTCGCCTTCACCGTTTCGTTGCTCTCAAGTTTCTTCCCGAGGATGTTGCCCGCGATCCCCAGTCCGTCGCTCGCTTTCGCCGCGAGGCGCAGGCAGCCTCAGCCTTGAACCATCCCAACATCTGCACCATTCACGACATCGGGGAAGAAGAGGGCAAGGCCTTCATCGCGATGGAATATCTGGAGGGCGCGACTCTCAAGCATCTGATTGCCGGACGGCCGATTGAACTGGAGACCCTGCTGTCGCTCGGCATCGAAATCGCCGACGCACTCGATGCCGCTCATGCTGAAGGCATCGTCCACCGCGACATCAAGCCCGCCAATATTCTTGTCACCAAGCGCGGACACTCCAAGATTCTCGACTTTGGCCTGGCCAAGATGAAGCCCGGCGGCGCATCCGGAACGGCACCGGCCCTCGATGCCACCCAGACCGGAGTGATGGAAGAACATCTCACCAGTCCCGGATCGGCCATGGGCACGGTCGCCTACATGTCGCCCGAGCAGGCCCGCGGCAAACCGCTGGATGCCCGCACCGATCTGTTTTCCTTCGGCGCCGTTCTCTACGAGATGGCCACCGGCACGCTGCCGTTCCGCGGAGAAACCACCGCCGTGCTTTTTGAAGCCATTCTGCAAAAGGCTCCAGTCGCGCCCATTCGTCTGAATCCCGACCTTCCCGACGATCTCGAACGCGTCATCAACAAGGCCCTCGAGAAGGATCGCGAGATGCGCTACCAGCACGCATCCGACATGCGCGCCGACCTCAAGCGTCTGAAGCGCCAGACCGACTCAGGAAGAATTGCCGTGGCGGGTTCAGCGACATCGGAAGCCGCACCCGTGTCCCCGTCATCGACGAAACCATTCGCGGTTTCCCAGCCAGTGGTGGCCGTTTCTCCTTCGACTCCTCCCGTTCCTTCCGCGGTCGACGCCGCAGCGGTCTCGGCATCGGCGGCGGCCATCCAGCCTGCACGGAGCAGAAAACTCTGGTACGGCCTCGCGGCGCTGGTGGTTGTGTTGGCAGCCGCCTACGGTCTTTTCCACACCCAGAAAGCGCGCGCCCTCAGTGAAAAAGACTCGATATTGATCACGGATTTCGTGAATACCACCGGTGATCCGGTCTTTGATGGCACCTTGAAGCAGGCACTCGCTGTTCAACTGGGGCAATCTCCCTATCTGAATCTGGTTCCCGAGTCTCGCATCCAAAAAGCCTTGCATTTCATGGGGCGCAAGCCGGACGAACGCATCACCGTCGAGGTCGGCCGCGAGATCTGCCTGCGCGAAGGCGTGAAAGCAATGCTCACCGGATCCATTGCCAGCCTGGGCAATCATTACGTCATCACGCTCGGAGCTGTGAATGCCCAAACCGGTGATTCGCTCGCCCTCGAGCAGGGGGAGGCGGAAAGCAAGGAGCGAGTGCTGAAGTCGCTGGATCAGACGGCATCGAAACTGCGCCAGAAAATGGGAGAGTCGCTGGCCTCTGTGCAACAGTTCGCTACCCCGCTCGAGCACGCTACAACTTCGTCGCTGGAAGCCCTGCAGGCCTACAGCCTGGGCCAGACCGAGCACTTGAAGACCGACGATGATGCAGCCATCCCGCACCTGAAGCGCGCGGTCGAACTCGATCCGAATTTTGCCCTCGCTTACGCCACCCTGGGCGTCGCGTACATCAACCAGCCGCAACCGAAGGAAGGGGCGGCGGCGCTGAGGAAAGCATACGAATTACGAGACCGGGCCAGCGAACGGGAAAGGTTTTATATTGAGGCGCACTACTATGACGTGGTCACCCTCGACCCCGACAAGGCGCTCGCTGTGTACGAGCAATGGCGGCAGACCTATCCGCGCGACACGATTCCGCTGGACGATTCCGCACTGACCTATTCCACGATCGGCCAGCATGAGAAGGCGTTGGACTTTGCCAGCCAGGCCTTGCGTCTGGATCCGAAAGATCGATACGCCTACGACAACCTCACTTCTGCCTACCTCGCTCTGAATCGTCTGGATGAGGCCAAGAGTCTGGCGGAGCAAGCGGTGGCCCAGAAACTGGACGGAAGCGGCGTACATCAGGTATTGACCGACATTGCCTACATCCGGGGCGACCAGGCCGCCTATGACCACGAAATAGCGCGCGCGACCGGCACAAGCGACGAATCCTTCATGCTGTTCTGGAAGGCTTCCGGCCAGGATGCCGTGGGTAAAGTCAAGGCAGCACGCGAGACGTGGCAGAAGGCGCGCTCAGAGATGGCGAGAGTGGGGTTCCATGCTTTTGCCGCCGCGATCCTGGCGAACGAAGGGGGGCGGGATGCCCTGCACGGATACACCACAGAGGCGCGGCAAAAGACTAACCAGGCACTCCTGTTGTCCAGCGATCTGAACACCCGCGCTCGGGTTGCCATGGCGTTGGTTGGCATAGGGGACGTGACGAAATCGAAGTCCGTCATGGACGAGCTAAACCGCGACTTTCCCGATAGCCGGTATCTGCAGCTGATTAGCATGCCTCTGGTTCAGGCGTTGCAGGATCTGCAACGGAACGAGCCCGCCAAAGCCATCGCCGCGCTGGAGACGGTGCGGCCATACGAAATGGGGACAGGGCGCTACGGCGTCGGGTTCCGCGCGAATTATATTCGGGGCCTCGCGTACTTGCGTCTCCGGGATGGCGTGAAGGCAGCGGCGGAATTTCAGAGGATTCTGGATCATCAGGGAGTAAATCCGCCGCATGAGCAGTATTCGCTGAGCTGGTTGAACCTGGGCCGGGCCTACACGTTGCAGGGCGACAAGGCCAAAGCCCGGACCGCCTATCAGGATTTCTTCGCCTCGTGGAAGGATGCCGACCCCGACGTACCCGTGCTCCTTGAGGCCCGCGCCGAGTACGCGAAACTGCAATAGACCTCGGCGGAGTCGGCCTTACCCTGCAGATCATTAGCGATAGAAACAGCCTCCAACCGGAGCGCTGTTCAACGCTCTAACTCGCGACTCGCCGGGCGCTACTCGTTCCTCACAATCACTTCCCGCCGCGACGTAATCCGGCTCGCGTCGAGCGTCACCTCCCGCTGGATGATCATCTCAATTGAAGTCCCGGGCTCCAGCCGCACGTCATTTCCCCGCGAGAGCATTGCGATCGCCAGCCCAGCCAACCCGCCGGCGGCCGCGCCGATGCCCAGTCCTTTGCCTCCTGCACCGAGGCCGCCTATTACCGCCCCCGTGGAAGCTGTACTAGCCACCGTCCCAATGTCCTTGCCCTTGTCGCTGTCCTGGCGAACCGTCCCTTCTGAGTCCTTCATCGAAGTCTTGTCGGCGCCCGGCATGTTTTCGACCGATCCCGGCAGCATCACGGTATAGCCGCTCGGATAGATCATGGACGTGAAATGCATCAGCAACTCGGCCCGTCCCTTCACGCGTCCGGCGCGCTGGATGCGACTGATCTTTCCCTGGATATAGGTCCCCGCCGGAATCACGATCCGGTCGTTCACCACGAAGGGAAACGTCGTTTCGCAATACACCGGATCGCCTTCCTTCGCAGTCTTGGTGGAGATCGCCTGCTTCAGCGCGAGAGGAACCTTGGTCCCCGCCGGAATGGTCAGCGCCGTCGAGCGCGCCGCAGGCTGAGCGGCCACCGGTTCCGTTGTCTCGGTCGCCGCCGGAGCGACTGGAGTTGTTGGCGTTGCCGCGGTCTGGGCCGCTGCGCACCCGGCCAGGAGCAGTGCGCAAAGGGATAGAGCACGAGTCCGCATCGGACTTTCACCTCTAGGATGGATTCGGGACAACCGTCTGTAAACTCTGATGCGCCGCCACGCGCCGCCGGTTAGCTGAACTCAATGGATAGTAGTTAGCGGATCGCGGCTCGGGTAGGCTTCGGGGGCGGTTCCGCTGCAGGACGGATCACAATTCACGATCCACTGTTCCTCTGGTTCTCGCGCACATTGCCCATGAACTGCGATTGCAGTTTCTGCGCGCATCCGTCTCCGCACACATGCAGCGCACCCTCCCGTACCGCCACCTCCTCGTCCCAGGGAGCAAGGTACAGGATCGGCATTCCGGGCTCCGCAAACGAGGCCCACATCACCCACCAGCGATCGCTGGCCCCCTTCAACACGCCGCAATTCGGGCCCGCACAACGATAGGCAAGATTGGAGATGATATTTCGAGCAGCAACCATAAGGAGCGAATATTGTAGCCGAAAAGCGGGTTTCAATCAGCAGTAGGCGGAATGGCGCTTAGCTACTAGCTCTTAGCTTTTAGCTCTTGGCCCCCAGCTACCGGCATTCCGCTTCGGTGAGAAACGATAAGCTCCGAGCAACACGAAGTGACAGCAACTGCCCCGAAGGGGCGGTGCAGGAAGGCCCGGGTGTAAGTCCGGGGGGTAGCTAAGAGCCAAGAGCTAATAGCTAAGAGCTTTACTTGTACAACAAGTACTTCCCCCGCAAAGCCACAAACCCTTCCAGCCGCTCCTGCCAATCCTGCGCAATCCTCCGCGGGTCCTGCCCGGATACGATCGCCTCAAATGCCGCCTGGTTGATGAGCAATTCCGTCATCCGGTCGATCCTGAAATCGCTGGGATACAGCTTGTGCAGCGCCGACGCCAGTTCGACGCCCAGTTCCGGTGCGTCCAGCGTGTTGCGGTCCAGCAACAGGATGCTCACACCCTCGCACTGCTCGCCGGCATAGTTACTCGACGAAGGAGTAAAAGTAATCGGCACGAACCGCACACTCTGAATGCTCCGCTGATTCAGATATGCCGCGAGTTCCTTGCCCTTGATCCAGGGCGCACCCAGCACTTCAAAGGGCGTATCGGTTCCGCGTCCCACCGAAACGTTCGTCCCTTCGACCAGCCCGACCCCCGGATAGAGCGCCGCCTCGACCAGGTTCCGCAGGTTCGGCGAAGGATTGACCCATCCCAGACCGGTCGAATCGAACCAGTCCCCTCGCTGCCACCCCTGCATCGTGATCACACGCAGCTTTGCGCCGATTTTTCGCTCGGCATTGAACATGGTCGCCAGTTCACCCAGCGTCATCCCGTGCCGCACCGCCACCGGAAAGTAGTTGACGAAGCTCTCATGCCCCTCGTCCGAAACCGGCCCCTGTACGAAGCTTCCATTGATCGGGTCGGGCCGGTCGAGAATGATCACTTCAATCCCCGCCTTCGCCGCCGCTTCCAGAAAATATCCCGTGGTCGTCTCGTAGGTGTAGAA
>PMCH01000318.1:6309-18814 GCA_003154055.1 Acidobacteriaceae bacterium
CGTCAATCGTCCGCCGCCCTTCCGAATCCACCCCGGTCTGATTGGTCAGCAGCCCAATCTTCTTCGGCCCCGCTCCTGTAGCTGGCTGAAGCGCGGCAAAGTTACTCTCTTCGAGCACGTCGATCCCGGTCTTCACCGTCCCGTTTCGCACCGATACCTTGCGCAACGCGCTCTGCATTTCGTTGTAGCCCGTGATGGTCGCCTGCCGCATCTTCTCGGCCTCGGCGGGAGTGTGCGCCAGCGCGACTGCAACCGCCGTCGCCACCTTCGTCCGCAACGACACCGCACTTCCCTTCTCTCCCAAGTGCACCGCATTGGTCATCAGGACGATGTAAGTCTTTGTCGCCGGATCAATCCACATCGACACGCCCGTAAACCCAGTGTGCCCAAACGACCCGACCGGCAGCATTTCCCCGCGATTGGTTGAGAACGGCGAATCGATGTCCCATCCAAATCCCCGCACTGCCGTTGCATTCGGCGGTTGCTGTGGCGCAGTCATCTTGGCAATCGTCGCCGGATTCAATACGCCGCGCCCGCCATCCANNGCTACGCCGCCCATCCGCCGCGCCGACGGATCATGCACTACCCCGCGCAGCATGTGATGGTTCTCGTCCTCCTCGGTCGGAGCCGTACGCCGTGCCCAACTCGCCGGCGGATTAAACCGCGTCTCGGTCATCCCCAGCGGCACGAACACATGCTTCTGGGTGTACGCGTCGAGTGATTGATCCGACAGCCGCTCCACCAGCGCCCCCAGCACTTCAAAATTGATATCGCTATAAACAAACGCCGACCCCGGTGACCGCTCCGGCGCTACCTCGAACGCCATCCGGTACGCCGCCTCTTTCCCCAACCACGGCTTCGACAAATCCAGATCCGGCGCCAGCCCCGAGTAGTGCACCAGTAACTGACGAACCGTGATGTCCTGTTTTCCATTCTGCGCAAACTCGGGAATATACTTTGCCACCGGATCGCTCATGCGGAACTTGCCCTGCTCCCACAGTTGCATGACCGCGGTCGTTGTCGCGATCACCTTCGTCAGCGACGCGCAGTCAAACACCGTATCCAGCGTCATCGCCTCGCGCCGAGGGTCGAGGGCCCGGTGCCCATACGCCTTTCGGTGGACCACTTTCCCGTCATGCCCGACAATTAAAACCGCGCCGGGAATCTGTCCCTCGGCGATCGCGCTGTTGATGATGGGATCCAGAGCATTGAGCCGGGACTCAAGCGACGTCTGCGCGAAGCCAGTCGTACCGGAGATCAAGCCGATGAGCAAAACGGCCGGCAGAAGAATTTTTGCCTTGCGATTCACGTGTGTTGTGACTGTACACGACGCCGCAGAAGCGCCTCAAGCTCACGAAGTCGCGGCGAGTCTCGGTGGTAACGGTCGACCGTTTGCCTCCACCCGCAGCCTTTGCTATAACCCCATCAGCTTCCCAACACCTTGACGTCAACGCCCAACCGCGCCGCCGGCTTCGCTTTCCTGGTCCGAAATCCCTCCGCGCAGGATGACCGTTTCCGCGCCGCCTTCGCATTACTTGAAAACGCCATCGCCGCCCGCGCCTTCCCCGCGTGCTCTCTCGCCGTCACTCTCGGCGGAGAACTCATCGCCCACAAGGCCCTTGGCCGCTTCACCTACGATCTCGCCGCTACCGCCGTCACCCTCGAGAGCATCTTTGACCTGGCATCGGTCACAAAAGTCGTTGCCACTACCGCCATGGCCATGATCCTGTACGAACGCGGACTGCTCGACCTCGACGCCCCGGTCACCGCGATCGTCCCTGAATTCGCCACGAGTGACGCCCGTCGCCTCCAAGTCACGCTGCGCATGCTCCTGGCGCACAGCTCCGGCCTGCCCGCCTACGAGAAGCTCTTCCTTCGCGCCAAGACCCGCGACGAACTCCTCGACGCAGCCTTCACCACCGAACTCACCGCGGCCCCTGGCATCCGCGCCGAATACAGCGACATCGGGTTCATCACCCTCGGTATCGCCCTAGAGCGACTCGCCGACGAACGGCTCGACGCTTTCTGCCAACGCGAGATATTCGGCCCGCTCGGCATGTCGCACACCGCGTTCAACCCGCCGAGGACCTGGCGCGACCGCACCGTTCCCACCGCCCATCAGTGTGGGGCGGACACTCCTGTCCGCCAGCCTGCGGATGTGCTTTCAGCACCTCGAAGCACTTTCCGCGGCAGAACTATCCAAGGCGAAGTTCAAGACGAAAACGCCAGCGTACTAGGCGGAGTCGCGGGTCACGCGGGCCTGTTCTCGACCGCAGAAGACGTCGCCGCCTTCGCCCACGCCATGCTCAACGGCGGACGCCCCATCTTGCGTCCCGAAACCATCGAGCTATTCACCCGCCGCGAATCGTCCCCCGCCGGCACTTCGCGCGCTCTGGGCTGGGACACGCCTTCCGCCCCCTCGCAGTCCGGCAAGTATTTTTCGCCCCACTCCTTCGGACACCTCGGCTACACCGGAACCTCGCTGTGGATCGACCCCGACCGCCATCTTTCGATAACCTTGCTGACGAACCGCACCTGGCCCGACTGCCAGAATCAGGCAATCAAACAAGTCCGTCCGGCAGTGCATGACGCAATCGTGGAAGCTTTGTCGAACAGTGGAAGCACCGGATAGCCATTTATGAATTGTCATCCTGAGCGAAGCGAAGGACCTGCTGTTGCCCCCCGAACAAACGCGTCGGTATCGCCTTCCCCACCTATGCATTGTCATCCCGAGCGCAGCGAGGGACCTGCAGTTCGTCGGGGCCCAAGAAAAGTTACAGCGAGGCACACCGCGTGAGCCGCGATTCCAGAAAGCCCAATCTCCGCCGCCTCGCCACCGAGCAACCCAACCCGGCCGCCGCCAACCTCGACCGCAAGTCTTCTCTCGAAATCGCCCGCATCATCAATTCTGAAGACGCCAAAGTCGCGCACGCCGTAAAACGCTCCCTGCCGCAAATTGCCCGCGCCGTCGACCTGATCGCCGCCGTGCTCTCCAGCGGCGGACGCCTCATCTACGTCGGCACCGGCACCAGCGGACGCATCGCCGCCCTCGACGCCGCCGAGTGCCCGCCCACCTTCGGCATTGCTCCAAGATCAATCCAATTCATCATGGCGGGCGGCCGCCGAGCCCTGGCCGCTGCCGTCGAAGCCAGCGAAGATTCCCGCGAACTCGGCCGTAAGGAAATCGCGAAGAAGAAACCAACGAAGAACGATGTCGTGGTCGGCATCGCCGCCAGCGGGCGCACTCCTTTCACCATCGCCGCCCTCGAATACGCGCGCGCCCACGGCGCGAAGACCGTTGCCGTCACATGCAACCGGAAGTCACCGCTGGAAAAAGCTGCGCATATGGCGATCGTCACCGAGGTCGGTCCGGAAGTGGTCGCCGGCTCCAGCCGGATGAAAGCCGGCACGGCGCAAAAGATGATCCTGAACATGCTCTCCACCGGCGCCATGGTTCGCCTCGGATACGTCTACGACAGCCTGATGGTCAATCTCCATCCGAAGAACGACAAGTTGCTCGAGCGCGGCATCGGCATCCTCGAAACGGTTGCCGGCCTCAATCGCAGCCAGGCGCGCAAACTCCTAGCCGCCGCCCGCCACCATGTCCCGGTCGCACTGGTGATGGCGAAGACTGGCGTCAACCGCGCCAAGGCCGCCGCCGCCCTGAAGAAATCCCACGGCCACGTCCGCCAGGCAATCGCCGCAGCAAACTAGCTCTCCGCCCCTGCGATTTCGGTTTTCCCCTGCGCCCCTCTGTGTCCCCCGTGGTTATGCCTTTGACTTCCTGCAGGGGGTTACAAACGGAACTCACGTCTCAACTCCGCCCGCCCGATCGCCCAACTTCGTCGTTACAATGAAGGCGCGCATTCTCAGGAACTCATCTCGCTATGGACAAGCTGGTCATCCGCGGTGGCACTCCCCTGCTGGGGACCGTCCGCATCAGCGGCGCAAAGAACGCGGCGCTCCCTTGCATGGCCGCCGCATTGCTCACCGACGAACCCGTCATCCTCGAAAACATTCCCCAGGTCCGCGACATCGAGACCACGCGCAAGCTGCTCGCCGCCATGGGCGCCGACGTCGAACTCGGCTACGGACGCGCCAACCATCGCACCACCATCTGCGCCCGCACGCTGGCCGCTCCCGAAGCCTCCTACGAACTGGTCAAAACCATGCGCGCCTCGACCCTCGTGCTCGGCCCGCTGGTCGCCCGTTGCGGACGCGCCCACGTCTCGCTCCCCGGCGGTTGCGCCATCGGCGCCCGCCCCATCGACCTCCACATCAAAGGTCTGGAGCGTCTCGGGGCAAAGATCACGCAGGAACATGGCTACGTCGAAGCCACTGCCGACCGCCTCCACGGTGCCGAAATCGTCTTCGACAAGATCACCGTTACCGGCACCGAAGACCTGCTCATGGCCGCCACGCTTGCCGAAGGCGAGACCGTTATGCAGAACTGCGCCCGCGAACCCGAAGTTGCCGACCTGGCCGCGCTGCTCAATGCCATGGGAGCGAAGATCACCGGCGCGGGAACTTCGACCATTCGTATCAAAGGTGTAAGCAAACTGCACGGCGCCCGGCACCGCATCATTCCCGACCGCATCGAGGCCGGAACATTCATCATCGCCGGGGCGCTCACTGGCGGCGACCTCAACATCACCGGATGCGATCCCGCGCACCTCACCACCATCCTCGCCAAACTCGAAGAAACCGGCGTGAAGACCACGGTGAAGACTGACTCCGTTCGCGTCATGGGAGATCAGCCGCTCCGGGCCGCCGACATGAACACCGAAGAGTATCCCGGCTTTCCCACCGATATGCAGGCACAATACATGGCGCTGGCCACGCAGGCCGAAGGCACGTCCATCGTCACCGAGAATATTTTTGAGAACCGCTTCATGCACGCGCAGGAACTGCTGCGGATGGGCGCCAACATCAAGATCGAAGGGCGTCGCGCCATCGTTCAAGGAAAATCCGCCCTGAGCGGCGCCGCCGTGCTGGCCTCCGACCTGCGCGCCTCGGCGTCGCTCGTTCTCGCCGCCCTGGTTGCCGACGGAGAAACCATCATCGATCGCGTCTACCACCTCGACCGCGGCTACGAAAAAATCGAAGAGAAACTCAAGGCCGTTGGCGCGCAGATCCGCCGCGTCGGAAACATCCTGCCGCCGCGCTGAACCGTGTGGCGCGGACACTCCTGTCCGCGAAATGTGTCCCCCACATCGATTCCCGCTATCCGCCTATCCCCGCAGTCGCTTGATGGCTCCATGGAGACCAATCCCCAGAGGACATGCCCTTCCGCGCAAGATTCACAAAGCTCGAAACTTAGCCGGCAGAGCGTCGCCCGATCATCGTCCCAAAACATTCCCGCATGTGACTTTGGTGCAAACCATCGGGGGAATTGCCTTGCCTCGACTCCGCGATCTTGCCAACATGCACAAAGACTTCAGCGGAGGACTTAGCGGTGAAACGCACAACCCTTATCTACGCAATAGCGACCGCGCTGGCGATGTTCGGCCTTCTCGGCTGCGGAACCACCAACAAGCTCCAGTCGGTCACCCTTACGCCCACCGGTAACGGAGGTTTCGTAAACCTGCAGGGAGAAGGCGCGACAATTCAGTTTAAAGCGGTTGCGAACTATTCCAACAAGCAGGGCTATGACAAGACCAACAAGGTCATTTACACAGTCACACCGATGGGGGACTATCTTACCTCCGACACCACGGAGGCTCCGTTGCTAGCTCCTCCGCAGACGGTACTGATGAGCGCCACGGGGTTGATGACGGCGAAGGAGCCTTTCGTGTGCTCCTGGACTGACTTCAATTATCCCAATGATCGGGTTACAGGCGATCCCACCTTTGGGAAACCGGCATGGTTCCTCATTGGATCCTACAAGGTTGTCGCCACCTTCAATGGCGTGGAGTCGAATCCGGCCTATGTTGCAGTGGCCTCCGCCGGTGGCAACGGCCCCAACGGCGAGTGCGGCCCGTCATCGTAATCTAAGACTCTGCGATTTATCTCCGTTCTCCGTACAAAAGAAGAGACGCAGCCCGCTGCGTCTCTTCGACTGTTTTGGGGACCGTGAGAGCTTTGGCCTCTGCCTGAGATTCCCTATCACCCTGTCACGTGACCCACAACCTCGTCGCCGGACCTCTTCCCTCTTAAACTCCCTCTTGAATTCACCCACGTGTTTTCCTCAAGGGGTCTGCCATGCTTCCAAACGCCTTCATCGGCAAGCCAAAGAAGCCCACCGAGAACGAACTTTCAGCGGAACTGGGCGCTGCCAAGCCTCTCTGGGACCACCTGCTTGCGGAGTTAGCCGATCAGCACGACACCGGACTCCACGAGTGGAATTCCTATTCCCTTAAAGCCGGATGGTCCCTGAAGGTAAAGCAGGGCGCGAGGACCATCCTCTATCTCTCCCCATCGCGTGGCGGCTTCCGGGCGTCGTTTGCCCTGGGCGACAAGGCGGTCAAGGCGGCGCTCCGAAGCGATCTTCCCGCGCGCGTGCTCAAGATCATCCGCGAGGCCAAGCGTTATGCCGAAGGAACCGCCGTCCGGATCGAAGTGAAGACCGGCAAGGACCTTCCCATCATCGGGATGCTGGCGGACTTGAAGCGCGAGAACTGATCCCGGGATTGTCCCGGACCAGGCTGGTCTTATGGACTCTGCGGGGCGCTCGACGACCGCACCGCTTCCTGGCAAGCGCTGGCTGCGGTCAGTACTTTATTGAACGCCGGCTCAGCGCGCAGCTTGGCCAGCAAGGGGTCGGAAAGAAGGTTGGAATAGGCGCAATAATTCTGCTCGACCGCGCTTTGTAGCCGATGCAGCGCGGCTTGCTTCTTGCCACAATAGCCGAAGATTGCTCCTTCGTAGTACCAGGTTTCCGGGTCCAGTTCGGTCGCCTGCGTGGTTTCTGCCACGTGCGCAAGCCTTTCCAGTTCCGCCGACAGCGGCACCTGCAGGCAAGCTTCCAGCAGGTCGCGGTGATAGCGCGGAGTAGCGGCCATGTGCTTCACCGCTTCCCGTGCCTCCGCCACTTTGCCTTCGCGCAACAGAATGGATGGTGTGATATACGCCGCCCATTCCGACCCGGCATCCAGCCGGACATAATCCGCCGCCCGCTGCGTCCTGCCCAGTTCCATGAAAGCCCATGCGCAGGAGCGGAAGGTAAAGTTCCCCGGATCCAGTGCCAGCGCCGTGTCGCATTCGCTCGCCGACCGCTCCAGCATTCCCGCATAGCGATACACATAGCCCATCACGAAATGGGCCTCGGCGCTGTCTGGACGCCGCTTCACCAGCGCCTGGGCGGCTTCGTAAGCCTTGCCCAGTTCCCCCCGCTCGACGCGGTTGGTGATCAACTGCCCGGCCGCTCCCACCCGGTTGGGATCCAGTTCCAGCGCTCGCTCGTAGGCCTTGTTGGACCGCTGGAACATCGCCTCCCCGCCGTCCGAATAGTCCGCGTCGAAGTAGCAGCGGCGCCCCAGTTCTTCCCAGGCGGGGGCGTAGTCGGGATCCATCTGCACCACATGCTCCAACACGGCGATGGCGTCCTTGTTCGGCTGGGGATCATGAAGCAGGGCGAGGCTGTGCAGATAGAGATCGTATGCCGCGGGGTTTTTCGGGCGGGTCCCGGTGTCAACCAGACCGCCCGCCACTCCCAGAGTCGGCAGCAACCCCTGGCGCATCTGCGCCGCAATCTTCGACTGCAACTCGATCAGGTCCTGCGCTGGTCCGGTAATGTTGGTTTGCCACAGTAACCGGTTGTTGCCGACCTCGATGGCTTCCAGCGTCACCAGCAGATTGTCCCCTTGCTTCAGAAAGTGTCCCGTGATCACGGTTGCGACGTGCACTTCCTTCCCCGCCTGCTGCGGGTCAACATCGTTCGCCGAATATTTTCGCGTGATCGACGACGGACGAACATCCAGCGCCCGGGTGTACGTCAGCACGTTGGCAATTTCGTCGGCCAGAGCAGACCGTAGAAACTCCACGCTGATATCGCCATTCATGTTCTGCAGCGGCAGCACGGCAATCGTGTTTCTTTGCGCACCCGCGTTGCTCAACGCCCGGTGCTTGAACCACCACGCTCCCACCGCCGTCAGCACCGTGATCAGCAGCGCCGTCACTCCCACCAGAAGGTAGGTCTGGTGTTTATTGGAAGCCTGGAACGTGGTCGTCGCGATGCGGTACGGCAGTGCCGGCCGCTTCGCACCGGTCTTGGTGAGCCCGGTCTCCGTTTCCTTCTTCAGCGACTGGAGGTCGCCTTTCATCGCCAGCGCATTCGGATACCGGTTGCCCCGGTTTTTCTCCATCGCGCGCCCGATAATGCCCTCCATTTCCGAAGGCAGCCGATGATTCAATTGCAGCGGAGACACCGGCTTCTGGTTCAGCACCGCATCCAGCGTGGTGACCACGTTGCCCCCGGAGAACGGCTTCTTCCCGGTGGACATCTCGTAGAGCACCACCCCCAGCGAGAACAGGTCGCTGCGCGGGTCAAGTTCCTCGCCCCGCGCCTGTTCCGGGGACATGTACACGGCCGTTCCCGGAATCACGCCAATTGCCGTCAGCGAGTCTTCCGCTTGTTTCACCGCATCGTCGTCCTCGGCGGTTCCGACCTCCTTCGACAGCTTGGCCAATCCAAAGTCGAGGATCTTCGCCTGCCCGGTCGGGGTGACAAAAATATTCGCCGGCTTAATGTCGCGGTGGATAATTCCCTTGGCGTGCGACGCACCCAGCGCATCCGATACCTGGATGCCGATGTCGAGAATCTCATCCAGTTCCATCGCGTTCCCGCGGATCCGCTCCTTCAGGCTGATGCCGTCGAGTTTCTCCATGACGATGAACGGGTGCCCGTTCATGTCCTCAATGTCATGGATGGTGCAGATTCCAGGATGGTTCAGTTGCGAGGCGGCCCGCGCTTCCCGCACAAAGCGGTCCAGCGACTTCGGGTCGTTCAACATGCTTTCCGGAATGAATTTCAGGGCGACGTGCCGTCCGAGGCGCGTATCTTCCGCCTCGTACACCACGCCCATGCCGCCACCGCCGAGTTTCCCCACGATCCGATAGTGGGAGACTGTCTGGCCGATCATCCCAAGGGCCTCGGTGCTGTCGCGGCTAATGGTAGGACCCCAGAAGCGCTCCGGTCAACCCACGGAGTGTGTGGCGCGGACACTCCTGTCCGCGTTTTCTTGGTTTTTGCCGGAACGCTCCGCTACTCTTCCACCCTCACGCCCTTCCAGAACGCCACGTATCCCCTGATCTGGCTGGCCGCCGCCTTCGGCTCCGGATAGAACCATGCCGCATCCCGGTTCCGCTTGCCATTGACCTCGACATCGTAATAGCTGGCGGTGCCCTTCCACGGACACACCGTGTGGCTCGCGCTCGGTCGAAAGAATTCCTTGCGGACCGAGTCCGGAGGGAAATACTGGTTGCCTTCCACTTCTTCGCACCGGTCGCTCTCGGCGAGAACAGCGTTTTCCCAGATTGCTTTTGCCATAGTATTTTCCTGGACAGATCCTCCTTGGCGCGGGGAAAAAACTCGCGAACATCAGCACCACCGGGGAAGAGCGGCCGGTCAGGGGAAACTGTACAACATCACCGGCGCACAGTGGCACCCGGTTAGAAGAGACTGGCGCAAGAATGTACTAGACCGTTAATACCAAGAGAGCCATCACGCAAGATCGGTCCCCGAGGCAATGTCCCCCCTCAGGTCCAGTGGTAACTTGGGGTCGTATTTCGCTAACGCCCCGAGCGCGTTATCTGCTATTGTATGAGCGCGTCTGATTAGAGTCGGTTGTAGAGCAGCTTCAAGCCAACCAGCTAGCACTGCCCTCGGTACTTCCGAATCCCTTAACAGCGTAAATTGATCGAAAGGAACACAAGTAACCAACATGGCAGAACAAGGAACAGTAAAGTGGTTCAACGACGCCAAAGGCTACGGCTTTATCAGCCGGCAGAGCGGCGAAGATGTTTTTGTGCACTTCTCGGCGATCCAGGCGGGTGGTTTCAAGAGCCTGCAGGAGGGCCAGAGTGTGGAATTCGAAGTGACCAAGGGGCCGAAAGGCTTGCAAGCTGACAACGTCCGCCCGCTCTAGGCGGCTCGTCTCGACCGCAGGCGTGCCCGTCCGAAAGCTCACGACGGGCACACTGCGCGGCAAGCCGAGACTTTTCAGGCAAAACACCAACGGAGAATTTCTGACCCGAGACGAATCCAGAGCTTGCTACGCCCTCATCCGGCATAACGTTCGCACTTACGAGTCCGCGGGCGTGGTCCAAGTGATCCACGGTAAAGAGAACGCCGAAGCCACCATGAAGCAGTTCAAGGAAAGCCAGAGCTCAGCCGACGGCCACGAAGGCTGGCGTTATTTCCTTGAAAAAACCGAACTCCGCGCCGGCATGAACCCCGCCGAAGCCACCAACCTCCGCCAAAGAGACCTGGAAATTCGCGAAGCCAAAGAACTGGAGAAGTAAGTGTAGGGCGGACACTCCTGTCCACCGCTCTCGCATTTACCCCCAAGCCCACCCCTATGTGTGTGCACTCCCGCCCCGCTGCCCGCCCATCGATCAGACAAAATCAGGAGGCCGGTGGGACCGTCCTTTCGGGGGCGTATGGAAACGTGTATTCATGAACCTTGCCGCAAGTCGGGCAGGTGACCTTGGCGTTGAGATCGGCCAGTTGTTCCTTGTTGTGCGCGGCCATCTGTTCCAGAAAAGCGGTAAAGGTCGGGCCACAGTCCTTGCACAAGTCGTCAGTGTTCTCGTCGGTCATAGTTGTTCTTTCAGAGTAGACGCCAAGTCCTATTCCACGCAACACCCGGTTCGATGCAACACAGGGAACCCGCAATTGGGGCGGCCGCGTGTCTCGTCCTTCCGGCATTTTGCGAACCGGGTGGGTGATGGGATCATCGGTGGCGGGTAGGCCACCCGCCCAATCGTCGCCCCGGCATCCCTGCTAGACTCATCCCGCCCAATTCGAAAGTACGAATCCCACGACCGGAGCAAACAACCAATGATCAAGGTCAGCGTGCTATACCCAAACTACGAAGGCACCACCTTCGACATGGCTTACTATTGCGACCGCCATATCCCGCTGGTTCGACGACTGCTCGGCGTGGCGTTGAAGGCCGTGGCCGTGGAACAAGGCATCGGGGGCATAGCCCCGGGATCACCCCCGCCGTATCTCGCCCTGGGACACCTGTCCTTTGAGTCCATCGAGGCCTTTCAAACAGCGTTTGGACCCAATGCGCCGCAAATCGTAGCCGACGTCCCGAACTACACCAACGCGCAGCCCACTATTCAGATCAGCGAAGTAAGGATCTGAGGCGGGAAAGCCGTCGAGTCCTGTAAACGTCAAAGACACCGATCCACAAGCGTTTCGAGACAGCGGAAGAGTGAACGAGCCGCCCGCCGGTTCAGGGCCAGTCTTGCGCTCCGTGATAGATGCGGAGGATTTCTAGGTCTTGATCCTGGATGCGATACACCACGACGTACGGTAGGCCAGGAAAGACCAGTTCGCGGGTCCCTTCCATCCGCCCCTTGCGGCCACGGCGAGGGAATGTTCCCAGGGCACCGCATCCATCGAAAAGAATCCCGGCGACCTTGGCGGCCGCATCCGGGTTGTCCTGCTGGATGTGGCGAACAATATTGTAGAGGTCTTGAGCGGCGGGAGTAGTCCAGCGCAGGTGCATTTACGGCTGCAGTATCTGTTTAATCCTGACGCCAACTTCGTCGTGCTCCACAAACTCGCCACGGTCGGCGGCGGCCAGACCAAGATTGACCGCTTCGATGAAGCGTATGTCATCTTCCAGATATCGGCTGAGGACCTGTTCCGCCAGTTCATCGGTCTTCAGGCCTCGCTGAGCGGCGATTTGAGCCAGTCGGGCTTCCTTTTCGGGTTGAAGACGTACTTCCATGGTCACAGTCTAGGAAGGTTCGCGAGTGCTGTCAAACGGCCACCAAGCCACGTTTCAACAAGCGGGACGAGGGGCCACCCGCCTCTGAGACGGGGGAACCTTCCAACCAGCGGAAACCTGATCCCCCACCCTGACCACGTCGCGAATCACGGACTGGGGATTTTGACCTGAACCAGGTTCGAATAGCCGCTCTCGACGTTGTTTGCGTCAACAGCCGTAACCACATAGTCGTAAGTCGTGCCTGCGGTGACATTGTTATCCGTGTATGCCGGGCGGACCTCGCCGGAGTTGATCGGCGTGTAGTTGGTGTCTGTCGGAAGCTTGCGGAAAATGTTGTAGCCGACCGCTCCCACGGAGGGGGACCAGGTGAGTTCGACCGAATGCTGCGGCGGCGCCGTCCCGTTGCCCGTCAGTGACTCCACCGTGGGTGAGTTCGAGGCGTTGCTGGCAAACGTCAGAGTTGCACTTGCTGTTCCAGTCGCGCTCGGGGCGAACGTTACCGTGAACGCAACCGATTGGCCCGCTTCGATCGTGATCGGCAGACTTATCCCGGACAACACAAACTCCGAACTGCTGCTGCTTGCGGATGAAACCGTGACCGA
>PMCH01000346.1 GCA_003154055.1 Acidobacteriaceae bacterium
GAGCAGATTCAGGACACGGTCGTCTTCTTCGGCTCCGCCCGGATTCATAACCCCAACGAAGCCCAGGGGCATTTGACCGCGCTTCGCGGCAACCCAGCCCAGGTCGCCTCTGAGGAGCACGCCGAGATGAAAAGCGCCTTGGCTGCCGTGGACATGGCCCGCTACTACGAGGACTCCCGCAAGCTGGCCTACATGCTGACCCAGTGGTCCACCCAGATCCCGGCCAAGCGCCGCCGCTTTGTCGTCACCACCGGAGGCGGTCCCGGCATCATGGAAGCCGCCAACCTGGGCGCGCATGAAGCGGGCGGCAAGACCATCGGACTGAACATCAACCTGCCGTTTGAGCAGTCTCCCAATCCTTACATCACGCCGGAACTGAACTTCGAGTTCCACTACTTCTTCATGCGCAAGTTCTGGTTTGCGTATCTCTCCAAGGCGCTGGTGATCTTCCCCGGAGGTTTTGGCACGCTCGACGAACTCTTCGAGATCCTGACTCTCGCCCAGACCGAAAAACTGGCGAAGAAAATTCTGGTGGTGATTTACGGCAGCGAGTACTGGAACAAGATCATCAATTTCCAGCATATGGCCGATGCCGGCGTGATCTCGCCGCAGGATGTGGAGCTGTTCAAGATCGTGGACTCGCCCGAAGAAGGCTTCGAGTACCTGAAAGAAGGACTCACCCGGTACCACCTCGGCCCGCATCCGAAGCGCACCGCCGAAGCTGCCATGCCGGAGATTGCCAAGACCAGGCCGTAGCGAGTGTGGGGCGGACACTCTTGTCCGCCGCCTTTGATCTTGATCCAAGATGGTATGGCTGCGATCAGCTCAGAAACCTGGACAGTACCTGGTTCACGAGAAGAGCTGCCCCGTACGCGATGCAGGTCATATAGACAAACTGGACGATGGGCCATTTCCAGCTGTTGGTTTCGCGGCGCACGACGGCGAGAGTCGAGGTGCACTGCATAGCGAACGCAAAGAACACGAGTAGCGCCATCGCCCCTGAGAAGCTCAGGTCCTGCTGCAGCGCACTCTGGAGCGTCATCGACTGGGTTGCGGGGTCAACTCCATAAATCGTCCCGAGGGTTCCGACAATCACCTCGCGCGCGATCACCGATGTCAGCAGGCCGACACCGATCTTCCAATTGAAGCTAAGCGGACGGATGAGCGGTTCGATTCCATGTCCGAGACGGGCAATTACGCTCTGCTCCAGTGCGGGAGAATGGCCGTGCTGCAGGGGAAGATGAGTCAGTACCCACACAAGCAAAGATACGGACAGGATGACAGTGCCAGCTTGCCGCAGAAAAACGCGCGAGCGGTCAATCAGGCGAAGAGCAATCGACTGCCAGGTCGGGAGTCGATACTCAGGGAGCTCCAGCACGAATGGAACTGCGGTGGACTTAAGAACCGATGACTTCAGGATCTTCGCAGTAGCGATGGCTGCAAGAAAGCCCAGCAGGTACAGCAAAAGCATGGTGCAAGCCCGGGCGCCGACCAGCACGCCGACGATCGGGCGATCCGGGATAAAGGCTGCAATGAGCAATGTGTAGATAGGCAAACGGGCGGAACAGGTCATGAAAGGCGCGATAAGAATAGTCGCAATCCGGTCCCGCCGGTTTTCAATCGTGCGCGTCGCCATGATCGCGGGAACCGCACATGCATACGCGGACAGAAGGGGAATGAACGCCTTCCCGTTCAAGCCAACGGTCCTCATAGTGCGGTCCGCAATTAGCGCCGCACGGGCCAGGTAGCCGGAATCTTCCAGCAAACCTATGAAAAAGAACAGCAGCAGGATTTGCGGAAGGAACACCAGCACCGAACTCACGCCCTTCCAGAGGCCATCCAAGAGAAGCGATCGGACAAGGCCAGCGGGTACAAGCCGGGCGATGTGTTCACCGAGCAACGTGAGCACGTTCTGAAAAGCTGTGCTCATGGGCTGGCCGAGCCCAAAGACCGTTTGGAAGACAGCACCTACGACCACCACAAAAATGAGAGGTCCCCATAGCTTGTGGAGGAACACATCGTCGAGTCGGCGAGTCCAGCGGGCGGGAAGCGAAGGCTGGTAATCGGCCTGGCGTCCGATCTGGGTTGCCCACTTCCGGCACTGCGGAAGGTCTTGGAGAACCGGTAGCAATGAGGCTGGGGGCGGAGTGTGATCCTGTCGAAGGAAGTGTTCCACGGCGTCCAACCCAGTCCCCAGTGTCGCGCTCACCAATGCAACGGGCGTCCCCAGTTCCGTGGCGAGCTTGAGAATGTCCAGTGATCCGCCTCCCTTTTGGAAGACATCCGCCATGTTCAAGAGCACGAGCGTGGGCAAGCCCAAAGCGATCACCGGTGCCGCGAGCATGAGTTGACGGGTTAGATGGGTTGCATCGAGCACCAGCAAGACAGCATCGGGACGGGGAATCCCCTCCATTTGGCCGGTCAGCACGGCGACGGCGACTCGTTCATCCTCGGAATAGGGCGTCAGGCTATACACGCCGGGCAAATCGATGAGCCTGATTTCTTCCCCCCGGCCAGCGAGCAGACCCACGCGTTGCTCAACCGTGACGCCTGGGTAATTCCCGACCTTTTGACGAAGGTGGGTCAGACGATTGAAGAGCGTCGACTTCCCAGAGTTGGGTGGGCCGATGAGCGCCACCGTCCGGAGATCGCGCCGGACGCTTTTGGGCGAGCCTTTGGTCCAAGTTATCGCAGCTGTGGTCGTGGTGAACATCACGGCAGCTCACACGTTCGGGAACATTCAGTGCGGGAAACGAAGATGCGACCCGCAGTCTCCGAGCGCAATACGATTTGCGTGCCATCAATCGAATACACGCTGGGGTCGCCAAGGGGGGCACGCCGGGAGAAACGGACCTCCACCCCCGGAACAAAGCCAAGCCGCATCAAAAACTGCTGATCGGCCAAAGGCAGGGAGATATGGTCAATAGTCCCGGCCTCGCCCATTGCAAGATCAGTGAGTGGTAGCGGAGCCTCAGTCATTCCTGCCTCCACTCGTCTTCAGTTTCCATTCGGACGAGCGCAATCAATTCCGCGGGTGCGGATGACTTCTCGGTCGCCGTGCCACCGGCCAGCGAACGCAGGCGCAGAATTGCCAGAAGAGACAAACAACAAAACAGCGCAACCGGCATCACGTAGAGCCACTGCCCTTCTCTCCCGGGAGGATCGGCAAGTATCCTTACGCCGTAACGTGCAACATAGATCGCTTTGATTTCTTGTTCTGAACGGCCAGAGACGACAAGTTGCTCCACCTCGTCCAGCATCTGGAGAGCCTCAGCGGAACGATGAATTGCGATCGCCTCGCGCCAGCAGCACGGTGCGACCAGCGCGTGCGTGACCTTGTTGTACCGCTCGGTTTCAGAGGCAGTGAGAGTCCGTATTTCCGCGAAAGCGGTACTGACGAATGACAGTCCGAGGAAGAGCGCAAACAAAACCCGATACATGAATGGCCTCATTTCAGCGTGTGAAGGTACTTGACGAGATGGTCTACATCGTCCCGATGCAGACGCTGGTCGAAGGCGGGCATCGTGCCCAGGCCTTCGATGACGGTCTTGCGCACCTGGTCATCCGTCGCTGGGGCACCGCTGGGTAACGTTTTCGATTGAAACAGCCCCTCCAGCCTGGGGGGCTGCTTTCTGAGGTCCGGGTTCATTCCCTCATGGCAAAGGGCGCAGTGCAGATCAAAAAGGTCCTGGCCATTTAGTTCCGCACTGCTAAGGCGAGAGCTAGTCCGCGAACACCCCATCAACGTCACCAGGCAGACGACAAGCCCGGGAACGAAATAGGCACATCTGAAGCGGCGGATCATCGGACATCCTTTCGGCCGGCGGTTCCCACTTTCGCCGCCTCCTGACGCAAGGCCGCTTCCAACTCGGCGGCTGTCCACTCGTTGGCCCAATACCTCGCCACTGTCCCGTCCGGCGCGATGAGAGCGATGTTCATCGTGTGCGCGATCTGATTGTCCTCTTCGAAGTACTCCAGCCCGAATGCGTCGGCGAGCTTGCGGAGGTCGCCAGGCGTGGTCGATGCAAAATCCCAGTGCGAAAAACCCGATGGATCGTTGTTGAGATACGCCAATCCATACCTACGAAGAACGGGCGGAGTGTCGTACTTTGGATCAAAGCTGATGGTCAGCAGATGGGTTCTGCGGCAGTCGTCCGGTGTCTTTACCAGGTTGTCGTGAATGGCCGCGAACTGACTGCTCAACCGGGGACAGAAAGTGGGCATGGGACACCGTGTGTAGACAAACGTCACCAGCACGGATTTGCCCTTGAAATCATCCAAATGGAAAGTTGCTCCGTCTTGATTGACGAGCGGGAGGTTGGGCACATGCTCCCCTACCTGGAGCCGATGAGACGGAACAACAGCCCGGGCTGCTTTGCGACCGCTCCGGTCCGTGATACGGACGTCTTCCAGCCAGTAGTCATTACCATCCTTCGAGGTGACGACTTGTGCGGCGATTATGTCCCCGGGTTCCAACTCCTGCACCTTGCCCGCGTCTTTGACTTTGTATGGCATCGTCATGGCGGACATGAAATCCGGAATGTCATCGTGCTTCACCGTGATCTCATTCGCCGATACGTTTTTTTCGAGTACCTGACCACGCAGGTTGTATCGTTTGCTCTTGGTTCGGCACCCCGTGACCATCAAACTGCAGACGAGGATTGACACCATGGCCGCGACCTCGCGTTTCCCTAGCTTCAGCTTCATAAGCCTTAGGCTCCTCCTGTGGGCAAAAATGGCAGACGGAAATGGCTGATGGCCTGACCCGCTGCTTGAGCGATTGAGCGGACGAGGGCTCACCGGCCGGCCGGCTTGCATCCAGGTTCAGAATTGGCGAACGGACCTTGCCTAGGAAACGAGCGAGGGAGGGCCACGCTTCTGGTGGCTGCGGCTCAGGGAGATGCGCGACCGCGCTTCAGTTTGCGCATGGCTGGTGGGATGGCTGACTACAGCGGCATAGAAAGTGAATGCGGGGTGAGAATAGAGGTCCGGGCTGTGAGGGGCCGGTGCACTTTGAGGAAAATAAGGGCAACCCTGCTTCGGGGTTGCGAAGGCCGGGACACCCGGCGCAACTGGCACACGTGACATGCAATGGTGCTTGCCGTTGCGGCGACAGCAAGCCGGCAGCGACTCTGAACTCGCGAAAAAGGCAGCCATCAGCGGCGCGCTGAGGGTCACCACCAACAAGATCACCAACAAACCCCGCATCGCAGACATTCTAACTGACGGGAGGGTTTTCCAGTCTGCTGGGTGGCCAAGCCGGGTGTCTCTACGTCCCGGGCAACAAATCAAAGTCTTTACTCTAGGAATCCACGTCGGTCGTGGAAAAGGGGCGCGATTGTCTCGCGCCCCCACTTCTGCAATCTGACTTCTAACTTCTGCCTTAGTCCCTGACGCCGTCCATGAACGCGCGCAATTTTCTTGAGCGCGAGGGATGGCGCAGTTTTCTTAGCGCCTTGGCTTCGATCTGGCGGATGCGTTCGCGGGTTACTGCGAACGACTGGCCGACTTCTTCGAGCGTGTGCTCGCTTCCGTCTTCGAGTCCGAAGCGCATCTTGATTACTTTCTCTTCGCGCGGCGTGAGCGTGCGCAGCACCTGCGAGGTCTGGTCTTTCAGGTTGACGTTAATGACCGCCTCGGCCGGCGAGACGACCGCGCGGTCCTCGATGAAGTCGCCCAGGTGCGAGTCTTCCTCTTCGCCGATGGGCGTCTCGAGGGAGATCGGTTCCTGTGCGATCTTCAGGACCTTGCGGACCTTCGCGACCGGGATGTCCATGCGCTTGGCGATCTCTTCCGACGTCGGTTCGCGCCCCAGTTCCTGCACCAGCTGCCGCGACGTGCGGATCAGCTTGTTGATCGTTTCGATCATGTGCACCGGGATACGAATCGTACGCGCCTGGTCGGCAATGGCACGAGTAATCGCCTGGCGAATCCACCACGTGGCGTACGTCGAAAACTTGTAGCCACGGCGGTATTCGAACTTGTCCACGGCTTTCATCAGGCCGATGTTNNTCCTGAATCAGGTCGAGGAACTGCAAGCCGCGATTGGTGTACTTTTTCGCGATGGAGACGACCAGGCGGAGGTTGGCTTCGATCAGCTCACGCTTCGCCTGCTCGGCGTCCATGTCGCCCTGGATGATCTCGCGCTGCGTGCGCTTGAGTTCCAGGAACAGGACACCGGCTTCGGCTTCCAGCTTTTCCAGTTCGCCTCGCACCGCGCGCGACTGTTTGCGATACTCCTTGCGCTGTTCTTCACTGCGGGTCTGGTCGGCCTTCTTCTCCAGGTTCTGGATCTGGCGGTCGAGCGAGCGCATGCCATCCACCGTGCGGTTGACACGGTCGATGAGGCGCTTGCGTTCGTTGTGCGTGAAGCCCAGCTTGCGGATGGAGAGCGACACGCGCACCACGGCGCGCGCCAGCTGGATGCGGTAGCGGCGATGATCGCGCGGCCGCTTCTTCTGATTGACGTTGGCCAACTTCTCCTGGAGAGGCGCCACTTTCTTGTAGAGCTTCTCCATGTCGTGGATCTTGGCCAGGAATTCCTGCAGGCGCTTGTCGACGATCTCCTCGGTGATTTCCTCTTCGTCGAAGGTGACCAGTTCCTTGATGGAACGGACGCCTTTTTCGAGGTCCTCGCCCAGGGCGAGGAGTTCGCGGATCACAATCGGGGAGCGCGAGAGCGCTTTCAGGACGCGGTTTTGGCCGCTCTCAATGCGCTTGGCGATTTCAACTTCGCCTTCGCGCGTGAGCAGCGGAACGGTTCCCATCTCGCGCAGGTACATGCGGACGGGATCATTGGTTTTTTCCAGGGCACCGGGGGTGAGGTCGAGTTCGACGTCCTCGGAGCCTTCATCAACTTCTTCGAATTTTTTACCCAGGTCGGAGGAAGGCATCTTGGAGCTTTCGAGCACATCAATGCCTTGCGTGCCGATCGTGGTCAGCAGATCGTCCAGGTCTTCAGGAGAGTGCACATCGTGCGGGATGAGGTCGTTGACCTGATCATAGGTCAGATATCCCTTCTCTTTGCCTGTATCGATCAGCTTTTTTAGGTCGTCGTACTTGTCATCAAGAGCCAAGAAAGATTGTCCTCAAGGTCATCCGCAGTGAGCGGATGCCAAACTATTCAGCGGTGGGAAGATGTTACGGAGCTGTGCAAAAGGCACAAACTTTAGAAGTATAGCACGCGAAAAACGATTCTAGCCGCGCGCCGCGATTTGCCCACACAGCTCCAGCCGCCCGGATGTCACTATCCGCCAATGATTTAGATGGCGGGTGGGTGCTTTCGGGTTCAGCTTTGCCCGCCTAAATCGTAGCTGGATCGGCTCCTTCCGCCAGGCTTGGATCCATCAGCGCCCGCTTCAAACGCATTTTTTCCTGCAATAGGCTCTGCAATTCGTCCAATTGCCGGCCGGAACGCTGAAGTTCACGCTGGACTTCCTCGAGCCGCCGACGGTAGCGGATGCGCCGCAGCGCCCGCACCGCGCCTTCCAGAGTCTCAGGCGTGAGTTCCTCCTCCTCGTGCATCAGAATGGACGCCAGCAGGCGGCGGTCGCCTTCGGTCTGCGCCAGTTCCATCGGGTCTGGATTGCTGGGGCCGGCTTCGAGCAGCGCCTCGATCAAAGACTGGCAGGGCATTCCCTCGTGCAGCCGCTCCGATTGCAGCGCGTATTGCGCTTGCCGGGCAGGGTCGAACCCCTCGTCGGCGCCGTCGCGGGCAGACTGGCGGCTGGCTTCCGTGGACATTTGTGTGGCCGAGGCCAGCGCCCGGATCAGGATGCGCTCGGCACCTGTAATCTGCACTTCCGCGGGAGCCTTGAGCTGGGTGGTGGAGCGGTCGGCAGCGGCGTGCTTCAGCTCCTGCCGGAGAACCGTTGAATCAATTCCCAGCTTCTGGGAGATTTCGAGCGCCAGTTCGTCGCGGATAATCCTGCTGGGCACGCGCTGGATGTGAGGGAGCAGGTAGTTCACGGCCTTTACTTTGCCTTCCCCGCTGCGCACGGGAAACTGCGCGCGGGCGCGTTCGATCAGGTAGTCGAAATACTTCTGCGAGTGGCGGAGAGCTTCGCCATAGGCGTCCTTGCCTTTGCGGCGGATGTAGAGGTCGGGATCGAAGCCGGTTTCGAGGGTCAGCACCTTGACGTTGAATTCCTCCTCGACCAGAAGGCCTAACGTGCGCTCGGTAGCGCGGGCGCCGGCTGTGTCGGGATCGAAATTGACCACCACGTTCTTCGAAAATCGGCTGAGCAGCTTAGCCTGGAGTTCCGTGAACGCGGTGCCGGAGCTGGCGATCACATTGTGGAATCCGGCAGCGTACACCGAGATGCAATCCATCTGGCCCTCGACCAGGATGGCGTATTCGAGTTTGCGGATGGCTTCCTTGGCGTGGTCCAGATTGAACAGCACGCGCGACTTCGAGTAGATGCCCGTCTCGGGAGAATTCAGGTACTTGGGCCCGGATTTTTCGTCGGTCGCGAGCGTGCGCCCGGTAAAAGCGATGACTTTGCCCTGGTCGTTCGAGATCGGGAACATCACGCGGTTGCGGAACTTGGAGTACATGGCGGGAGCAGCTTTTGGCTCTTGGCTCTTAGCCCTTGGCTCTTGAGCGTCGGCTTCTATCAGAGGCTTGTCATCCTGGGCATGCTGTTCCTCGCGACTGACGGCTGAGGACTGACGGCTGTCATCCTGCTTCCACGAGAACAGTCCGCTCTCCCGCAGAAAGTCTTCGTCAAACTCCCGCCGCAGCGCGTCGCGCAGCAGAAAGCCGGAATCGGGGGCGTAGCCCATGCGAAAGCGGGCGACAGTGTCGGCGTCCAGCCCGCGGCTTTTCAAATATTCGCGAGCATTCGCGCCCTCGGGACGCCGCAGGCATTCCTGGAAAAACGCAGTTGCGCGCTCGTGAACATCCAGTAACGCCATGCGCACCTTGGCTTCGCGCGCTTCCTGCGGACTGGAGAACGCGACCTTGGGCATGGGCACGCCCAGCTTTTGCGCGATGAGCCGGACCGCCTCGGGAAAAGTGATGTTCTCGACCTTCTGCACGAAGCTGAAGACGTCGCCCGACGCGCCGCATCCAAAGCAGTGATAGAACTGCCGCGTGGCATGCACCGAGAACGAAGCCGTCTTCTCGTTATGAAACGGACAAAGCCCGGAGAAGTTCTGCGCCCCCGCCTTCCGCAGCTTGACGTAGTCGCCCACAATGCGGACGATGTCCGCCTGCTGCTTGAGTGTCTCCTTGAAGTTGTCGGAAGTCATGGCCGGCGCAGGGTGCTCCCATCTAATTGTGAGGCTGGAAGGGGCTGAACGGCTACAGCAGTCGGTTGGTTGCTGTGGAAAACCTGTGGAGGGGCCTGGTTAGCGGTTGAAACTGTAGGAAAACAAGGCTTTCCGAATTGTTACAAATTCAATGTGCGGCAAGTCACCGGATCGACGCCGGCCGGGTCAGGCCCGGCGACGGCGCATCCAGGTCAGCGGCACGTGGTGGGGTAGGGGTCCCTCGACTCGCCATCGCGTTCGCTCCGGCTCCCTCGGGATGACAGGGTATTGAGAGACTGGCAGAAGGCCGGGGTTAGCTCACTTCTTCGAGACTCTTGCTCGTCTTGTCATGCTGAGCGGAGCAGGACGATTCGCAAAGCGGATCGTACTGCGGAGTCGAAGCACCCCTACCCGCTCCCGAGTCCTTCATCCAGGGGTACCAGTCGCGCGCTAAGTCCAACCAGTGCGGATTGAGGGCTTCGATGAGCGTGGTCTTTTTCGATCTCCGCCATCCCTTCAGTTGTTTTTCGCGGGCGATGGCTTTGTGAACATCGTCAAACGATTCCCAGTAGAGCAAGCGCTCCACTGAGTGCTGATCAGTAAATCCTTCGATCCGATGAAACCTGTGCTGGAACACTCGCTGGTGAAGATTCCCCGTCATTCCGATGTACAGCGTTCCCGACAGGCTGCCCAGGATGTACACGCAATAGTTTCTTCGATCACGGTGCATGGGAGGGAATAGGGGTCCTTCGACTCCGGTGACCGTTCACTTCGTGAACGGTCACCTGCGCTCAGGATGACAGGGTACAAGCGTCATGGGTGATGCGCGGTGATTGTGGTCACGTCGAGAGTGTTCGGTTTCCCACCCCTGTCATGCTGAGCGAATCGTTCTGCGGAGTCGAAGCACCCCTCCCCGCTCCGCTACACCCGCAATTCCACCACCGTGGCCCCACCCCCACCCTCGTTCTGCGGGGCTTCGGCGACCGACTCTACGTGCGGGTGCTTCTGCAAGTACTGGCGGAGGGCTTTGCGCAAGATGCCCATGCCGCTGCCATGGACGATGCGTACTTTCGGCATCCCGGCCAGGAAGGCGCGGTCCACGAATTTTTCTACTTCGCGGGTGGCGTCGTCCACGTTGTGACCGATGACGTTGATTTCGGTGGACATGAGGTCGCTCCCCTCGCTCTGGAGCGAGACGGTGATGCCGCGGGC
>PMCH01000092.1 GCA_003154055.1 Acidobacteriaceae bacterium
CATCGTCTTCTTGCTGTGCGTGATGAGGATGAACTGAGTTTTGATGCTCATCTCGCGCACCAGTTCGGTGAAGCGACCGATGTTGGCTTCGTCGAGGGGCGCGTCCACCTCATCGAGGATGCAAAACGGGCTCGGCGTGTACTGGAAGATCCCCACCAGCAGGGAGAGTGCAGTCAGCGCCTTTTCGCCGCCCGAGAGCAGCAACACATTTTGCAGCTTCTTGCCGGGAGGCGAGGCAACGACGTCGATGCCGCTTTCGGCGCTGTTTTCGAGGTCGGTCAGGCGCATGAAGGCGTGCCCGCCGCCGAACAGCTTGCGGAAGGTGGCCTGGAAGTTCTCGTTGATCTTGTTGAACGCCTCTTCGAACTTCTGGCGCGAAACCTGGTCGATTTCCCGGATGGTGGCCGCGGTGTTCTCGATCGCATCCAGCAGGTCTTTCCTCTGTGTCTCCAGGAACTGGTGGCGCTCGGCGGTCTCTTTGTATTCTTCCAGCGCCATCATGTTGACCGGCCCCATGCCGTCGAGGCGGGCGCGCATTTCGCGATGCGCCTGATCTTCGGCCGCGAGTTGTTCACCGGCGATCATGGGGATTGTGGTGTCGGCCATCAGCACCGGACGCTCCACGCCCAGTTCGTTGAGGCAGGTGTCGGCCAGGTGCTGCAAGTCGGATTGCAGTTTGGCGGCGGTGGCGGACAGTTCTCCCCGGCGGTCGCGCGCCTGGTCGAGTTGCTGACGCGTGCTGCGCAGGAGTTCTTCGATCTCGGTTAACCGCGCGCGCACCTGCTCCGACTCGAACTGGAGCAGGCCCTCGCGAGCTTCTCCGGCATTGCGTTCAAATTCGAATTCCACCAACTGTTCGGCGAGCTGCAGGTTCTCGTTCAGCCGCTGCTCGATTTCCAGGCTGGCCGATTCCATCTGCGTCTGCAATGCACGAACCCGCTCGCGCATTTCGGAAACAAGGCTTTCAATCCGCTGGAGCAGTCCGGCTGCCGAGCGGTGGCGCTCCTCAAGAGCAGCAGCCCGGGCGGTGCGCTGAGACGTGGCTTCCGCGGCGGCGTCGCGCAGGCCGCGTAAAGTGGTCAGGCGTCCCTGTCCGGCAGCTGTTTGCTGAGCGAATTGTGTGCGTCTTTCTTCGACGGACGAGAGTTCAGCCTGGCGAGCGGTGATCAGGCTCTCCAGTTCCTGGCGTTCGCGGGCAAGTCGCTGCAACTCGCGATCGCTGACATCGAGCCGCTCGCGCACGCGCGACATCTCGCCTTCCAACTGCTGCAACAGATGGCCGGAGGTCATCGCCTGCTTATCGGCTTCGCGCTTCTCGCCTTCGAGGCGTTCGAGCAGGGAACTGAGGTCTTTGATTTCGCGTCCGAGGGTGACCGCCAGAATTTCCTTCTCGCGCANNGTCACGTTGTGGAAGCACTCGCCAGTTTGCGAGAGGAAGAAAGAATCGGGACTGCTGAGCGCAAGGTCACGCGCCACGATGGGGTCCGCCACGATGTAACCATCGCGCAGCTTGGGCAGAATCACTTCCAGAGACTTGCCGAAGCCATTCAGCACGCGAATGGAATTCTTGAGCGGGAGGACGGAAGCGTTCGGCGCGTGATGGACACTCTCGTCCACCACGAACGAGAACTTGGCCTGGGAGTCTTCCGGATGAACCAGGAAGGTGGCGCGGCCGTCCACGTCGGAGCGCAGCATGCGAAGACCCTCGTCGGCAGAGTCCCATGACTTCACCACGATGTAGTTCAGTTCGTCGCGCAGGAAGTCTTCAACGACGCGTTCATAGCGGGGATCCACTTCGAGGAAATCGGCCAGCACGCCGACGGGAGCGAATCCACCTTGCAGGGCGCCTGATTGAAACAGCCGACGAACCGATTCGGTGGAATAGCCATGCTCGGCGATCACCGCTTCGAGCGACCCTTTCTTGCCCAGGGCCGTGGCATATTCCGAGCGAATCGAATCGAGATGCCTCTTGGTTTCGCTCTCTTCGTGCCGCTTGTTTTCGATGGTGCGGCGCAAATCGGTGATTTCTCCGGTCAGGCCGTTGAGCCGCTGGGAAACGGTTTCGAACTCCAGCGCAATCTGGCCGCGCTGTCCGCCAAAGACCTCGGATTGAGCGGCGGCGGTGGAGATCTCGGCGCGCAGTCGCTGCTCTTCGCGATCCATGCCCGCCAGTCGCTCCTGCGACTGGGTAAGTTGATTGCGGAGGTTGGAAGCAGCGCCGACAGCTTCCAGAACCGAAACGCGGCACGATTCCTGGTCCTGCTCCAGGGCGGCAAGATCCGCGGCCGCCGCGGCCGTTTCCTGCTGGCTGAGAGCGAGTTCCTGCTGTGCCGCGGCCAAGTCTGCCGCGGCCGAATCGAGCACCTGACGATGGCCGTCGCGTTCTTCTTCGAGCGCCGTCATACGATGCCGCGCCTGCGCCAGCTCCGCTTCGGAAGACGCGGTGCGCACCGTCAATTCGGCGCAGCGTTCTTCGTTGGTGCGGCGCCGCGCCTGGGCGCGCTCTGCCTCGATTGCAATCTGGTTCAGGCGGTCGCGGTTCTGCCGCATCTCGGAATCGATGGCGTATCCGCGCTGCGTCCGCTCGGAGTGCTCGGTCTCGAACTGCTGCACGCCGTCCGTCTGGTGGCGGATTTCTTCGCCGAGCTGATTGATCTGCGAATCGAGCGCCAGTCCTTCCTGGTCCATCTGGGTGAACTTGCTGGCCAGCACGACGCGCAGCTTTGCGCGCATCTCTTCGCGCAGCTTTGCGTATCGTTCGGCTTTGCTGGCCTGGCGCTTCAACGAGTTCATTTGCCGCGTGACTTCTTCGAAGATGTCATTGACGCGGTTCAGGTTGAGCTTCGCGTCTTCCAGGCGCGCTTCGGCAAGGCGTTTCTTGGTCTTGAATTTCGTGATCCCCGCGGCTTCTTCAATCACCGCGCGGCGATCGGTGGGGCGGCTGCTCAGGATTTGCCCGATGCGTCCCTGCTCGATCAGGGCGTAGGTTTCCGGCCCGAGGCCGGTCCCCATGAACAGTTCCTGGATGTCGCGCAGGCGGCAGAGCTTGCCGTTGAGCAAGTACTCGCTGTCGCCAGTGCGGAACAGGCGGCGCGTGACCACGATCTCTCCGGTATGAAACCGTTGCTGATCAAACTTGCGGCGGCGGATTTTCAATACGACTTGAGGTCCAGCGGTCGCGGAGGATTCTGAGGCTGCTTCGTTCCCGGCGGCCTGCACTTCGTCAGTCTTTCCGGGCTGAGCTTCTTCCACTGCTTGATCGGTATCCGCTGCTGCCTTGGCGCGTACCTCGGCCTCGTCCCAATCGCCTTCCTCGGGAAGGTCGTCCTGAATATCAATCTCGGTGGGAGCGTTCGCGTCCGGACCGGCGTACTCCTCGGGGTCGATCAAAGTCAGCGACACTTCCGCCATGCCAGTGGGGTTGCGGGCGTTCGTGCCGGCGAAGATCACGTCTTCCATGCGCGAGCCGCGCAACGACTTGGCCGACTGCTCACCCAGCACCCAGGAAATGGCGTCGGCAATGTTCGATTTCCCGCAGCCATTGGGGCCCACGATCGCGGCAATGCCTTCACCGTGAAACTTCAATTCCGTGCGATCGCAGAACGACTTGAATCCCAGGATTTGCAGCCTTTTGAGTTTGAGCAAGGTCACTCCTTCACTTCTATGCGGACGTCTTGTCCGCGATGGCCCATGGGCAAAACAACCGACCCGGGCAAGAATGCCCGTGCCACACAGGCGCGTGCGCTGGCTGGGGTGCGCTGCAAACTCGGGGATTGCCCGGAGGTTAACGTTCCGCTGTTAACTACCGAGGTTCCTCGCTGGCCGCACAGTGTGATGCCGTCCCGGCAAGCAGGGGTGGGCATCACGGCTTTGGACCAACTTTAAAGGCGAAAGGAGGGA
>PMCH01000025.1 GCA_003154055.1 Acidobacteriaceae bacterium
GCCTGCAGTTCGGCCATCTGCTTGTCGCCCATGGAGTGGACGCCCTCGGCAATCGACTCGGCAATCTTCGACGTGAACAGGCGAATCGCGCGCAGCGCGTCGTCATTGCCCGGAATCACGTAATCCACTTCGCTTGGATCGCAGTTCGTGTCCACCACCGCGACCACAGGAATGCCCAGCTTGCGCGCCTCGCGCACCGCAATCTGCTCTTTGTTCGAGTCGATCACGAAGATCGCATCCGGCAACCGTGACATGTTCTTGATGCCCGCCAGGTTCGCCTGCAGATGCTTGCGCTCGCGCTCCAGTTTGATGACTTCCTTCTTTGGCAGCAACTCGTAACGGCCATCCGTGGCCATTTCGTCGAGTTCCTTCAGTCGCTTCACCGATTTCTGCACGGTGACCCAGTTGGTCAGCAGGCCGCCCAGCCAGCGCTGGTTCACGTAGAACATCGAACAGCGCTGTGCCTCTTCGGCAATCGCGTCTTGTGCCTGGCGCTTGGTGCCCACGAAGAGGATGACTCGCCCATCGGCCGCCAGTTCCTGCACGAACTTCGACGCTTCCTTGAACATCTTCAGCGTCTTCTGCAGATCAATAATGTAGATGCCGTTGCGCTCACCGAAGATGAACTCCTTCATCCGGGGATTCCAGCGCTTGGTCTGATGCCCAAAGTGCACGCCCGCTTCGAGCAACTCCTTCATGGTGATGTTGGCCAATTAACCTCCTCAGTTGGTCTACATCCGGANNTACTGGAAACCAGCAACCAGAAACGAAAAACTTGCCCCGGATTGCCATTCCCTTCCACCCCATCTCAGGGGAGGTGGGGGGATGAATTGAACTCCTAAATCAGTTGTCAGTACCCAGCAAAACTGCTCTGTCTGGGTACTGGTTACTGCCTTACCGCTTGCTGAACTGGAACCGCTTGCGCGCGCCCTTCTGTCCGTACTTCTTGCGTTCTTTGGCCCGCGGATCGCGCGAAACCATGCCTTGCGCCTTCAACTGCTTGCGCAGTTCGACATTGAACTCCATGAGAGCGCGAGTTACGCCCAGGCGTACCGCATCCGCCTGTCCGGCAACTCCCCCGCCTCGCACTGTGGCCAAAACGTTGAAGGTGGCCGCAGTTTCGGTCAGTGCCAGAGGTTGCTTGGCGCTCGACCGTTGCGACGGCGTCACGAAATATTCCTCGAACGCCTTGCCGTTGACCTTGAAGTCCCCGCTTCCGGGACGTAGAAACACCCGAGCGATCGCCGACTTGCGGCGGCCCGTTCCGTAGTATTGAACTGTCTCTGCCATTTGAGCCTTCAGCACTCAGCCGTCAGCCTTCAGCCAACCCTGGTGCTCTTAACCTTTCCAGAATTCGTTGGCGTCGGGCTTTCCTGACACCTGAAACCCGTCACCTGTAACCTGCTTTTAGGCAAACACCTTCTCTTCGGGCTTCTGGGCCGCGTGGGGGTGCTTGTCGCCTTCGTAAACCTTGAGTTTCGTGAACATCTGTTTCCCCAGCTTGTTCTTGGGAAGCATGCGTGACACTGCGTCCTCAATCACCAACTGCGGCCGGCGCACCAGGCGCTTCTTCAGCACTTCCGAGCGCAATCCGCCCGGATACCCGGTGTAGCGGTGATAGAACTTCTGGTCGGCTTTCATGCCCGTGAGCTTCACCTTCTCGGCGTTGATCACGACCACATGGTCGCCAGTATCGATGAACGGCGTGTACTTCGGATTCTCTTTGCCCATCAGAATGCGGGCCACGCGCGAGGCCAGACGCCCGAGCGCCTGCCCGCTGGCGTCCACCACAAACCACTTGCGGACAATATCTCCCTCTTTCGGGAAATAGGTTGACATCAGAATTCTCCCAGAAAAAAAAGAACGCACCGAAGACCGCTGAGTGCCCAATTCTTCCACGCAGAAGGCGCGAGGGCGTTCAGGCGGGCAACCGCAGGACTTCCAAAGGTTTCTAGAATAGCGTAGCGCGCTCCGTATTGTCAATGAACACGTTCAGCACCAACACTTTAGTCGAGGTTGCCGGTAGCAGAACCCCTTCCTCGTTTGCATCCCGCCCGCCATCCTCTGGGATGTGCCTATTCGCCGGATGTCCGCGTTCTCCGCTCTAGAGACGCGGCTCGAAGCGTCTGGGCGGTGCTGGAAATCAGATAGGAGCCTTAATAGCCGCCCCAGTCGCGAAGCGGCAACCACAAGAAAGCCCGGCATGTGAGTGCCGGGTAGTCGTAAACATCGGAGGGAGTCCCGTAGGGACGGCACCCCGCCCTATTTCCCGCCGACCGCCTTCAAACACTTCCCGTACAACTCCAACAAATGGTCGGCGTAGTCTTCCGGCTTCGCCGCCGCCCCTCCGCCCTGGAACCCGACACCGGTCCCGCTGGTCTTGCCATAGCCGGTGGTCATGGCGACGAACTTCATCAGATCGAGCGCAATGTCCTCATTCCGCCGCGCGCCCACCGGCAAACCCGTTACTTCCATATGAATGACTCCTGAAATTGTTGGAAACGGAAATCAGGCCGTCTCTTTTTCGCAATGATAGCAGCGAGCAATACGAAACCAGAAACCACGAAACCAGAAACTGCCCTACCCTTTGGCCTTCTTCACTTCCTCAATGAGCGGTGGCACGATGTCGAACAGACTCCCGACCACGGCATAGTCGGCAATCTCAAAAATCGGCGCCTCGGAATCCTTATTAATGGCCACGATGCTCTTCGCGCCCTTCATTCCGACAATATGCTGGATCGCGCCCGAAATCCCCAGCGCCAGGTACAACTTCGGCGCCACCGTCTGGCCCGACGATCCAATCTGCCGGTCCATGGGCAGCCACCCGTTGTCGCAAATCGGGCGCGACGCCGCCAGTTCCCCGCCCAGCGCGTCGGCCAGTTGTTTGGCCAGTTCGATATTTTTCTGTTCTTTAATCCCGCGTCCCACGGAAACAATAATGTCGGCCTGCGTCAGGTCCACCGCCTGCTTGGCCTCTTTGAAAACTTCCAGCGGCTGGTTACGCACCGCACCCTCGGGAACTGAGACGTTGACGGTCTCGACCGGTGCTGCCGACGCGCCTACCTCCGCGTTGTCCGCGCGGAACGAACCGTTCTGGAAAGTCACGAAGCACGGCCCCGAGCCCGCAAAGCTCACATCGGCCACGAATTTTCCCTGAAACATCTGCCGCGTGAACAGCAGCTTGCCAGCTTCGTGCTTGTATCCGATCACGTCGCTGATGGCCGTCGTTCCGAGCGCCGTCGCCAGTTTCGGAACGAAATCGCGCACCTGGTAGGTATGGGGCATCAGCACGAGCTTCGCGGGATGCTTCCCCAGAAATTCCTGCAGCGCCAGCGCAAACGCATCCGGCGTGTAAGGCTCGAGTATTGCCGACTCCACGTCATATACCTTTGCCAGCTTTTTCGCCGTAACCTCGGCAGCGATCGTGCTCACTCCCGAGCCGACGACCGCCGCTTCCAGTACCCATCCCGTGTCGGCCGCAATCGCCTGCCCCGCCGCGATAGTCTCCCAAGAAACGCGGTTCAGCTTTCCTTCGCGCTGTTCTACCACTACAAGAATGCTGTCAGCCATATGAAGTTCTCAGTTCCCAGTAGAGGCGCGTCTTCCCGCGTCTGTCACGCCCTTTGTCATCCCGAGCGAAGCCTGAGCGAACGCGAAGGCGAGTCGAGGGATCCCTGCTCCACCCCGCAAGCGTCGTCCGCCACCGCTCTACCCTCCCTGCCGCATCTTCCACCCGCGCCCCATCAGCACCGCTCCCAGCGCTCCGAGGACGAT
>PMCH01000179.1:0-355 GCA_003154055.1 Acidobacteriaceae bacterium
ATTCCCGGACGAACCATGGTTTTCCACGCGGCGGGCCGTGCGCTCATCGCCGCGGAATTGCCCATATGCACCAGAGGAGGGCGAAATTCGTGGCTGCGAATGACTGCCAAGCCCTGTTCGAAGGAATCGATTTGGCGCGCGGCGTCTTCCGCGTCGAGCACCTCGGCGGAAGCTAAGTGGGTGCTCACTCCTTCCAGATTCAAATGCGGGCAGGCGCTCAGGATTTCGCACAAATGTGGCAGCGCTCCGATCGAAGTGCCCAGCCGGTTCATCCCGGTATCGAGTTTCAGGTGGACAGGCAGGACCGACTGCTGTTTTGCAGCGGCCTGTTCGAGCGTCTCAAGATGCCACGGCT
>PMCH01000179.1:440-4984 GCA_003154055.1 Acidobacteriaceae bacterium
CGTGCCGAGAGAAACCTCCGCCCAGGTACGGGTGTCGAGGAGGAGCGATCTGTGGTCCAGCAGGTGCGACCCATCCAGGCGCGGCGCAGTCACGCTGCGATTATATCGAGCAGGCGACTGCGCCACGGTGAACCTCTAGCTTCCCCCAAGCACGAAGTTCACCGTAATCTCAGTCTCGACCTCGACCGGTTCGTGGTTCAGCAGGTAAGGCCGATAGCGCCACTGCCTCACCGCGTTGATCGCCGCCGCGACCAGCATCGGCGGGCCGCTTTCAACAACCAGGTTTTCAATAGTTCCGTCCTTACTGATAATCGCGTGCAACTGCACCGGCCCCTGGATCCGCGCCATTCGCGCAATCTGTGGATACGCCGGTTGCACCTTGTGCACCAGGTTGCCCTCGGCCCAGGTCGAGGTCTTGAGTTGCCGTGTCGCAACNNGCGTGTGGCGGAATCCGCGTAGGCATAAGGATGTGGGGGCCCGCCAGATTGCTGAAAGAACTTCCGTGACTTTGTGCGACCTGCGTTGGCGGCGCGGAGACCTCCCGAGTTGGCGCGATCAGTGTCCGCAGCCACTCCAGGCGCGGCGGCCCCTGAATGGAAAACAGCGGGACCAACAACAGCAGGCTCAAAGAGAGAGCTTGAAAGGTGAACGATGCGAACGTGGTCCATCCCCGACGGGGGGACCGGTCCCACGTGGTCTCCAGTGTGCTGAACATGATGTCCTCCGTACGGGCCCGTTACCCCTACAGACACCTGGCTCCACTGGTTTGCTCCTGACGGCGGTAACCGGGCGCGTCAAACCGCAGGAATAGAAAAAGGGCCGCGTCTGCACGCGGCCCCTGGGAACTAATTAGCTTCGAACGGTGTCGCTACTACTTCGGTGGAGTTGTGGTCGCCGGCTTGGTGGCCGGTGCAGCGGGCTTGGTGGCGGGCGCGGTGGCCGGTGCTGCGGGCTTGGTCGCGGGGGTCGTCGGCCTCACACCGCCGGCCGGACGGGTGGCGGTGCCGGCAGGAGGCGCAGCCACGCCGGACTGCACGTTATACGCTTCCACCACCGGTGTCGTGATGTCCACCGACTGTCCGTACCAGACCACCGGGCCCTGCGGCCAGGGCTGCGAGGTGTCGATGATCACGCCGAAACCATTGTCGCCGGAATATTTCACGATCACGGGCGCCATCTTGGCCAGGATGCGTTGTGCGATCTCACCCTGCTGTGACTGAAATTCTTCCCGCGTATCCTGCATCGAGCGCTCGAGACTCTTCTGCCTCGTTTCGATTTGCTTGACGAGGCTGTTTTTCGCCTCTTCGTTCATCTTCTCGCCCTGCGTGGTGAGCTGCTTCTTCAAGCCTTCGATTTCGTCGTTCACGCCCTTGAGTTCGGCCTGCTTCGGCTCAAACTTCTTGCTGAGCGTTTCGAAATCGCGGCGCCCCTCGTTGGAGGAAAAAATCGCTCCCTCAATATTGATCGTGCCGACCTTGGTACCCGTGGCTGGGGACGCGGCCGCGGCGGAAGGAGCGCTCGGTGGACCCGCCGGGGCGGGACTGTTGGCGGCCGTGTTGGTCTGGGCCAGGGCGGTAAGGCTGAGGCCACACACCGTGGCAAGGGCAATTCGCGCAAACTTGCTGATCATCGGGATCCTTTGAACTCCTTCGGATTGGTTCCGGGACTGCTGGATGCTCCCAGACGCTGGCTCTACGAACAGATCGCAACCGGGACCATCAGACTCCGCAGCGAACGCGTTGCCCGGTTCTTCACGCCGAACCTTAAGCGTGGTGATCCACCACACAAACGCATCTTCTAGGTGTGGATAGCCTAGATTATACGGATGTTCCGGGAANNTGACCTCGCTTTAGTATCGAAACCTGTATTTCACCTGCACGCTCACCTCCCGCGGATTGGCGAAGTGCGTTCCCCCGAAAGTATTGCTGTTGTCGAGCAGGTAGTGATGGTTGCCCAGGTTCAGCCCGGTGAGGCGCACGCTCCAGTTCTCGCCGAACGTCTTGCCCAGCGACAAATCGTAGGTCGTATGCGATGGCAGATGCGACGGCCCGTCCCCATTCACGAAGCCGGAGCCGTAGTTGACCCTGACGTCCGCCCACACCCGCCAGGGCAGGCTCACGTTCAGTCCAGTGGCGAGCGTATCCCGCTGGTCGTGGTCCAGAAGACACAGGGGGTCCTCGCAGCCGTCGCCGGTGTTCAGCCCACCCGTCACAGTCCCGTTCCACTCCGCATGCTGGTGGGAGTATGCAACGTGCCAGGAGGCGCGGTTGGCCAGGCGAGGCGAAGAAGCGCTGACTTCCCATCCGCGAATGCGCGCATGCTCCAGCGTGAGCGGAAAGAAAATGTTGGAATTGCCCAGCGCGTCGTGGTCGAAGAAATTCCTCACCCCGGTGCGGAAGTTGGCAACGTCGAGAGTCCAACCCTTGAGCGGAATCGCCAGTCCAAACTCGCGCTGCTCGTCGCGCTCGCCCCGCAGCGGGAGGAAGGTGCAATCGTTCGCGTTGCACTGTTCGATAATCCGCCCGGAAACGGTCAGCAGCGGCGGCGCCTGGTAGTAGCGGCCGTAAAACGCGCGCGCCACCCACCCCAGCTTGGGGATACGCACCGCCGCGCCGATTCGCGGATCGGCCGCATTATCGCTGACCGAAGAACCAAAGTGCGTCAGGCGCATGCCGCCGTTCAGCGTCAGCCAACTCGTCGGCTTGTACTGGTCCTCCAGAAACACGGTTTCAACGTTGCCCCACACCTTGTCCCTCTCGTTCACAAGTGGGTTGCCGTCACCGGTCACAATGCCAAAAAACTGGTTGTCGCGGGCTCCCCACACCTGCACCCCGGCTCGGACGTTGTGCTTTCCCCGGTTCACTCCGACCGACGCCACGCCGCCAAGATAGTTCGACCCCCGATCATTGTTGGGAATGGCAACGTCCGGGTCGGGAACGCCCGTGTGCTCGCCCACGTAGTGCGCCCGGTTGAAGTGATAGAACGGCGAAACGGTGAACGTCAGGCCCTCCCCCGCCGTGTGAATCCAGGAGAAGTTCGCGAACACATCCCGCTCGTTCTCGATGTCGCGGTTGAGCGCCGTGTCGCCATTGGGATCGCTCGGCACCTGGTAGTGATCCCCGCGCACCGACGTCACCAGCCGCAGCTGATCGTTCACGCTCTTGTTGAAGATGATCGACCCGAACCCGCCCAGCCCCGCCGACTGATCATGTACCACCTGCGAGACCGGAGTCTCCAGCCCAAGGTCGGTTCGATATCCGGAAAAGCTTCCGTAGTACGCCAGCCGTTCGCTGTGGTCGCCAAAGCTGATCTGGTCATCGGTGTTGTTGAAGCTGCCATAACTCGTCACCAGTTCCGCCTGCCGGTTGCGCTCGAACCCGGACCGCGTCACCACATTGAAGACGCCGTAGGTGCGGTCGCCATACTCGGCGTTGTAGCCGCCGCGTTGCACTTCGAGATAGTCAATGTCCTTGGGATCGAACTGCGGTCCAACGTTCGACGCGATGTTGGTGTTCGGCACGGGCACGCCATCCAGCAACCACGACACTTGATGCCCGCCGCGGATGTGAAGCTGGTCGTGCACCACGTACGCACTGGGCACGTTGCTCGTGATCATCGCCAGCGAGTTGGCCTGGTCGGCGCCTGGCGTTTGCGCGATATCGGCCCGGCTGATCAGCGACGCTGTGCTGGAAGATGAGGAGTTCACCGTCACGGGCAGGTCCGTGACCTCGACCGTTTCCGCGATTTGCGCCACCTGCAGCGAAAAGTGCAGGCGCACATCGCGGCCGGAACCGAGCACGATCTTTTGTTCTTCGTGACGGAAGCCGGCCGACTCGACCGCCACCGTGTACTCGCCGATCGGGATTTCCGTGAAGACGAACGCGCCCTCGTTGTCGCTGCTGGCCGACTTTTCAAAATCGGAACTTGCCGCCCGCAGCCGCACCGCCACGCCGCTCACCGGCCGGTGCTGCGGATCGTGAATCAGGCCACGCACCGAACCAAAGATTGTGGCGAAAGCTGTTCCCGCCAGAAGCACAACCATCATCAGCACTATTTTCCAGTCGCGCGGCGGCAGAATACGAAAGCCCTGGAGGTAAGTCCCGGGTAGCGCAGGCAACCGCTTGAGTCCCGCACGGACGGCACCGGAACTCCCGCCAACAGACTTCGACACATTTTCTTGAAATTCCATGGATAACTCTTCTCCAACCTGTAAAAGCGTTAGCGCCCAGGCCCCGGCGACGCGGGAACGCGAGCAATCAGCTAACTGCCCGTGGCGGCAAGTGCGATTCGTATCAGGGCATGCCTTCAGGCATGCCGTCATGCGGCGTTATGGCAGCGCCTTCAGGCGCTGTGTCCGTAGATTGGATTTTCACCACGGGCCGCTAAGAGGCGAATCAGCAGGAGGACGGGGGCGGAGCGCGGGCGGAATCGTTCTTGGAAAAGTTCGCAGACACCAGCACTTCGCCTTGAGAGGCCGGAGCGTGCTCAATCCGGAGACTGACGCAGGAAAGCAGATTGGAGGCGGGACGCGCCCATTCCGACGT
>PMCH01000179.1:5009-6143 GCA_003154055.1 Acidobacteriaceae bacterium
GCGGCACGAGGGCCGGGACAAGCGTGACCAACAGCAGTAGTTTGGCAGTCCAGCGATGCATGGTGATCAGCCGTGTTCTTCGTACGCACCCACCGGCAGTACGAAAACACCCCACGTTCAGAGTGGCAAAAGAATATCAGTAGTCGGTAGCCAGTCGCCAGTGCCCGGCACAATATCAGCCCGAATGCATTACGCAGTTTGGAACATCGGGCCGCCCGGCGGATACTGTCTACTGACTACCGGATACTGACCCCGTGCCCGAACTAGCCGAGCGGCTGCTGAAAACAATCCGCAAGCAAGACCTGATCAAGCCGGGCGACCGCCTCGCNNGTTGCCCACGTCAATCACCAGTTGCGCGGAGCGGAATCCGACGCCGACGAACGGTTTGTCGCCGAGTTGGCGCAGCAGCACAGCCTTGAACTGCATTCCGCGGCCGCCCCGCTCGCTCCCAATCAAAATTCTGGAGTTGAAGCCACCGCCCGCAAGCTTCGCTACGACTTCTTCCGCCAGCTCGCGCGCGAAAATCGCGTTTCGAAGATCGCGACCGCTCATACTCTCGACGACCAGGCGGAAACCGTCCTGCTGCGCATGTTGCGCGGCACCGGCATCCGCGGCCTCTCCGGCATCCACCCCCGACTAATTCTGCCGGCGTCAGAAGCCGGGCAAGGACGCGCCTGTGGCGAAGTCGTCCGACCGTTGCTTACCTTCCGCCGAGCTGAACTGCAAGCGTTCCTCCGCCAACAGCTCCAACCCTGGCGCGAGGATTCCAGCAACCTCGACCTGGGATTCCTTCGCAACCGCGTGCGCCACACTCTCCTCCCGGTGTTGAACGAGAGCTTCGGGCCATCCGCCATCCACAATCTCGCCGACTTGGCCGAAATTGCCCGGGCGGACGAAGAACACTGGAAGCTGGGCCACCCTGAAATTCGCGTTCGGACCGAATCCATCGAGATCGCCCCGTTGCTGTCCTTGCCTCTCGCCAGCCAGCGCCGCCTGATCCGCGCATGGCTCGAAACCCGCGCTCCCCAGGCCGGGGTCTCGTTTCGACAGATCGAAGATGTCCTCGGCCTGGCGCTCTCCGATGCGGGTAAGACCCTCGAACTCGCATCTGGCTATCACGTCCGCCGCACCCGG
>PMCH01000081.1:0-410 GCA_003154055.1 Acidobacteriaceae bacterium
TGCTGTGCGATGCCGACACCCTGATCCCGCACGCGCAGCACAACCCGCTTGGCATCGGGCGCCTCGAGTTCCACCGCGATGCGCACGCCGTCGGGGGAGTATTTCACCGCGTTGTCGAGGAGGTTGGAGACCGCCGTGCGCAGTTCGTCTGGATCCCCCAGCACGCCGGCGGAGGAGCCATCATCCGGGATCTTCCGGTAGACGAGCGCCTCCGCCGGTAGATGGTGGCGGGTACGAGCCAGTTCCACGCACTCGCGGACCAGTGCACTAAGTTCCAGCGGATGCCGGTGCGTCGGGCCTTTCTTCTGCGCCGCCACTCCCGCTTTGAGCACCTGTTCAACCGTATCCGTCAGGCGATCGGTATCGAGCAGCATGGACTGGTAGAACTCCTTCCGCTGGGCTTCGTCCAC
>PMCH01000081.1:535-2183 GCA_003154055.1 Acidobacteriaceae bacterium
ACGGTCTTCTGCCGACTGATGATCCGCACAGGGGAATTGTAGAAGAGCGGGTGTCAGGTGTCAGGTGGCAGATCGCAGGGAAGGCTGGAGCCGCGGGGCGGAATGATCAAACAAGTGCAACGCCGCCAGTGACAAATGCTCTTCCTGACACCTGCCCCCCGNNACACCTGCTCTTTTTAGTCGTTGCCCGAAGATACGGCCAGCAACTCAGCGGGTGACAGATCGCGCACCAGCGCCGGCCGGGGCGGAAGGTTATCCAGCGTGACCCGGTAGACATGGCGGGCCAGGCCCAGCTTTTGCAGTAACCAGATTCCGTACCAGTTCATGTCCACTTCGTACCAGGCCATTCCATGGCGCACCGAGACCGGATGCGCATGGTGGTTGTTATGCCAGCCTTCGCCGAAGGTGAAGATCGCCACCAACCAGTTGTTGGTGGAGAGATCCTTGGTCGCAAACCGGCGGGATCCCCACAGGTGCGTGACCGAATTCACCGCCCAGGTTGCATGCAGTCCAAAGACCACCCGGACGAACACTCCCCAAAGCAGCCAGGGCAGCCCGCCAATCGCGAACAGAACCGCGCCGACCAAGATGTTAGGAACGTAGTGGTACTTCGTGAGCCAGACATGAACCGGGTCTTTGGTCAGGTCGGGGACGTAACGGGCGAGGGTTGTCGTGTCATGGTGCATGGACTGACCCGTCAGGATCCAGCCCATGTGCGACCACCACTTGCCGTCGCGCGGGGAATGCGGGTCCCCCACTTCGTCAGAAAACTGATGATGAATGCGGTGGGTCGCGACCCAGAAAATCGGTCCTCCCTCGAGCGCCAGCGTGGCGCAAAACGTGAGGAAATACTCCATCCATCTCGGTGTCTTGTAGCCGCGATGCGTCAGCAACCGGTGGTAGGCCATGCCAATTCCCAGGCTGCCCGAAACCCACCAGAGAAACGCGGTAACGATCAGCGCTTTCCAGGTAAAGAAAAACAGCGCGGCAATGGCTCCGATGTGAAACAGAGCCATGGCCGTGGCGGTAACCCAGTTAATGCCGTCCCTGCTGGCACGGTCCTTGCGCAGGCTGGAATCGTTCGTTAGTTCGCTGTTCGCCATAAATCCCCCACATACAACTTGACTCAGCAAACCATAGCAGGAGCGGGCCGAACACATCTGTAATACTTGTGTAATCCGGAAGTTGGGAACATTCCGCTGGTAACGTCACCAGGGCCGGCGATGGCGCCCGATTCCATGCCTTCGCCAGGGCAGGAGAGCGAGTCCCGGAACCCGCGCTTCGTGCTGAGGGCCATGTCTTTTCCAGCAGCGCGCAGGAGTGGGGCGGCAGCGCATAGCGTATACTGAAGTTGCTTAACCTCGAAGACACCGTCAAGCACCTTGCGCCTTCGCGATTGAGAAAATCACCGGGACGCAGGGCGTGCAGAATCGAATTCCGATCCCGCCGTTGCAGTCGGTACTCTGGCAAGCACAACTTTACCGAGTCTCAGGAGCACGCACGGAAACATCGTCGTGGCGCGCTTCCGATGATTCGCTGACACGGGAACAGGAGCGGAACATGTCCGGAATCAACGGCGACAAATCGAGGTTCAACCGGAAACGCAGGCAGAAAATTGCGCAACGGAAGCGCAACCGGGAACTCATCG
>PMCH01000081.1:2200-4648 GCA_003154055.1 Acidobacteriaceae bacterium
CGCGCCGATGTCATGCGAAAGCTTGGTATGGATGTCGATTGCGCCGCTGATATCGGCGAAGCGCGTTCCTGGTGGCGGGCGGATCTGTACAACCTGGTGCTGATTCACACGGAAAACGATCTGGGACACCGCGACAAGTTTTGCGAAGACGTTCGGGGCGCAACCCCACCCCAGCAACTCGCTTTCCTGGTGGGCAAACCCGAGTACCTTGCTGCGTCACCGAATATGGACGGAGCGGCTTTCATCCAGCAACCGGGCGGACTCCCCGCCAACGTACCGGCAGCCGCCGCAAACGATGTTTCTGGAAGCCTAGCCCAACGCTGGGGAATCCTGGAAGCCTGCCAGCGCATCTCTGTTGTCCGATCTGTATCCGGCGCTCGCTCCAAGGCGATGCGAGAAAGACCCGAGCCGCCTCGGGATCCCGAAACCCCACGGTCCAAGCGGGCGGCAGCCGCATCCCAAGCCCTGAATGAACTACTCCAAAGAGAGGAAATGCTATGAAGAACCTGTACGTTGGAAATTTATCCCACAGTACGACCGAGGCGGAGTTACGCGCGGCCTTCGAGGTACACGGTGCGGTAGAGAAAGTCAGCATCGTGACGGATCGTGAAACAGGCCGAGCCCGGGGTTTCGCGTTTGTCGAAATGACCAACGCCGGCGAAGCCGATAAGGCCATTGCGGCCTTGGACGGAACGGAACTGGGAGGGCGCGCTCTGAAAATCAACGAAGCGAAGCCCAAGACGGACCGGCCCAAGGGCGGCGGGCAGAAGTTTGGCGGCGGTGGAGGGGGACGCGGACGCGATGACTATCAGGGGCATGCACGTCAGCCGCGCGAGCCCCGCTGGTAGCTCCGCCGATTCGCCCGACGTGCAGTGAGCGACACCTGCCGCGGGCCAGGAAGCGATAAAATAGACATGGGAGATTGGGAATGCCACGAGGCCGATCAACGTTTACGAAGCGTCAGAAGGAACATGCGCGGCAACAGAAGCAAAAAGACAAAGCCGAGCGCCGGACCCTGCGCAAGCAGGACAAACCGGAAGGGGCTGTCGATAGCGTAGTGGACAGTGAAGACGAATTGCGCGAGATGCGCGAGCACGCCGCGGCCCAGGCCGCTCTGTTCGGCATCGGCTCCGACGAACCGGAACCGGAAGAATTATCCGCTACACCGCACGGCAACAAGGGATTCGATCGTTAGCCAACCTCAGAGATGCGCCGGAGCGTAAGCTCCGGCGACTCCATCCATCCTTCTACACAAAAACCTCACCCGGCAGCGCGGTCAACGTCCGTGATGCCAGTGTGTTCTCCACAATGCGCTTGGGCCGTTCTTCGCCCGATGGATCGAGTTGCATGCGCTCGATGCGCAACTGCAGCGTGCGCTCGATCGAACGCAGTTCCAGAACCTCGGCGCCGGAAACCAACGTTGAGGCTCGGCCCAGGGACCCGGCGCGGCCGGTGCGGCCAACCCGGTGGATGAAATCCTCGGCCATTTTCGGAACGTCGTAGTTGATCACGTGAGCCACGTCGTCCACGTGCAAGCCACGGGAGGCGATATCGGTGGCTACCAGCACCTGGAAGCGGCCGTCCTGAAATCCGCTCAGCGCGCCGTTGCGCTGGGCCTGCGTGCGGTCGCCGTGAATCATCGCGGCGTTGAAGCCGTCGCGCACCAGTTCCTTAGCGAGGCGTTGTGTGCCGCGCTTGGTACGGGTGAAGATCAGCGTCTGCCCTTTTTCTTCGTAGAGCAATTGCCGGAGGGTGTCCAACTTTTCTCCCGGGCGCACTTCGTATGCTTTCAGTTGCACGCTCTCAGCAGGCTTAAGGACAGAGCCCAAAGCCACCCGCACCGGTTCGCGCATGTAGTCATTCACCAGCGCGGCCACGGATTGTTCCAGGGTGGCCGAGAAACAAAGCGTCTGCCGCCGCTGGGGGAGTACCGACAGAATGCGCCGGATAGCCGGCAGGAAGCCCATGTCCAGCATGCGGTCNNTGCGCAAGTCGGCGAACCGGCGGGTGATGAAGTCCTGCAGGCGGCCCGGAGTGGCAATGATCAGCCGGGATCCTGCGCGAAGACCTTCGATCTGGCCCTTCTCCGACACGCCACCGATTACCAGCGACGCCTTGGGCATGGTCTTGTTGCGCAGGTTCTCGTATACCTCGTGGACTTGCATGGCCAGTTCGCGGGTGGGCAATAGAACCAGAGCCGTTGCCTTCTGCGATTCGTCGTGGCGCAGCATTTCGATGATTGGAATCAGGAAAGCAAGAGTCTTGCCAGTGCCCGTCTGGGCGGTTCCGATTACGTCTTTTCCTTCAAGGGCAGGAGGAATCGCACGCTCCTGGATGGGTGTCAGGGTAATGAATTGAGCGGCCGCCAGTTTCTGCTGAAGGGCAGAAGACAGGGGTAGCTCGGTAAATGTTGTCATTCGAGAATTTTCTTTCTGGAGGGGCTTGTGG
>PMCH01000302.1:0-6985 GCA_003154055.1 Acidobacteriaceae bacterium
ACGTTGAAGTGGCCGGAGTTCGAGATGATCGCGCCGTCTCTCATCAGCTCGAAGTGCTGCTTGGCGAGGACGTTCTTGTTGCCGGTGACGGTGCAGAAAACGTCGCCGAGTTTGGCGGCCTCTTCCATGCTCATCACGCGGAAGCCGTCCATCACGGCTTCGAGCGCCTTTGTCGGATCAATTTCGGTGACGACGACTTCAGCGCCGGCGCCACGGGCACGGCTGGCCAGTCCGCGTCCGCACCAGCCGTAGCCGGCGACTACGAACTTCGATCCGGCGAGCAGGAAATTCGTCGCGCGGATGATGCCGTCAATCGTGGACTGTCCGGTGCCGTAGCGGTTATCGAACAGGTGCTTGGTGTCGGCGTCGTTGACGGCGATGATCGGATAGCGCAGCACGCCTTCCTTGGCCATCGCGCGCAGGCGGATCACGCCTGTGGTCGTTTCTTCTGTGCCGCCAATCACATTAGCCAGTTCAGCCGTGCGCTTGGTGTGCAGGACGGTGACCAGGTCGGCGCCGTCGTCCATGGTGAACTGCGGCTTGTGGTCGACCGCCGCCATGATATGCGAGTAGTAGGAATCGTTGTCCTCACCCTTGATGGCGAACACGGGAATGTTGTAGTCGCGGACCAGGCTGGCGGCAACGTCGTCCTGGGTGGAGAGCGGGTTGGAAGCGCAGAGCGCCACATCGGCTCCGCCATCGCGCAACGCGATCATCAGGTTAGCGGTTTCAGCGGTCACGTGCAGGCAGGCTGAAACGCGGATGCCCTTGAGCGGCTGGTTCTTGATGAATTCTTTGCGGATGATCTGCAGCACCTTCATGGACTGATTCGCCCACTCGATGCGCTTCTTGCCCAGATCGGCCAGTTCGAGACTCTTAATGTCGGAATTGATTGAAGTTGTAGCCATTTTCTCCCCGGATGATGACGGAATGAATTTGTATACGGTTTTGATCGATGAGAAAACTGTTCACCACGGAGACACGGAGTCACTGAGAAAATCCAAACCGGGAAAACCCAAATCGCTTTTCTCCGTGTCTCTGTGCCTCCGTGGTGCAATAGAGATTATTTCCTTGCGCCCGCCGTTTCCAGCTTGAGGCCCGCATCGGACGCCAGTTTGGCCGCCTTGTCGGTTGCCTCCCAGGTGAAGTCGGCGTCGGCGCGGCCGAAGTGTCCGTAGGCAGCGGTCTTGCGGTAGATCGGACGGCGCAGGTTCAGCGACTCGATGATTCCCCGCGGGTTCAGTTTGAAGTTCGCGCGAATCAGGTCCGGAATAAGCTTGGCATCTACCTTCTCAGTTCCGAAAGTATCCACAAGGACGCTGACGGGTTCGGCAACACCGATCGCGTAAGCAAGTTGTACCTCGCAGCGATCGGCCAGACCGGCAGCGACCACGTTCTTCGCGATGTAACGCGCCATGTAAGCGGCGGAACGGTCAACCTTGGTCGGGTCCTTGCCGCTGAACGCGCCGCCTCCNNGTGTCGACGATGATCTTGCGTCCGGTAAGCCCGGAATCGCCCATCGGACCGCCAATGACGAAGCGGCCGGTGGGATTGATGTGGTACTTGGTGTCCTCATCGAGCAGGTTGGCCGGAATCACGGCCTGGATGACATATTTCAGAATGTCGGCGCGCAGTTCGTCGTTGCCGACCGTCTCGGAATGCTGGGTGGAAACCACGACTGCATCCACGCGCTTCACCTTGCCCAGTGCTGAGTATTCAACGGTGACTTGGGACTTACCATCCGGCCGGAGGTAAGGGCAGGTGCCGTTCTTGCGGACTTCGGTCAGACGCTGGCACAACTTGTGGGCCAGCGCGATCGGCATCGGCATCAGTTCCGGCGTCTCATTGCAGGCGAAGCCGAACATCATTCCCTGGTCGCCGGCGCCGCCGGTGTCCACGCCCATGGCGATGTCGCCGGACTGCTNNACGTTCTGGAAGTCCACATAGGCCTTGGTGGTGATCTCGCCGGCGATGACGACCAGGCCGGTGCAGGTCAGGGTTTCGCAGGCGACGCGGCTGGCGGGATCATCACGCAGGCAAGCGTCGAGAATGGCATCAGAAATCTGGTCGGCGATCTTATCCGGATGCCCCTCGGTAACAGATTCCGAGGTAAACAGGGAACGATTGGTTGCCAAGCTGGTATCTCCTCAAGATGACTTCGAGCCTTGCGTGATAAGAGGGCCTACGACACGAAGGGCTCTCGACGGGTGGTTACAGTTCTCGTCCTTAAAACGGTACCAGAGATGACCGGGTGGCGCAATGAGTTTGGCCGGGGCGGAGGGCCAATGCAGCGAGTGGCACGGGACCGCATTGAACGGAACGTAAGGGAAGGTAAGCGGCAGAAAGGAAAGAAGAAAAACTATTGCGTTCCAGGTGGTGCTGGACGGTTCGGCACGATCCCCGTTGCACCAAAGGTCAGGGTTTTCACCTCCCCGTAATCTCCCTGCGCGGGCAGTTTCTTTCCGTTGAAAAAAAAGTCCACGGCGCCCGAGTTGCCAGCCCGCACGACCACCTCTTTTCGGGCGCGGACGGAGCGCTGGGTTCCGGCGACCAGCGTGTCGGAAAGGACGGTCTTTCCATCCGAGTTCAAGAAAACCCAGGAGTCCTCGCGCGCCTGGATGACGACGGTGAACTCGCCCGGCAAAGGAAGGGCCGCGCCGGACTGGGACGCCGGTTGCGGAGCCGCGATTTTATCGGTGGGCACGGTTTTGGGCTGCGCGATCGGGCCTGCGGCAGGTTTGACCTGCGCGCTGAGGGGATTCGAGGTGCCGCTCGCAGCCGACGCCTCGGATGCGATGCCGAGACCGCCGCCGACCGGCGAAGTGTTTTGCAGCGCAGACGGGGCGGATGGTGGAGTGGCGGATGGGGCGCGGTTTTCCCGCTTGCGGTAGCTCCAGATCGAAAGCACCAGCGCAACCAGCAACAGAACAGCGGCAAACAGTCCCCAGGGAAGGTCGCGGGAAGAGCTATCGGCAGCGGGTTCCGGCGCGCTGCGTTCGGGTTCCGCAACGGCTTCGATCCGGAGGGGAGCGGACTCGCCGGAGGCATCCAGGTAATCGGCGACGGCCTGGTCCTCATCCAGACCGATACAGCGTGCATAGGCGCGGACGAAGCCCTTGTTAAAAATACCCCCTGGCAACTGGTTGAATTTTTCTTCCTCGAGCGCCTGGAGCAGGCGGGTGCTGATCTTGGTGGAGGCGGAAATCTGCTCCAGCGTGACGGCGCGCTTCTCTCGTTCCCGCTTCAGTTTTTCACCAAAGGAAGGCAAGGGATTCTCCCGCCCGGTAGGGAACTGCAAGTGCGGCGGAGAAGAGTGTCCGCCCTACACGAGCACTCCATGATAGGGCATTTGGGGGCCGCAGGGGGCGGGATTTGCGGCATAACGTCGGGGTGGCTACACAGGTTCGGGTTACCATCGTTCATTGCCCGACCTGTGCGGCCAAACCTATAATTTCCTATCTCCCATCAGAACGAGGAAGGAATGTCGGAGGCCACGGGCACATCCCCAATTCGCCTGTCGCAAGAGATCAGCATCTTCCACGATGTGGCTAAGGCGCTGACGTCTTCTCTGAATCTGGATTCCATCCTGCAGACGATCATGGAGAAGATGGCGGAATACTTCCGTCCGGATACCTGGTCGCTGCTGATGGTGGACGAGCAGAAAGACGAGCTCTACTTCGCCATTGCGGTGGGCGCCGCTGCCCAGGCACTGAGCAACGCCCGAGTGAAAATGGGCGAAGGCATTGCTGGCTGGGTCGCCAAGCATGGCGAGGCGCTCATCGTTCCCGACGTCCAGGCCGACCCAAGGTTTTCCCCCCGACTGGATGAGATGACGCGCTGGCAGACGCGTTCCATCATCTGCGTGCCGCTGCGTTCCAAGCATCGCGTGCTGGGCGTGATCCAGTTGGTGAACGTCGAGGTCCAGGGACTGAGCGAGCAAGAAATGTTCTTCCTGCAATCCTTGTGCGATTACGCAGCCATCTCCATCGAAAACGCGAAGGCCGTGGAGAAGATTCAGGAACTCACCATCACGGACGATTGCACCGGCCTGTTCAACGCGCGGCATCTCTCGAAGACGCTGGAAACCGAGGTCTACCGCTCGACTCGGTTCGGTTATGAATTCAGCGTGATCTTCATCGACCTCGATCACTTCAAGCAGGTCAATGACACCAAGGGACATCTGGTGGGAAGCCGCCTGCTGGCCGAGGTCGGATACTTGATCAAGGCCCAGTTGCGTTTGATTGATTTCGCTTTCCGTTACGGGGGCGACGAATTTGTTGTGCTGCTTCCGCAGACTGGCAAGGACCAGGCACTGGTGGTTGCCAAGCGGCTGCAAGACTCGCTGCGCAGCGGGCGTTTCGGCGCCGACGATGGTTTGGAGCTGAGTGTCCGGGCCAGCATGGGCCTGGCCACTTTCCCGCACGATGCCCGGACCCCGGAAGATATCATTCGCCAGGCCGACGAGATGATGTACGTGGTGAAGAACACCACTCGCGACAGNNCTTGTTTCTTGTGGGGCATCGACGGATCACCATCCACCATCCACTATCGACTCCCGCATCCTCTCTTCCGTTGATAATCTGAAATAGTGATTCCCGAGAACGCGACTATTCGATCCTTATTCCTCGACGGCCCTGCCGGGCGGTTGGAGGCGTTGCTGAATGGGGGATCGCCTGGTGCGACGCATGCCGCCGTGGTCTGCCATCCGCATCCGTTGTTCGGCGGGACGCTGCATAACAAGGTCGTCTTTCACACCATGAAGGCGCTCAATGGCTTTGGTTTTCCGGTGCTGCGATTCAATTTCCGCGGAACCGGACTGAGCGAAGGCGAGCACGCGGGCGGCGCCGGGGAAGTGGACGACGCGCGCGCGGCGCTTGATTGGCTGGAACAGGAGTTCCCGCTGCCGGTGATCTTTGCCGGCTTTTCTTTTGGCGCCGTGGTGGGGTTGCGGGCGGCATGCCCGGATCCGCGTGTGACGGCGCTGATAGGGCTTGGGCTGCCGGCTGTGCCCGTGGACAACCGGGTGTACGATTTCGAATTTCTGCGTTCCTGTGCGAAGCGGAAGCTGTTCGTCAGCGGGTCGCGGGACCAGTTCGGGCCGCCGGGGAAACTGGAAGCGCTGGTGGCAACTTTCGCCGAACCGAAGAAACTGGTACGCGTCGAAGCCGGAGATCACTTCTTTGAAGGAAGGCTGAAGGAGATGAGAAGAGCGGTCGAGGAATGGATCCCGGGGATGGTGCGCAATTCCTAGCGAGGCCCCGGTTTGGACGGGTCAGAGACCCGTCCCTACACGACCTTACCGCTCACGGCAATTGGCCGGGCCTCTCTGGTATTGCCGCTCCGCGGCTGGGCTTGGAGTTTAGCGAGATTTGCGTTTGGGCTTTTCTTTCCCGAGGGTGCGCAGATCGTCCCGGGTGAGGTTGCGCGGGCCCATCGTTTCGAATCTCTTGATGCTTGACGCGACCAGTAGCGCCAGTTCGGCGAAGAGCGGCTCATCTGCCTTCTTGAAGTTCCAGCAGGTCTTACCCTGCATGCGCCGTTTCAGCTCCGGGGACATGCCCTGCAGCAAATCGGGGAACACGTACACGGGAAACAGGTGGAACGCGACGTAGCTCTTGCTGGTGATGCTCGCGAACATCACCGGCTTGCCTTCATAGGTGAGCGACTTGGACTCGCTCAGGTAGTTGCCGGGAGCGTCCTTTGGGATGCGGAATCTTCCGTCGTAGGGTTTCAGGATTTTGCGCAGGCCATCAAAGGCTTGCTTGAAGTCCTGCTTTTTGTCAGGGGCGGTTGTTTTCGCGGGCATGCGGCGCATTATAACCTCGCCGCAGTTCTCTATAATCTTCCAATATGGTGGAGATCGCTTCAGAGCGCTTGCAGCAGTTTCTTCGCATGCGAGAAGCGGCGCGCGACATTTTTGTCTCGGCGTTGAAGAACGCCTCCATCGAGAAGGCTTTCGCGCAGCATGTGCATTGCGAGCGCGGTGTACTCCGGATCTGCGAAGACCTGCACGATCTCGATGCCTACTCGCGCGTGTTCGTGGTTTCGATCGGCAAGGCTGCGCATACCATGGCGCTAGCGCTGGAAGCGCAACTGGGAAGCCGGTTGGAAGGGATCGTCGCTTCGTCAGTGGCGCCCGCCAGCCAGGTGCGCGGCTTCCGCTATTTCTGTGGCGGGCATCCCACGCCCAACGCGGAATCCATCCAGGCGGCCGGGGCGATCCTGAAATCGCTCGACTCGCTTAACGCCGCGTCGCTCGTGATTTTCATGCTCTCGGGCGGAGGGAGTTCGATTGTCGAAAAGCCGGTGGATGACGANNGCGCGGCAGGTTTCGATCCTGGTCTCGGATGTGCCTGACGCAACCCCCGATGCGCTGGCCTCGGGGCCGACGATGCCCGATTCCACCTCGCTCCAGGACTGCGAGCGCATTGCAGCGAAGTATGGACTGACCGAACAGTTTCCGAAGCCGGTTGGCGATCTCTTCCGTCAGCATGCGCTCGAGGAGACGCCGAAATCCGACGATCCGGCATTCGTGCATGCGCGCTGGTGGACGGTGCTTTCGAACAAGGTCGCGGTCGAGGAGGCTGCCGTGGCCGCTACCCAGCAGGGTTTCGCGGTGGAAGTGGACAACTCCTGCGACGATTGGGATTACGAAAAGGCGGCGGACTATCTGGTGAACCGGGTGCGAGAGTTGCGGCGGTCGGTGTCGCGGGTGTGCCTGATCTCGGGCGGCGAGGTGACGGTCAGCGTCTGTAACGGCGGCACGGGCGGGCGCAACCAGCAGTTTGCGCTCGCCTGCGCGGAAAAAATTGCTGGGGAAGATATCACCATCCTGAGCGCGGGTACCGACGGTATTGATGGGAACAGCCTGGCGGCGGGCGCGGTGGTGGACGGCAGCACGCTGGAACGTGCGGGCGGAGTAGAGGCGCTGCGGCGGGCGCTGGCGGGGTTCGACGCGTATCCGCTGCTGGAGGGCCTGGGCGAC